>NZ_JBQLIC010000006.1:0-185486 GCF_056034385.1 Marinococcus sp. LNHM3E3-2.2
GGATATAAAACCCCGGCGATTGCTCATTGGCTTCGCGAGCAGGGCATCCGCCCGGTCATGCCTTATACCCGTCCCAAAGGCCCGCCGGGACGCTTGCGCAAACAGGACTTTGTGTATGATGCCTATCTGGACGCGTATCTCTGTCCCGAGCACCAGGCCCTGCGCTACCGCACCACGACTCGGGACGGCTATCAGGAGTATGTCTCAGATCCCGCCATTTGTCAGTCCTGTCCGCTGCTTGAAACCTGCACCCAAAGCCGGGATCACCGGAAGGTGATTCTCCGCCACGTCTGGCAGGACGATCTGGACGAAGCCGAACACCTTCGACACACTCCGTGGAACCGGAGAACCTATGCGGAACGAAAAGAAACCATCGAACGGATTTTTGCGGATCTCAAACAAAAGCATGGCTTGCGTTGGACGCTCCTCGCCGGAGGGGCACGAAACACCGCGCAGACGATGCTTGTTTATGCGGCGATGAATCTCAAAAAACTCGCCACCTGGCGGTGGCGACAAATAGGCGCTTGTCTATTAGGGCTTCTTTTTTCTTTCGATGGCACAACAAAGGCCTCCGAAATCTATTTTCGGAGGCCTTTGTCTACAATCTAAAACCTTTCCAGTCCGGAAAGGTTTTACGTATCGAAATGCAGGCGGGGGCCCGTAGTCGTTATGTATGATGGATTAATTGAACTCATGCAGGCCAAGGCTTATTTCCAGACCTTTACGTACCTGCTCCATGGTTTCATCATCGAGATGGGTAATTTTATCAGTTAACCGCTGCTTATCAATAGTACGAAGCTGCTCGAGCAGGATAACGCTGTCACGGTCAAATCGATGCTTGGCTGCATCAATTTCTACGTGTGTCGGCATTTTTGCCTTTTTAATCTGTGCCGTAATAGCAGCTACAATCACCGTAGGACTGAAGCGGTTACCAATATTATTTTGAATGATAAGTACGGGGCGGACGCCTCCCTGCTCTGATCCAACTACCGGAGACAGATCCGCAAAAAATACGTCCCCCCGTTTGACTACTTTTTTATGATGCTGATTGTTTTGTTTCGAATCACTCAAACCACCCATTCACCTCCTTTTCCGGTTGCGCGCTCATGCTGCCGGACAGGATGAACAGCTAGTCTTGTTCATGCAGCCGTCGTTCTGTCGTCTGTGTAGATTCTGTTTCGGCATATTCAAATTCAGCGCATATTTCAGCATTTAGTGCAGCCATTTCTGCATATCCGTTCTTCAATTGTTCCTGCATGTCTGTGGATTTTTGTTTTTCAATTTGATCTTTTAATACCTGATGAAAAAAAGAATCCTTTTCTGACTGGGACAGATGTTCGATTTCCGTATAGAGTTCTTTTGGAAGTTCTAGAGCGATCTGCTGAAGCTGCGACATACGTAATTGGCCCCCTAATGTTCTGTTTTCCCTCTCTCATTATATAAGAAAGATTCACTAAAATGAAACGTGTTTTTAAAAATTTTTTGCCCGCCGCGGGCGGAATCCGCTAAAACAGTTGCGGAGAAGGGATAAACAGACAATATTTAATTATGTTTACTCACGCTAAAATCAGGCAATATAGAAAAGATAATTGATTTTCTGCCGTACTATTGTCTTTCGGGGCGTTATCTGCTATGGTGTAGTTAATTAATTTCATATCCTGCTTCTTTATTTGAGAAGTGAGGTTAGAGGCTGCGAAAACTATTAGTACGCTTTAGGAAGAGAATGAGCTCTGGTGATTAAAGCGGAAAGGGGTTTTTGCCGAAGCTGCGGACGACTCAATCGTTCAACGCTGGTCTCGTATTGAATAAATGCGGGACTGTCATACAGATTTTCTGTATGGAGGGCTATCTCACGCACGTGCGGTTCTGCTTAACAGCTGAAGCGTTCCTGCAACGATGGGCTCTTTCCATGGTTGCTTTTTTCGTGTCCGGACGGAGACGAAGACGTGAAACCGCAAGCCCTCTCTTTTTAGGCAAGACTATACTTTTAAGAGGGTGAGTAAACATGAATTTTGGCAGATTGAGTACAGCAATGGTGACTCCATTTGATGAACACGGAGATATAGATTACACAGCATTAACCAGACTGATTAATCATTTGATCAGCACAGGAACAGAAAGCATTGTGGTGGCAGGTACGACCGGCGAATCCCCAACGCTCTCCCATGAGGAAAAAATCTCGTTGTTCCGTCATACTGTCCAGACTGTAAACGGCCGGGTGCCGGTTATTGCAGGCACAGGCTCCAACGATACAAGAGCTTCACTCGCTTTGTCCCTTGAAGCTGAAAAAACCGGCATTGATGCCGTCATGCTTGTAACTCCGTATTATAACAAGCCTTCCCAGGAAGGCATGTACCAGCATTTCCGTACAATTGCTGAAGGAATTAACACTCCGGTTATGCTTTATAACATTCCAGGGCGAAGCGCGGCCGGTATGACACCGGAAACTATTGTACGGCTTTCCCATGTCAGAAACATCTGCTCCATCAAAGAAGCGAGCGGTGATCTCGAAGCTGCGGCCTATATTCTGCAGCATGCACCGCAGGACTTTACCTTATACAGCGGCGATGACAGTCTGACGCTGCCACTGCTGTCTGTTGGAGCTACCGGCGTCGTTTCTGTTTCTGCCCACGTGGCCGGAGAGAGCATGCAGGACATGATCCAGAGCTTCTTTAACGGACAGCCGGTCTATGCCGCTTCCCGGCACCGCGATCTGCTGCCGCTGATGAAATCCATGTTCGCAGCGCCTAGTCCGACTCCGGTAAAAGCAGCTCTTGAGATGCGCGGTATCATTTCCGGCGATGTCCGTCTTCCAATGGTACGTTTAAACGCGGAAGAAGAAGCACTTCTTCGCCAGGTTGTTGAACCAGCAGCCTCCTTTTATGTCGGTTAATACAGAAGTAAGGTTTTAACCCCGCCGGTTCAGGCGGGGTTTTTTAGTTCTGCTTTTATTTATGCTACGCTTTAAGTGCAAAAAAGACTATAGGAGTGCGTATGTATGAAAAAATTGATAGTGGCGCTGATCCGGCTGTATCAACGTTATATTTCCCGGTTCACGCCCCCCTCCTGCCGTTTTTATCCCACCTGTTCGCAGTACAGCATTACTGCCTTTGAGCGCTTCGGATTCTGGAAAGGGGCCTTTTTGACAGTTCGGCGCATTGTCAAATGCCATCCATTTCACCCCGGGGGTTTTGATGAAGTTCCGAAAAAAAAGCAGGCGTCCGCTAAGCATCATACTTAGCAGGCGCCTGTTTTCGTTTTTTTAACAGCAGCTGGTCCACCCACCCGGTGCCAAGCAGCACTCCGGCCACAATGAATATGAATCCTCCAAGCTGAGCCGGTGATACGTTTTCTCCGAGGATAAGCGCCGAGCTTAACAGGCCGAAAAAAGGCACAAAGTTATTAAATATGGCAGTTTTCCCCGGGCCGATTTTCGAAATCGACGCATTATATAAAATCTGGCCGAGGCCGGTAGCAAATACTCCGGAAAGTAAAAACACGAGCCACACCCAGCCAGGAGCTGTAATATACGACTCCCACCCGGACGGGGACAGCACAAAACTGACTGCGAACAAACCAACAGAGCCGAGCATCAGCGTGTAGATCGTTAATACTCTCGGCGCCACCAGTTCAGACGCTTTTTTAATGAATAAAAAGCTCACAGCCTGGGCAGTCATTGCTGCAAAAATAAACGCATCTCCCCTCGCTGCTCCCTGAACAGCCTCCCCGCCTTCTCCGGTGAGATTAATAAGTACTGCCCCGGCAAACCCGGCAAACACCCCGAGCCAGCGAAGCTTCGTAAAGGCATCTCCCAAAAACAGCATGGACAAAAGAGCTGTTGTAATAGGAAGAAGAGCCAGTATGAGCGAGCTTTTTACAGCAGTTGTTTCACTCAGCCCTATAGCTAAAAACGTATGGTGACCGGTCATGCCAAACACTGCAGCCAGCAGAATATACATAAAAGCAGCCCTCGGCACCCGCTCATGCTCTTTGCGCAGAAAAACAAACAAGGCGACAGACAGGCCGGCGAGCAAAATGCGGGCCGCCTGCATATAAACCGGATTTATTTCAGCCACCAGCACCTTCAGCGCCACGACATTAAGTCCCCACATCAGCATAACAAGCATGACGGACCCGTATAATTTTCCAGCTTCGAGTGGACGCATGCTGCATTCTCTCCTTCATTTTTACATTAACGTTTCTCCCAGTACAAATAATACAAGGCTCAACACGACGGCAGCGCTTAGAATAAATGCTGTATTTTTCCTGATTACCTGAATGGTAGTCGCCCCCATTAAATGAGATGTCATAAGTATCGCTCCTGTAAACGGAGACACCTGAACGCCGAGCATCCACGACATGAGCAGCAGCACGGCCATAAACGGAGCCCCAACCCCAAAGATTTCCGGCGAAAGAGCCCCGCCGAGACCAGTGACAATTATTACGGGGTGAATACCTACCGCAGAGAGCCCCATTACGATAGCGACCACCCAGGCAATCAGCAGAATCATATAGCCCTGGGACAAAAAGCTGATGGCTTCAGAAAGCCATCTTCCGGCATCGCTGCTTCGAAGCGCCACACTGAAAAATCCAGCCGTCACAAAAATACCAATTTCGTTGTACAGGCGTTCAAACGAACCGCTTACGTGTTTCCACGTTGACTGTGCAAACGAGACAGCCTGTTTTCGCGCCAGGGCCCACACCCACGGATACAAAAGGGCGAGCACCGAAACAATTGTCAGCATGCTGTATGGCAACAGTGCTTCAAGCAAAAAAGAAGCAGCAAGCAGAATGCCTAAAAATAGTAAAAACGTGCGCATCGAAGACACCGGCGGATTGACTTCTTTTTCTTTCTCTGGAACCGTCCAGGCATCATCGGCGAATGCTGACGAGCGGAAAAATACAACGACCAGAGCTGTCAACACAGCAGCCATCACGATCCCGTAGGGTCCGACTTCTCCCCAGCTCAAATCATAGATGCTTAAAATCAGGGCCATATTTACAAAATACGGCGACCAGAGCATACACGAGCCAAATCCCCTGAGTACCGTTAATGCCATTCTTTTTTTCTCAAAAGATGGAAAGCTTTCTTTAGCAATGCCGTACACAAGCGGCATGGAGCCGAGGTTCAGAATGGCACCAATGCTTGCTGTCACGCCGTAGCCAAGCCGGTGCGGCGGCACTCCTCTTTTTTTGTTCTGTTGTTCGAGATATTGTTGAAAAGCATGCAGATGCCCCGCTTCCGACATGTACGTCCCAATCAGCGGCACCGTTAAAAAGAGGGCAAGCAGCGGCAGGTTTTCTCCGAAGCTTGTCCACACCGTTTGCCAGGAAACACCGTACGTCCAGAACAAAGCAATGCCGACAGCAATCAGCACGTAAACCACACGCCGGTTCAGGGGCGGCATCACAGGCAGGGATGCCACTAGCAGCACCCCGGCAATAAAACTGTATCCGTAGTCGACAAACGGAACGTTTAAAAGCACTTCTAAAAAATAGCAAAATACAGCTGCAAAAGCTGCAGCTCCCAGTGTTGGTTTTATGTAGGCCTGCCGGTTCATGATCATTCCCCGTTTTAGTCAAATCTTCATTGCAAACACCTTTATGCTACCACTATCCGGAAAAAATAGCCAACACCCGCATATCATTCATAAAAAAGCGGACTCCTTTTTTGGAAGTCCGCTGCCTGTTTCTTATCTATAGTGGGCGTTCAATCGGTTTTCCGCAAAACCGTCACCGAGTACCCCGGGTTCTTTTACATACATATCCCGCGGCACGTGACTGAGCAGTTCACAGCCATTTTCCGTAATGCGGATCGATTCTGTAATCTCTACCCCGTGGTCATCAAGCCAGATGCCAGGCATCAGGTGAAACGTCATGTTCGGCTGCAAAATAGTGTGATCACCCTTCCGGAAGCTGACCGTATGCTCGCCCCAGTCCGGCGGATAGCTGAGCCCGATGGAGTAGCCGAGGCGGGATTCCTTAAAATACCCGCGTCTTGCGATCGTCCGGCTCCACACGCTTTCCACTTCTTCTGCCGTCATCCCCGGCTTAATTGAATCCATCGTAGTTTCGATGCCTTCAACGACCGTTTCCGAGAGATCATACATTTTTTCAGGAGCCTGGCCGATTGCCATCGTCCGTGCCATTGGAGTATGATAGCGCATATACGCGCCGGCAATTTCAATCGTTAAAAAGTCCCCGTAGTTATATTTCCGGTCCGTCCATGTCAAATGCGGGGTAGCTGTATTTTCGTTCGCGGGAATCATCGGCACAATCGACGTATAATCTCCACCGAATTCCTTTGTTCCAAGAATCTGAGCATTGGTGATAGCCGCAGCTACTTCATTTTCACGAACGCCGACATCTACCGTATCAAAACCAGCCTGCATGGCATTTTCGAGTATACGTCCGGCGCGGTACATGCACTCAATTTCCGCTTCTGATTTTACCAGCCGGACCCAGTTGACAAGCGTGCTGAAATTACGGAATTCGGCATTTGGGAGACCAGCCTGGATTCGTTCATAGCACATGGCGGTAAAATAAAATGCATCCATCTCCAAACCAATTTTACGGTTGCCCTGGCCGATCTCGGTCAGGATGTTCGCTGCGAAATCCATAGGGTGCTTGATCGTCGACTGCACAAATTCATCAGGATACGGAATGATATGGTCTTCGTCAAGCCATGTAGTGACGGTAGCGCTGTGGGCATCCATTTCCCGCCCGATCCATAATGGCTGATCTTCGTCAATCATCACAATCACCATTTGATGCACATAAAACGACCATGCGTTATATCCTGTTAAATAGTACATGTTCGATGGATTGGAGACCAATAGCACTTCAATACCGTATTCCATCATTTTCATTTTCGTCTGGTTCATTCTCGTCAGGTACTCATCTTTTTCAAATAACATGAGCTGATCCCCCCTTTTATCCCGTTTACATTTAATTATTCATCAATGGTAAAGCATACGAGCCGTTTTTCCGACATTTCTTCAATGGCAAATGCTACGCCTTCGCGGCCGATGCCTGAATGCTTAACGCCGCCAAATGGCATGGCATCGATCCGGAAATCGCTGCTGTCGTTTACCATGACACCGCCGACGTGAAGCTTGCGTACAGCCTTCAGCGCTAAATTGATATCATTCGTATAAATGCCGGCCTGCAGACCGAAAGGCACACTGTTCGAGCGTGTGACTGCTTCATCAAACGTTGCCACAGAAGCAAGTATTACTACCGGGCCGAACACTTCTTCTTTTACAATCGTTATATCCTCCGGCACGTTCGACAGAACAGTCGGCTCGATAAAGGCGCCGTGCCGTTTGCCGCCGGCAAGCACTTTGGCTCCTGCCTCCACTGCTTCTTCAATCCAGCTTTCAATCCGTTTGGCTTCTTTTTCATTGATTACCGGGCCGATATCCGAATCCTTATCCATCTTTCTGCCTGCACGCACCTGTTTGGCTTTATCTACAAACGATGCTTCAAACGCTTCGTAAATTTCTTCGTGTGCATACACCCGCTGGACACTCAGGCAGTTCTGGCCGGCAGCTCCAAACGCTCCGTCCACGCCTGACTGGGCCGCCTTTTCAATGTCTGCGTCCTTCCAGATAATAAACGGGGAATTCGAGCCCAGCTCCATGGACAGCTTTTTCAGTCCTGCTTTATGGGCAATGCTTTTTCCTGTTTCATAGCCACCGGTAAAGCTGATCATCTGAACGTCTTCTGCTTCAACCAGAATGTCGCCGATGTCACGGCCTCTTCCTGTAATTACTGTGAGTACTTTTTTCGGCAGACCGGCGGCAATAAACGCTTCGGCCAGCTTTAACGCACTGAGCGGTGTTTCTGTTGCCGGCTTCACAATCACAGCATTCCCGGCGGCAATCGCCGGTGCTACCTTGTGTGCCACTAGATTCAATGGATCGTTAAACGGCGTGATAGCTGCTACAACGCCTACCGGGAAGTGATAATAGTACCCCATCCGGTTCGTATTGCCTTCCATCTGGTCGAAATTAATCGATTCCCCGGAAAGACGGCGTGCTTCTTCCGCTCCAAGACGTATCGTCTCAGCGGTCCTGCGTGCCTCACCGGAAGCTTCCGCTATCGTTTTGCTTCCTTCAAGAGCAATGATTTCCGCAAACTCCTCTGCATGATCAAGCACATAATCCGCTACTTTATTTAATATATCCATACGTTCCCGGACGCTCAGCGCTTCGGCGATTTCCTTTCCTTCCACAGCAATCCGCACAGCTTCGCGCGCATCGTCACTGCTTGCCATCGGCACTGTGCTGATAACGGACTGATCCTCGGGATTGACGACGTCCAGCGTTTGTTCCCGGCCGACCCATTCTCCGCCGAGCAGCATCTTTTGCTCTGTGATTTTTGTTGTCATATTATCCCGCCTTTATATAGTATTTCGGTCCATGTTAATCAAATCGATCAACAATGCAAATCCTGTTTCCGGCACGCCGGCCCCGGCGCCCATCAGCGTAATCGGACCGCTCAGGTCGCATTCATAAGTGACCGCGTTTACCGCACCTCCGACGTTAGCGAGGGCGTCATCTTCAGAGAGCAGCTCTGGTTTTACAGACCCCTTGATTGTGCCGTTGACGTTTTCAACGCGCCCGATCAGCTTCCAATGCTTATTTTCATTTTTTGCCTGCTGCATATCTTCTGCAGAAAGAGATGTAATTCCTTGGCGTTCCACATCCTCTTTTTTCAAATCTGCTCCCATAACCACGTTGGCTAGAATGACTACTTTATACAATACATCATAGCCTTCAACATCGCTCGTGGGATCTGCTTCCGCGTATCCGCGGGATTGTGCCTCTTTTAAAGCTTCGCTGTATTCCATGCCCTGCTCCATCTGGGTGAGCATGTAATTGGTCGTTCCGTTCATGATTCCTTTAATGGAAGTAATCCGGTTTCCGGAAAGGCTTGTAAGCGGCATCCGGATTGCCGGTGTTCCGCTCATGACCGTTCCTTCGAATAAAAACCGTACCCCGTTCTCTTCCGCCAGTGCCTGAAGCTCTTTGTAGGCAAGGGCTACGGGGCCTTTATTCGTAAGAACAGCATTTTTGCCGGCCTTGAACGCCGTTTTACAGTGGTCAATCGCCGGCTGGCCGGTCTCCACATTGGTGAACGTAATTTCGATCACGGTATCAGCGTTCGACTGGGTAATCGTTTCGATGCTGTCCCACCCGCGAACGAGCCCTTCGGTATCAGGGTAGTTTTCGACTGTCCCGTCTTTTTTCAGGCAGTCGAGCACCTTCTGCATGTCAAGGCCGTCCGGGTGGTGAAGGGAGCCTTTGTACAAATCGGAAACAGAAACTACCACAAAGTCGGAACCAAACGTTTCCTTCAGCCAGCTTCCCCGTTCCAATAGTATTTCTGCAAGGCCCCGGCCCACTCCGCCAAACCCTATAAAGTCTAATTTATGCGGCATATTTTTTCCTCCCAGTCTAATCTGTCTTGTGCTTTGTCATATAGTGTACAGCTGCTCCTGCAAGCAGGGAAGCTCCAATTGGTAAAATGGTTTCTTCAATATCAAACTGGGGCATGTGCAGCCCGCTGTCTGCGCGATCAGGATAGCCTGCGCCGAGAAACATCATGCAGGACGGCACCTCGCGGGCCATGTAACTGAAATCTTCTCCGCCCATGCCATAGGATTCTTCGTGAATAACCGTTTCCGGGTATAGTTCTTCAAGTACGGTCCGGTAGGCCTTTACTGCTTCGGGACTGTTGACGAGCGCCGGCTCTCCTTCAGCGATCGTTACCTCCTGGGAGGCATTCATCGTCTCGGCTATGCGGAAGGCCTGCTGCAGCTCCTCACGCAGCCGCTTGCGGGTGGCGTCCGAATAGCTGCGCATTGTGCCCCGGATACGGACTTCGTCCGGTATAACGTTCGTAGAAGCTCCTGCCTTTAATTCGCCGATACTCACCACTGCCGGCTCAAGCGGAGACGTCCGCCGTGAAACGATTCCCTGCATCGCCTGCATCACAAACGTGCTGATCCACACCGGGTCAGTGGCAAGATGCGGATAAGCACCGTGGCCGCCGCTTGCACGAATGACCCCTTCAAACGTATCGATGCCTGCCATGCTCGGGCCTTCCTGCAGCCTTACGTGACCAGGCGTGAACTCAGGGTCCATATGAAGGGCAAAGGCTGCCCGGGCCCCTTCTAGCCAACCGCGACTGATCAGATACGGACTGCCGGTGCTACCGTATTCATCTGTATCTTCTTCTGCCGGCTGAAAAATGAAGCGGATGGTGCCGTTTAAAAGCTCCTGCTGCTTATGAAGCACAAAGCAGGCACCGAGCAGCATGGCGGTATGGGCGTCGTGCCCGCACGCATGCATTTTCCCTTCATACGTGGAAGCATAATCACAGTCGTTCTCTTCCTGGATCGGGAGGGCGTCAATATCTGCACGCAAAATGACGAGAGGGCCGTCACCGGCCCTAAGCTCTGCAATTACGGCCGTATCGAGACCCGTTTCTTCTCTGCCACTGTAAATTCTTAAATCCTGAAGTCCGGCAAGCGTCGCTTTAATAAATGATGCTGTTTCATGCTCTTCAAAGCTCAGCTCGGGACGGCGGTGCAGGCCGCGCCTCCACTCCACCAGCTGCTCCCGGATCGCTTCTGCTTCTTCTTTAATCGTTTTGGTCACTATAGTCATCGCTCCAACCGCCCTTTATTTTTGCACGCTTTCGGCTTTTGGCAGCGAAGCCAGTGCCTGTTCCAAATCGTTAATAAGATCATCTGTGTCTTCAATTCCGACCGAGTAGCGCACGAGGCTTTCCGGAATACCGAGAGCTGCGCGTTCTTCCGGTGTATTCTCTACGTGGCTCGTCGTTCTTGCCGGTCCTACCGTCGTTTCCACCGACCCCAGATTTGCTGCACGGTTAGCGTACTCGAGTTTTGGCAGGAACTGGCGCACAGCATCCATTCCGCCTTTTAACGAGAAGCTGAACATGCCGCCGAACTGTTTCATTTGTTTCTCTGCAATATCATGACCCGGATGAGTTTTGAGCCCCGGATAGAATACCTGATCCACCTGCTCATGATTTTGCAGGTGTTCAGCGATCCTCATAGCGGATTCGCACTGCTGGCGCACCCGGAGATGAAGCGTCTTCATGCCCCGGATCATCAGGTAGGCAGCCATTGGATCCATCGTCGCTCCGTTGATTTCGCGGTAATGGAAGATCTTTTCGACCAGATCCTTACGGCCGCAAACTGCCCCGCCGAGGGCATCCGCGTGCCCGCCCAGAAACTTCGTTGCGCTGTGAATAACAAGATCCACACCAAATTCGATCGGGTTCTGGTTGATTGGGGTTGCAAATGTGTTATCAACAAACACAAGCGCTCCCACTTCCTTTGCCACCCTGGTCATTCGTTCGATATCAGTAATTTTCACCGTTGGATTGGTTGGTGTTTCAAGGTATAAAATATCGCAGCCTTTACGGACTTCTGCCTCAATCTCTTCATGGTTGCCCGTTTCACAGAGCGACACATCAATATCCATGTGCGGCAGAAATTCGGTAAAGATTTTGTTTGTACCACCGTACGTATCCTTCATGGATACTACCCGGTCGCCCGGACGGAGGAACGTAGCCAGAGAGTTACTGATCGCAGCCATGCCGGTCGAAAAGCTCGTAGCCGCCTCAGCATCTTCCAAAATTCTGATTTTTTCTTCGAACGATTGCAGGGTAGGGTTCGTATTCCGACCATAGATATGCCCTTCTTTCTTTCCTGTTGCTACCTCATACCAATGGTCCAGATCGTCATACGTATAGGCAACACTGTGGACTACCGGAACCTGGGTCGCTCCAAATGCCCGGTATTCTTTTTCTCCTGCCCATACTGCTTTTGTTGAACGATTAATGTGTGTGTTTGTCATGATTGAACACAACCTTCCCTGTTACTATTTTTTCTCTACCTTCAGTGTATAGATTATCTGTTTAAATTCCATTCACACAATTGTATGAAGTTTCGCACTTTCTTTTGCACAATGTGCATGACACATTATCTTCCATGCAAATATGGTAAAATAATAATCAGAAGATGAATTTACGTTTTGGTATTGTAAAGGGGTGTCTGGCGATGATTTCTATGCAACAAGTATTACAGCTTCCGATTATGAACACGGCCCTTCCACTCACATCGAATGCCGATTCAAGCTCTATTACCGTTTACTGGGCCTCGGTTATAGAAACACCTGTGGAAGATTTCGTCCGGCCACGGGAATTAATTTTAAGCTCCGGGATCGGATGTCAAAACGAGAAGGATCTGCTTGAGTTTATTGAAGAGCTGATGGAAGCAGGAGCGAGCGGTTTGATTTTGTCTGTAGGCCACTACATCTCCTCCATTCCTGACAACGTGATCGACTTTTGCGAGTCAAAAGCGTTTCCGCTCGTGGAAATTCCGTGGGAGATCCGTTTTTCGGACATTACAGAAGCGATTTCCGAAGCCCTTCATAAAAGCTCTCTCCGCTCCATCGACGTTTCAAATAAAATCCGCACAGACCTTCTCGAAATCATACTTGAAGGCAAAGGCATGGAGGCAATTGCCTCTTACGTATACGAACAGCTGCATATACCAATGCTTGTAGTCGATAAGCGCGGACGCCTGAAGACGCAGACGGACCGTTCGTCGGGCCTCGCCGAATGGTGGAACCAGTATTTAAGCCAGGGAGGGAATCCACTTTTCCCCCCTTTCCAGCAGTCAGATCCCGAAAAAAGCCTGCCGGCCAACATGGAATGGATGGATACAGATACCGGCACCCTGCTGCGCCTAACTGTGCAGACGACCCAGGATATTCAGGGTTATATGATCTTCCAGTGGCCTACCCATAAAGAAAAGCACGATGTATTTGAAGAATACACCCTGCTTCTGCTTGAACATTCGGTCACCACTTCCGCTCTCTGCTTTTTGCATGACCAGACAGCGCTTGAAACCGAGATGCGCCTGAAGGATGATTTTGTCTGGAGCCTGGCAAAGGATAATTACGAATCCCGGGACCAGGCGCTTTCGCGCGGTAAATCATTAGGCTATAACCTTGAGCTCCCTTATATCTGCTTTGTAGCCAAACCTGAAAATGTCGAACGGGTGTTTCACGCAGAATCCCCGCCGCTTTCCTATGATCACTGGCTTGAACAGATTGGCTATATGTTTGAGGAAGAAGTTTCCCACGCGAGCCGTTATTTAAAAGCACGCGTGATGAGCACGTTCCAAAAATCCGAGCTGATTGTGTATCTGGAAATGCACCCAACCATGATGTATGACACGGTATATTATTTTGCAGAAACGGTGCAGTACCGCCTCGAACAAAAAATCCCCCACCTCATCATTTCCTGGGGGGTAAGCAAGACAGCTGCACCCTGGGAATTTGTTACAAGCTTTTCGGAGGCTTCCTCTGCTCTTGATGCCGGACGCAGGCAGCGGGGATTCGGCTACATTCATACGTATGAAGACACTCGTTTTGACCGGGCTCTGATGTCTCTGTCTAAAAATGAAGAAATCCGCCAGATCGCTGAAGCTACAGTTGCCCCCCTCCATCATTATTCCGTCGAACGGGGCATTGATTTAATGAAAACGGTCCGCACCTACAATGAATGCAAGGGCAATGTCAGTCAGACCTCCCGGGAATTAAATCTCCACCGCCAGTCCCTGCTATACCGTTTGAAAAAAATCGAATCCCTTACGAGCTGTGATTTGAATAATTCCGATGACCTGTTTTTAATTGAACTGTCTATTCGGCTCCATACAGCCGGAGCCCTGTTTGTTACCGATGAGCGCACTCCTCATGTATAAAAAGGATAAATACAAAAATAACTCTGCCCGCGGGCAGAGTTATAGTAGTTTTTGCCGTTCATAATCAGCTTTTACCGCATGGAGCGTTTTCAGCGATTTCTGGGAAAATTCGTCCTCTTTGCTTTCGAGCTCCCGCTCGTAAGCATCAAACGCCTGTCGAAGAGACTCTTTATACGTCATGTCCGGTACTGTTTCAAGCGGCTTCACCGCTTTTTTCTGCACCCAGATTTTTTCTTTTTCCGCTAGTGCCCGGCGTTCATGGAAAACCGGCACATTTGTCTTCTTCGGCTGGTGCAGGTCTCCCTGCCGCGGGTGTTCGAGCACCACTTGTACTTCCATCAGCCACTGTTCGGGATTTTCTTTTACAGGGATTCCAACGTAAACTCCTGATTTATAAGGAAATCGATATTGTTCCATCTTTTTTCCACCTTTCCTGTCAGCCTCCCGGCGTTATAGCGACAAACCATTCCCACAGCTTTTCTGCCCAGGGGACCAGATGCGTGTTTGTCCATTCATTGTATTCGTTCCATCCAAAAAGCACCTGGGCCATCTCCCCGGAAAATGAAACCATTACAAACAATAACGTCGTTGCTAGAATAAGGACGATAATGACTGCATAAATAATTACTGCTGTTAAAATCCCTTTTGCAACTTTTTTCAATGTGACTCCTACTCCAACAAAGTTTTAATCTATTGTATCAGATTATTAATAAAAATTCATTGCAGTACGTGAAATTTAATAATCTTTTCTTGAAAAAGCCCGGACCCTCCGGACTTTTTCATTCTACTGCAGGTTAGTCGTTCCCATCAGGAAACGGTCGCATTCGCGGGCCGCTTCACGTCCTTCATGGATAGCCCAAACTACAAGGCTTTGACCGCGGCGGTTGTCGCCTGCTGCAAATACTTTTTCATGATTTGTAACATAGCTTCCGTATTCAGCGTTCACTGTACTTCTTTCTGTACGTTCGATTTCCATCTGCTCAAGCAGCTCCTGCTCGGGTCCTGTAAAGCCAACGGCGAGCAGTACGAGATCGGCTTTCCATACACGCTCGGTTCCAGGCACTTCGTGACGGACTTTTTTGCCGTCTTCAAAGACCGTTTCCACTTCCACCGTATGAATTTCCTTTACCTGCCCTTTTTCGTTTCCGACAAATTTCTTTGTCATTACTTTATAGGCACGCGGGTCCTCGCCCTGCAGAGCAGCTGCTTCTTTATGCCCGTCTTCCTGCTTATAAACAAGTGGATACAGCGGCCACGGGTTGTCTTCCGGACGTTCATTATCTTTTTCTTTATTGATATCAAACTGGGTCAGAGAAGCGCAGTTGTGACGGAGTGAGGTCGTAATACAGTCCACCCCGGTGTCCCCGCCGCCGATGACGATCACATGCTTATCCTTTGCACTGATATATCTGCCGTCTTCAAGGTTCGAATCCAATAGGGATTTTGTATTGCCACGCAGAAAGTCCATCGCATAGTGAATTCCTTTCAAACCGCGTCCTTCTGCCGGAACATCGCGATGATTCTGCGCGCCTGTACAGAGAATAACTGAATCGTATTCTTCATCGAGCTGTTCGGAGGTAATATCTTTTCCTACATCGACACTCGTCCGGAACTCGATCCCCTCTTCTTCCATAATATCTGTTCTTCTTGTAATGGTTTCATTTTCAAGCTTTACTTCCGGAATTCCATAGGCAAGCAGTCCGCCGATGCGGTCGTCTTTTTCGAATACCGTCACCGTATGGCCGGCCCGGTTCAGCTGCTGGGCAGCTGCAAGTCCTGCCGGTCCGGAACCGATTACCGCTACTTTTTTGCCAGTTCTTGTTCTTGGCGGCTCGGCTGTAATCCAGCCTTCCTTAAATCCTTTTTCCACAATGTGGTATTCAATGGATTTGATGGTTACCGGGTCATCGTTGATGGCTACGGTGCACGAGCCTTCGCACGGAGCCGGGCACACTCTCCCGGTGAATTCCGGGAAATTGTTCGTTTTATGGAGACGTGTCAATGCTTCCTGCCATTTTCCGCGATAGACAAGATCATTCCATTCCGGAATCAAATTGTATACGGGACAGCCAATTTCATCGGAACCGACCATGGAAGTACCAGCCTGGCAGAACGGGATCGCACAGTCCATACAGCGGGCGCCCTGTTCCTGAAGCTTATCTTCCGGCATCATGATCTGGAACTCCTGCCAGTTTTTCACCCGTTCGAGCGGGTCCAATTTACTTGGAGCTTCTCTTTTATATTCCAGAAAACCTGTTGGTTTCCCCATTTCCCTCACTCCCACTTTAGAAATCGTTGTATGCTGTTCATTCAACGCCTTTATTCGAAAAGCCAGGAAGGCTGTGAAAGCCTTCCCGGACTGTTAATTTCCAGTGACTTTTTCTTTATCTTTGTCTTCTTCCGTCGTTGCTTCCTGAAAAGCTTCAAGCACAGCATCCGCTTCGCTCAAGCCGTTGTCTATTCTTTCCTGGATCGACTGCAGCATTGCCTGGTAGTCGTACGGAATAACCTTCACGAAATGTTTGCGCTCGGTCTCCCAGGCAGCCAGGATACGCTCTGCTGCTTCGCTGCCCGTCTGTTTTCCGTGCGCTTCAATCATCTGCTGGATCTCCTGCTCGTCTCTGGCAGATTCGATCACTTCAAGACCTACCATTTCGCTGTTGTATTTACTTTCAAGCGTATGGTCAGGGTCATACACGTACGCTACGCCGCCAGACATCCCTGCTGCAAAGTTTTTACCGGTAACACCGAGATTGACGACAACACCGCCGGTCATATATTCACAGCCATGGTCCCCGACGCCTTCGACTACGACTTTTGCCCCGCTGTTTCTGACACAGAAACGCTCACCGGCTACTCCGCGGATGTAAGCCTCCCCGGAAGTGGCTCCGTAAAAGGTCGTGTTTCCAATAATAATATTGTCTTCCGCATCAAATGTAGAAGTATCCGGCGGCGTGACAATCAATTTTCCGCCTGACAGTCCTTTGCCGATATAGTCGTTGGCATCGCCAATCAGGCTCATCGTCATGCCTTTAGGAATAAACGCCCCAAAGCTCTGGCCGGCCGAACCGTAGAAAGTAAATCTGATAGTGTCCTCAGGCAGACCTTCGGCACCGTACTTCTGCGTAATTTCGCTTCCGAGCATCGTCCCGGCCACACGGTTGGTATTTTGGATATCAAACTCTCCAAACACCGGTGTCTGTGATTCAAGGGCATCCTTTGCCGCATGCTTTAACAACGTTTCGTCAAGAGAGATATTCAACTCATGGTCCTGCTTAATATGGGCCACGTGCTTGGATTGATTTTTCGCTTTCGGACGGTGAAGCAGATTCGACAGATTCACCGTCTGTGCTTTTTTATTGTTTACCGAGTCTACCTGCTTCAGCACTTCGGTATGGCCAACCATATCATCAATGCTGCGGAAGCCGAGTTCTGCCATAATTTCACGAAGCTCTTCGGCCACAAAGGTCATGAAGTTTACGACGTTATCCGGTTTGCCCATGAACTTTTTACGCAGTTCAGGATTTTGTGTAGCCACACCTACTGGGCATGTATCGAGATGACACACACGCATAATGACACAGCCAAGTACCACGAGCGGTGCCGTGGAAAATGCATATTCTTCCGCACCGAGAAGAGCCGCCACCGCTACATCGCGGCCTGTCATCAGCTTGCCGTCTGTTTCCACAGAAATCCGGTTCCGCAAATTGTTCATGACAAGCGTCTGATGCGTCTCAGCGAGCCCAATTTCCCATGGCAGGCCGGCATGCTTAATGCTTGTACGGGCAGCGGCACCCGTGCCGCCATCGTAACCGCTGATGACTACATGGTCAGCCCGGCCTTTCGCGACGCCGGCGGCAATCGTACCGACACCGGTTCCTGAAACGAGCTTCACACTGACCCGGGCGTTCGGATTCGCATTTTTCAAATCATGGATCAGCTCTGCCAAATCTTCAATCGAATAGATATCATGGTGCGGCGGCGGCGAAATCAGGCCAACACCTGCCGTCGTACCCCGCACCTCCGCAATCCACGGATATACTTTTTTGCCGGGAAGCTGTCCGCCTTCGCCAGGCTTTGCCCCCTGGGCAATTTTAATTTGTATTTCGTCGGCGTTGACCAGGTAGTGACTTGTAACACCAAAACGTCCCGAAGCTACCTGCTTGATCGCACTCCGGCGCAGGTCACCGTTTTCATCCGGCGTAAACCGCTCTGGATTTTCCCCGCCTTCGCCCGTATTTGATTTACCGCCGATGCGGTTCATGGCGATGGCAAGTGCCTCATGAGCCTCCTCGGAGATAGAGCCGAATGACATTGCTCCAGTTTTGAAGCGTTTAAAGATATTTTCTGCCGGCTCCACTTCGTCGATGCTGATCGGCTCGCGGACTCCTTTATTAAATTCAAGCAGGCCGCGGAGCGTTGTCTGCTCCTGTTCCTGTTTATCAATAGCGTCTGAATACTTTTTAAACAGCGTGAAATCGTTAGTTTTCGCGGCGTGCTGCAGCATATGGATCGTATGTGGATTGTATTGATGAGGTTCACCGTACCGTCTCCACTGCAGGTCATCCCCAGGGTCAAGCGTCATATCCAGTCCTTCGCGGTCATTGTAGGCCCGGAAGTGGCGTTCAAGAACGTCTTCTGCAATAATTTCTGTGCTTACACCGCCGATTCTTGAGGACGTCCATGTAAAATAGCGGTTGATTACTTCGTCATTAATACCGACAGCCTCAAAAACCTGGGCGCCCCGGTAGCTCTGCACCGTGGAAATGCCTATTTTTGAGAGGACCTTCATGATACCCTTTGTAGCACCTTTAATATACGTGCTTACCGCTTCCACATACGAACCTTCCATCAATCCTTCTTTGATCATGTCGTCAACCGAATCAAAGACAAGGTACGGATTGATTACTTCTGCGCCGTAACCGAGCAGCACCGCGAGATGGTGTACTTCCCGCGGCTCGGCACTTTCAAGCACCAGACTGACATCTGTACGGCGGCCCGTACGGATGAGATGGTGATGCAGCCCGCCGACCGCAAGCAGCGCCGGGATCGGAGCGTAAGTCCCGTTCACGTCACGATCGCTTAAAATAAGAATAGTCGAGCCTTCCTCAATAACCTGGTCCGCCTGCTCAAATATACGTTCAAGAGCACGTTCCATTTCATTGGCTCCCTTTGCTGCTTCAAAGACGATGGAAAGCGTAGAAGCTGCAAATCCTTCCAGTTTATTGGAGCGGAGCTTGGCTAAATCTTCGTTGTTGACAATTGGCTTTTTTAAATACAGCTGCTGGGCGTGCGATGGCTTTGGATCGAGCAGGTTGCCCTGCTTTCCGATAGTCGTGCCGACAGCAGTAACTATTTCCTCGCGGATAGCGTCTATCGGCGGGTTTGTCACCTGTGCAAACAGCTGTTTGAAGTAGTTGTATAACAGCTGCGGCTTTTTGGAAAGCACTGCAAGCGGAGAGTCGTAGCCCATCGAGCTGACCGGATCTCCTGAACCTGTGGCAAGCGGCTTGACCACTTTTTCCAATTCCTCATATGTGTAGCCGAAAGCAAGCTGACGCTGCTCCAATTTTTCGAAATTAGTGTTGTAAACGTCCTGACTTTCCAGCATATCCTCTAAATCCGTCAGGTATTCGTCTGTCCATTCCTGGTATGGATGCTCGCCGGCAATTTTGTCCTTAATCTCTCCGTCAGGAACGATACGCCCTTCTTCAAGATCCACAAGCAGCATATGGCCGGGATGCAGACGCTCTTTATATAAGACGTCTTCGGGAGCGATATCAAGCACTCCCACCTCTGAAGACATAACAATCTGGTCGTCTTTAGTAACATAATAACGGGCCGGACGCAGGCCATTTCTGTCGAGACAGGCACCGATCTGGCTTCCGTCCGTGTATGCGATGGCTGTAGGCCCGTCCCACGGCTCCATTAAGCAGCTGTGGTACTGATAAAACGCACGTCTCTTTTCATTCATAAGCGGGTTGTTCTGCCACGGCTCAGGAATCATCATCATGGCAGCATGAGGCATTTTATGTCCGGACAGCGTCAAAAATTCAAACGCGTTATCAAACATCGATGAGTCACTGCCTTCAGCATCCACAACCGGATGAACCTTCTCCATGTCGCTGCCAAACAATTCTGATTCAAACTTCGGCTCCCTGGCATGCATCCAGTTAACATTCCCTTTAATCGTGTTGATCTCCCCGTTATGGATGAGATAACGGTTCGGGTGCGCCCGCTCCCAGCTTGGGAATGTATTCGTGGAGAAACGGGAATGCACAAGCGCGAGCGCCGTTTCAAACTGCCGGTCATTTAAATCTTTATAAAACTGGTTCAGCTGCTCTGTCGTAAGCATCCCTTTATACACAATGGTCCGTGAGGACAGACTTGCAAAATAGAAGCTGTCCTGGTCATGAAGCTTAACCCCGTGCTCATGCTCAGACCGTTTTCTGACAATATACAATTTTCGCTCAAAATCTTCTCTCGTTTTTACATTTTCCGGGCGCTTAATAAACAGCTGGCGGATGGCAGGCATAGCCGAGAGTGCCGCGTTTCCGAGCATCGAATCGTCAGAAGGCACTTCGCGCCAGCCGAGCAGCGGCAGCCCCTCTTCTTCAACCATTTTTTCAATGGCCTGTTCGCACTGGGCACGCCTGGTGTTATCTACAGGCAGAAACAGCATCCCAACCCCGTAATCGCCTTCCTCCGGCAGCGAAAAACCGAGCTCATTTTCTTTATTTTTAAAGAAACGGTGCGGAATCTGCAGAAGCATTCCCGCGCCGTCCCCGGTATTTACTTCATCTCCCTGACCGCCGCGGTGGTCCAGGTTTCTTAAAATTTGCAATCCTTTTTCAACAATGTCGTGTGATTTTTTCCCTTTAATATCCGCAAGAAAGCCGATCCCACAGTTATCCTTCTCAAACTGGGAGTCATACAAGCCTTCTTTATAATTTTTTCTAGGCAATAACATATACCCCTCTCCACCTCTCTCCATGGTGTCCAAATTTAAATTGGTTTGCATATTATATCATTTTTCTAAACATTCGACAAATTAAGATTTGAGTTTCACTAGTCATGTAAACGCTTATAAGCAGGACTGCACGATTTTATTCTTTTAGCGCTTCTTTATATTCATACGATTTAAAGAATAAATATTCACCTTTATACATGCCATTCATAATGGCCTGTACCGGTCCGGGCGTCTGTCATCCGCTCGAGCATTGTAATTTTTCCGTCTTTTCGCACAATAAACATGGTCTGACATCTCGTTTTGTATTCCGGGAGATCAATAAACATCGATGAAAGCTGTTTCTCAAGCTGTTTGTCTATCCCTGTATCAGGAAGGTCCTGGTCGTCGGCCGGCTCTGCATTTTGCATTGCTTTAAAAAAAGGGTCAGGGTCGAGCGTATTCCCTGAAGAAGCAAGCAGCATTTCCACATGCTTTTTTGCTTTTTCGACCTTCGGCCAGGGTGTGTTCAGAGAGGCATTGCTGAGCGCGTGCACACCGGGTGAAAGGCGCTCTGCATGCGGCCCTTCTTTGTGATTATGTAAATAAAACAATTCCTTATCTGAGCCCGCGATCATATTGAAGCCTCTGTACTCGTTGCGGTCTTTTTTCACTGCTTCAAGCGCCTGCCCCGATTCGTTCCGCAAAAATCGCAGCGGCAGATGCCCGCGTGATTTTTCCCCGTTTTCCATGCCCGGCCTGCGGATATTTGTCACAGCTGCGAACCGTCCGGAAAGACTGCCTCCCATCCATGTGCCGCCCTGCTGCAAATCTTTTCCCGCCACGATGCCTTCGCCTTCCCATTTATGAAGGCGCTCAGTCGGCCGTTCTAAAAATTCATCCCGGTTGGAAACCACGACAAGTGGGAACCATGGATGCATCTGATACGCAAAAGCAATTAAACACATGCCATTCGTTCCTTTCTTCTTCCTGCGGATGGTTGCCGCACGCTGGATCTGATTCGTCGTTTATCCGCTTTCGTTTTATAAATGGAGCAAATGCTTTTTCTATTGAATAGTATTTGCTGTACCTGGCAATTCTACCTGAAAAAAGCCTTCTGGCTTCTGGCGCCTGTATTATATACTGCTTCTATAATATGTTACAAAAAATTTTCAAAATTGCAAAGTAAAATGATTTATTCTGTTCACCCGGGGATTTCTTTTCTAATGGACATTTTTTTACTATTGCCCGCTCTAATGCTAAACTGTAAGTATTATACTTCCTTTTTATAAACTATTGTTAATGATCATACGATATATAAGTAAAGGCCCCGCCGAATTAACCATGAGGAGGAATCCGTATGACTGACGAACCCAATACAAATCAAGAAGATTTAACTCCCTCCAATAACGAAGGGAAAAGCAAGGAAGAAGCTGAAAAATTCATAGAACGTTTTAAAAATGAAAAAGATACAGACCAGCTCGTAAGTACTCTCGGCGGCCTCGGGGAAGCGGAGCAGCGTAAAGCCGGCGACTCCCTTGAAGCATTAAAGCGTCCCGTCCGGGAAATGATGGATCAAAAGGACAATGAGCTTCCCGATAAGCTTCATGAATTAAAAACGGTGGTCGGCGAACTTGAACCGGAATATTTAAAAGAAGGCCGCCTGCAGAAAACAATGAATAAAATTTTACGCCGCGATCCGGTCGAACAGTATGCGAAAAAATACGAAACAGTGGAATCCCAGGTGGACAATATTATTCACGGTCTCCTTGCCGGCCGGGACAAGCTGCAGGAAGACAACGTCATGCTTGAAGAATTACGGGAAACTGCCATTAAGCGCATTGAGGAACTTGAAATGCAGATTGAAACCGGGAAACAGCTGAACGCCATGCTCGAGGAAGAAATGCTTGAAGAACAGTGGCGCGATAACCCGGCCGCTATTCAAAAAGGGCAGCAAAAAGTAATATCCCGGGTGAAAAATATGACACAGGCGGTTATGGTGCTGCAGCAGTCGATTGCTTCGATCGACCTAATTGTCGATAACAATGGAAAGCTTGAAGAAGCGATTTTTAACGCCATTACCATGACGAAAAATATCGTTACCGTCACCGCTTCCATCCAGCTTGCTCTTGGCAACCAGCGGAAAGTAATCAATGCGGTGCAGAGCGTTAACGAATCTACCGAAAGTATGCTCACCAACAATGCACGCATGCTTAAGGAAAACACGGCCGATACCCTGAAGACACTCGAAGAGCCGGCGATCGCCCTTGAAACGTTCCAGCAGGCTTATCAGGACGTGTACGAAGCCATCCAGATGACGGAGCAGTCCAATGAACGTATTGTCGCCTCCAGTAAACAGTTCATTTCTGAAATGGACGAATTAAACAACCAGATGAAGCACAAATTGTTAAACTGATAGATATCAACGTATAGGACGGTGAATCACTTGGCTAACAGATGGTTCGAACATCCCTGGGTTGAACGCTTCCTGCCGGACCATATGCGCCCGGTGGATGATCATATCTTCTCCGATAGCCACGGGCTGTTTATCGTGGAGGAAATGGAGGCAGCGATCGACCGGGTGATTGCCCGGGCGGACGAACTCCGTCAGTCCAAACGCCTGAAACGTGAAAACGAACTTTTTTTGTTCCGTATGAAGCTGACCGCCAGACGCATCCGCATCACAAGCTTCGAAAAAGAGCGTTCCCAGGCAGCTATTCAAAAGACGGTGACCATTGACTATGTGCGGAGTACTGACGGTCACACCCCGGCTTTTTTACGGGAAGCGCTGGTCCATTACATGAAAAACGGCAAAATGCATGCCCGTAACATTGAAAAGTCGTCCTACTTTCAGCATATTTTCCGCAAGCTTGAAGTGCTCGATTACACCCTGCAGGGCCGGGCCCCCCGGGACATTCAGCTGCACACAGCCGAACCGGCCCACGCGGAGGAAGTGCCGGAAGACGAGCCAGTAAAATGGCATAAAGCACTCGACCGGTTTCATCAGCACTACGTAAAGCAAAACAGCAGCCTCCCGGCAGATATCCAACAGGAGCTGCAGCAGATTGACAGGGAGCTTGAGGAACTGCGTTCTTCGCCTTCCCTGCAGTTTGATGTGGAGGATGAATATCTGGTCGAACGAATGCTTGGCCGTGAAATACCGGATCTAATCGAAACGTACAGGCTGCTTGAACCAAAGCACAGGGACGAGCAGCACGGTGCTCTGCTGCAGGCGCTTGAAGCAATGCGCGGGCGCCTCAGCTCGCTGCGCATGGAACAAAATGATGTGCACGCCCGGAAAATGCGCCAGCTGCTGAAGGTAAACGAAAAAAGATACCGTCAGGAAAAGAAATTTTAAAGGAATAAAGTGAGGTCCATTATGAAACGACAAGAAGCATTCGAGCATCAAGGCCGCCCCGTGGTTGTCGATTACGGCAGAACCGGGGCCTATTACGGTATTTTAGAGCAGACGTCCGCCGCTCCCCGGAAAATTTGGGAAGGACGTGTCCGGATTCAGCAGGCCCACCGTCTCCCGGATGTAGACAAAAAAGAAGCGGTGCATGAATTTAACCTTAAAACCATTACTGTACCGGGAACGAAAATTCAGGCTGCTGACGACCGCACTCCAGCTTCCTATGAGCACTCTGTCGTTCAGCTGCTTGAAAAAGAGATTTCTTCCCCTCTCGTACCCTACAGCGATAAAAAAGAATGGAAGCGCCTGCTGCATTCTCTTTCCGTTACGTTTACACCAGAACCAAAAGAGCCACAGGAAGAGTCTTATATTTATTATGAAATTCACCGCTCGCGTGGAAACGTATTCCTGCGGGAGGCACCGGATGGCCAGGCCCTTGACATCGAGGACTGCCCATTTGAACTCGAAATTTCTCCGGCTGGCCTCCCCTGGCGCCGGGCGGTCCATTACTACGATATGTATTTCCGTAACGATCATGGTCAGATATTTGAGCTGCAGGAGCATGATCATGTCCGCATTCACAGTGATCAATTCCGGCCGTTTGCCATCTTTTTAAATGAGCTTGAAGACCCTTCCCGCTACAGTCTGGTTAAAAATATTCATTCCAACGGGTTCAGCAAGGACGATCTGATTGAATGCCATAACCATCTGCTGTATCAATTAATGCAGGAGCCCGAAGAAACTTCTTTTACCGGAGTGAATTTTCTCTATTTCCGAAAACAGCAGTCCGTACTTATTGTGCAGCACCATTATGAAAGGAACCTGCACGCAGAGGACGAGGACTATGTATTCGATCGTTTTGAAATTACGACCGATAAGGGCGTCCGCAACCTGTTTATTTATACAAATTCGTTTGCCCGGGGACAGTAACCGCATGGTATACAAAAAGGCTTTTGAACCTCGGTTCAAAAGCCTTTTTTTTGTGATTTGGCATCCTGATCCCATGTTTTCTGATACCAGGAAAAATAAGCAGCTTCGTCCTTTTCATCCACGTCCCTTAAGTAAACCGTCCGCCCGGTAACGCTGCTGATAACCGAAGCCGAGATCGTATACAGTCTTCGTCTCCGCTGGAAAAAGGACTGCGTGTTTTCCAAATATTGAATCCGTCGTTTAGGTACAAAATTATAAATGGCACTCCAGGCTCTTTCCCGGACAATCAGCTGCTTATCTTCCACTTTCATGCCGGAGCCTTTGTAGCATATCCAGCCCCACCAGGTGAAAAACAGCGGCACTGCTGCGGTTGCCCAGCCATACGGCACCCAGATGGCCGCCGGAATAAACAACAGCCACCAAAATACCGACGCCCGGAACATATATCTTCTTGCCGCCCGTTTTGGCAGTTTGTTTACCTTTTCCGGAATCAATGCCGTATCATCAATCTGCTCCATAAAAGTATGTAGCTGCTTCTGGTGGATCAGCGGCAGCAGCATGATCGAATTCTGTCCCCGTTCGGTGCTCCCGCCGGCGCTGTCTATATAAACCGCCCACATGCCGAGCGCCTGCCTGACCGGGTTACTGATAAAACGAATACACGTTATCCGGTGCATTTGAAGTGTAATCTGCTTTCGTTCGAGAAGTCCCCAGGTAATCTCAAGATCATTTCCGGTGCGGTTCACTTCGAAATTTCCATGCTGTACAAGCGTCCACGCCGACGAAACGAGCCAGCTGAGCAGTGCTGTCACTAACAGGCCCCCGATAATAAACCAGTAGCTGAGCTCGATCAACACGCCAATCGACTGCTCAACCCACGCATCGGGAAGAAAGTTCCCCACCTGGGAATACAGCCCGGCAAGAGCCGCAAAAATAATACCTGCCCGGCCGGAGGTGAGTCCCGCCGTGAAAATGGTACGCATCGGTACTTTCCAGGAAAACGAAGGTTCTGCCGGCTCCGCGGCTATGCCGGTCCCCGAAAAATCTTCTGATTCTTCCTCAGCTGCATGAGAGGATTTTTGAATCAGAGCCGACTGAATAATGGCTGCCTCTTCCCGGCGGATCGCCTGAATCGAAGCTTCCGCCTCTGCGCCTCCGCCTGCTGTTTCAATATTAAGACGCACAAGACCGAACATCCGCTGAATGATGCCGGCGGTGATATCTACCGATTGAACGCGCTGGCTGCGGATGAATCGTTCTTTTTTCACAAAAACCCCGTAATGGATCTGAAGCTCCCGTTCAATCAAACGGTAGCGGAAAAAGATCCATTTCATGATGCTGCTGATGACAATGAACAGCACTAAAAGCAAAAAGATCCAGTTGACTGGAAGCGGTCCGGAAGCCGTACCTCCAGCAAAGAACGTAATAATAAGCGGAAAAAGAAAATCCTTCAGCTGCCGGAAAAAAACGGTGACAATGGCCGCCGGGTGCATCCGTCTCCATTCATTCATCGTCATCATCCGTTCCCGCCAAAAAGGCGATCCGATTGCGCAGCTCCGGCGCCGTCTCTTCTTTAAGCGCTGGAATCTCATGCATGCCGGCTGCGGTGGAAATAGTCACGGTGGAGAGCGCGTACCGCTTGTATATCGGCCCCTGGGCTGTATCCACATGCTGAATACGCACCATTGGGATCAATACGTGTTTAGAGATAATCACACCGTACTGAAGCTCCACCTCTGTTTCATACACCTCGTAGCGCCAGCGCTGCCATTGCCATTTCGGCAGCACCCATGCGTACCAGGCAGAAAAAAAAACCAAAAATGCCAGAATCGCGCCAAGGGCCCACCGGACCCATTCGGACCACCCGAACCAGAAGGCAAGCACAAGTAAAGCAAAAGGGATGAAAGAAACAACGGCCATTTCAATCATCCCCTTGAAGCGCCAGACCGTCAGCGCATCTTCAGATATGCGCTGCGACGGTGCCGGTCTTGTTACATTTTCTTCCTCATGGATGCCGTCATTCATTCCTCATCCTCCACGTAAATAATCGTGACTCCTTCATCCTGCAGCACTTTCAGCACTGCATCGTTCAGTTTTTCATCGCGAAGAAGGCCGAGAGAAGCGGCCAGTTCAAGCTCTTTTAAATCACCGTTTTCTGCGTCTTCAATCAGCTCGAGCACTTCCTCCATGTTTCGTTCTTCAAGCTGCTGTCGTACTTCTGCTTTCGTCATCGTTCAGGCTCCTTCCCTTTTCATTTACGACCTGGGCTTTCGCTCCTGCTCCATTTTCTCACTCATCTGCTTCCAGATGGAGCCTTTTGCTTCTTTCCCGCCTTCAATTCGTTTCAGCGCGAGCTTAATCTGCAGATCCACTTCAAACTCCGGGTCCCCGTTGGCTTCCTTTAACGCTTCGACAGCCGAAGTGTCACCGACTTCATATAAAAACATTGCCGCACGCCAGCGCACCAGCTTGTTTTTGTCCTTCAGCGCTTCAATCATGTCCGGGATACCCGCAGGATCTCCCAGATCAGAATACGTATCTGCCGCTGTTCTTCGAACGGTGACAGATGGGTCCTGCATCGCCTTCTGCAGATCCGGCAGCACCTGGGGATCTTCAAGCATCCCTAAATACACGACCGCCAGCCGGCGGATGGCCGGTTTTTCATCTGCAAGCCCTTTTTGTATAACCGGGAGGTCTTCCATGGAAGGATCCATCTGGTCAAAGGCTGCATAGCGCTGTTTCCAGTCCGGCTCCTCCATCATATCCATCGTTACTTTTTTAAACTTTGGCTCAGTGTTTTCTGCTTCCGGAGTATTCGCAATCCGTACCAGCCGTTTCAGCCGCTCCTCCGGGTAGGCCGCAGCAATTTCCTCTGCCATATCGCTGCCGATCTGTTCCAGGTCCTGGCCGTAACGGACCCCGTAATCCTCCCATTTGCGCTGCATCACAATGTTGTCATCTTCAAGCTGGGCTTCAAAAGCAGCGGTCTGAAAACGTTCCGGCAGGCCCTGGCGTTTTTCTTCCTCGCCGGAAAGCAGCTTTATCTGCATCGGGATGTTTTTAAACATCTGGACCTGCGCCTGCACTTCCCCGAATGCTTCCTGGGGCTCCTCCGGCTCTTCATCCGGCTGCTCCACCTTTTCGCCGAACGCCTGGCGCACCTGGGGCAGCAGCTGCTCCCAGTCGGCTTTAGGGTGGCGCTCGAGGGCCATGAAGTCGGCAACGTGGTAGACACCTTTTATGCCTTCGATCTCCAGCAGCTGCTGGATCGGAGCCGGTGCTTCTTCTTTATTTTCCGGTTTATAATTGCTGCTCGTTCCGGCGGGCAGCGATTCGTTAACATTCAGCTTCATCGTATGAGGACTCGGTGTTGGCTCAATGGATGTAATATGCATGATTAATCTCTCTCCTTTAAAATAACGTCCCAATTTGCACGTCTGATTATAGCACAGGAGAAGCCTCTCCTGCCAACCGGCTGTGCATTTGCATTCCAAACCAGTCCGCTGTTCTGATACACTGTAATAAAGACTGTTTTCAAAAGTTATGAGGAGGTTATTACGTTGCAAATTGCACTTCTTTCAGATGTACACGGTAACGCCCGTGCATTAAAAGCTGTTTTAAACGACCTGCACGCCTTATCGGTAGACCATATGTATATGCTCGGAGACCTTGCTTTCCGCGGCCCGGAACCAAAAAATTCGATTGAAACCGTTCAATCCCTTCCTGCAAAAGTATTGAAGGGAAATGCAGACGAATGGATTGTCCGCGGCGTCCGGGAAGGAGAAGTCCCCGAGGCCAAACGCTCGATCATGAACCAGGAACGGGACTGGGCGCTCGAGCGGCTCTCTGCGAATGACGTTAAATACTTAGAAGAGCTTCCGGAATCATTTCTCGATGAATACGACGGCTTCCGTTTGTTCGCCTTTCACGCGGTACCCGGGAGCCTGTTCCCCCCAGTTCCGGTCGATAGTGAGGCTTCCGTTTTCGAGGAATCATTTTTCCAGAAGCAGGAAGCAGATATTTACGTGTACGGGCACGTGCAC
Source organism: Marinococcus sp. LNHM3E3-2.2 (assembly GCF_056034385.1). Classification (NCBI taxonomy): domain Bacteria; kingdom Bacillati; phylum Bacillota; class Bacilli; order Caryophanales; family Bacillaceae; genus Marinococcus; species Marinococcus sp. LNHM3E3-2.2. The sequence goes on from NZ_JBQLIC010000006.1 coordinate 29,142, forward strand.
ACTCCCTCTATTCGAAAGATTGGGGCTAAATGGGTAATCAATACAGGAAGTATCGGGCTTCCGTTCGACGGAGACCCGACACCGTCATATGTTCTTCTGACCATCGAAGACGGGGAAATAATTCCGGAAATCCGCCGGGTCCCTTATGATACGGATGAAGTTTTAGCACAATTTGACGCTAACGATTATCCGAACAGTGACCAGGTAAAACGCATTATTTCGTCTGGACGTCCGCCAAAATAACGTTTGTCCAATATATACAAAAAACCCGCCGTCCTCGGCGGGCCTTTTTATATGCTGTTAACCTTCTGCAGGCTCTGCATAATATCAATAAACGATGCTTTATCTCCGTATTGCGCTACAATCTCGCCCTGTTCATCAATAATAAACGTACTCGGTACGCCTTCGCATTTATAGCGTCTGTACGTATCCACACCTTCGTCCTGAAGCACCGGGAAACGATAATTGTTGTTTTCCACATACGTTTTAGGATCCTCTTCCCGCCGTTCGCGGCCGGTCACATTAATCGTAACAAACTGCAGCGGACTGTCTTCATTCATCTGTTCATAAAACCGGTTCTTCTGCACCAGGTCCGCAGAAGAATCAGGGCACCAGGACGCCCAGAACGTCAACAGCACCGGTTTTCCTTTCAGCTGTTCAAGCGACCATTCAACGCCGCTCGACATTTCTTTGAGTTGAAACTGAGGGGCCTGCATAGGTATCCTCCTTTTTTTCTGTTAAATCTTGTTTCAAATACGGGTGGAGCTGCTCAAGCAAATACGATCCCGACTGCATTTTATACATCCGCTCTTTTTCCTCCCCGGTGTCAAATACAATTAAACACGGGACACTCTGAATTTCGAGCTGCCGGGCCTGTACAGGGGCAGTATTGATATCCATTTCCAGAAAAGAAGCGCCGGCATACAATTTTTCTATTGGGGCAAGCATACGTTTTGCCAGCTGGCATGTACCACACGTCGGCGAAGTAAACAAAACTACCCGACGCCCTTCCTCCGCTTCGAGCATCTGCTCAAGCTGTTTGTTCGTTATTCGTTCCAATTTTGTTTCACCCGCTTTGTATCAGGACCGCAAACGGCTGCATCCTTTTAGACACAGCCGGCTGTTTTGGTCTCTTGTTTTTACTGCGTACGAAAAGCTTCGACAAGCGCCTGATTATACGCTGGAATATCCGGCGGACGCTGACTTGAAACGATATGGCCGTCTACGACGACCGGCTCGTCCGACCATACTGCCCCGGCGTTGGTCATATCGTCTTTAATACCAGGAGTGCTCGTTACGTGAACTCCCTGCAGGATGCCTGCGGAGGAAAGCACCCAGCCGGCATGGCAGATTTCACCGATGATTTTTTTATGCTCGTCCATATGCCGGACGATGGAGAGCACTTCGCTGTAGCGGCGGAGTTTATCCGGTGCCCATCCTCCAGGAACCAGGACTCCGTCATAGTCTGCCGGGTCGATATCGGCAAGTGCTGCCTCTGAGATGGCCGGCACCCCGTGTTTTCCTGTATACGATTTGCCATTTTCCTTGCCGGTAAGCAGCACTTCAGCGCCTTCTTCGCGCAGACGCATAACCGGCACCCACAACTCTAAATCTTCAAAATCGTCTTCGACAAATGCAATAATTCTTTTTCCCTGCAGTGACATTATGATTCCTCCTTTATCTTGCTTTCAGCAGCTATTCAGCAGGTTTTAATGTAACCCGCCGGCTGTCCGGCTTTACATTCCACAGATCCTTCGGTGCCTTAAGCGGCTGCTTTACACAGCGCCGCTCCACTTCGACGGCAAAGGCTTCCGTGAAAGGGAATGGCTGTAGAGCTATCGTCTCTTCGTCTTCCCAGCGGGCATGAATCGTTTCATGATCAAGGGAGGCAAAGGTCTGACGGAAGCCGTCCCGGAACCAGGGGACCTCCTCCTCTTTGGACGCCCCCGGCGTATTCATGCAAATATAAAGAGACAGGTCATCAAAAAACTGAAGCAGATGAAAATGTTCAGCTGCCATCAGGAAATTCCACTGGTAGCCGACAATCAGGCGCTGCTGACGGGCAATCTCCTCCTGCATAAAGGCAATTTCCTCCGGCACCTCGGAGTCTTTAAAAAACGAGCCGTAGTGGCTGCTGATCAAATACGCCTGGTACGGGTCCTCTTCTTCAAGAGCATTGATGGTGTTCCGGTAGGCGCCGAGCTTCGGCGGGACCGGATAATTGACAAAGGATACCGGCCACCCGTTTTCATCAAGTACCGGTTCTTCGTCAAGCGTTTTCCAGGCATCGTCATGGCGGGCTGTAGCCTGAAGCGCCGAAGACCAGGACGCCTGTTCTTTAAACGTTGTATGGTGCCAGTACTTCATGCAGTCTCCGGAAAGAGCCGCATGCTCCTGCTGCATCATAACCTCCACCCAGCCGTTCCGATTCTCGCTGATCATAGTATCCGCTCCCTTTCTGCCCATGTGTACCGTCTTAATTAGATAAGGAAATTAAACAGCGTTTCTTCTTTGTTGATTTCAGTATATTTGATGCCGCGGTCTCTCATTCTCGTAAGCAGCTTATCGTAGTCCGATGGATAGGTCACTTCAATGCCGACAAGCGCCGGGCCGTTGGATTTATTGTTTTTCTTGTTGTATTCAAAGCGGGTAATGTCATCGTCCGGGCCGAGCACATCATGTAAAAATTCCCGGAGAGCGCCGGCACGCTGCGGAAAGTTCACAATAAAATAATGCTGCAGTCCTTCATAAATCAATGATTTTTCCCTCATTTCTTCCATGCGGCCGATATCATTATTCCCTCCGCTCACGATGCAGACGACCGTTTTTCCTTTAATTTCTTCTTTGTGAAAATCAAGAGCTGCAATTGATAAGGCTCCGGCCGGTTCAGCTACGACGGCATTTTCATTGTACAGCTCCAGAATCGTCGTACATATCTTGCCCTCAGGCACGAGCGTAATGCTGTTAAGCAGATCCTTGCAGACGTCATACGTCAGTTCCCCGACCCGCTTCACAGCAGCTCCGTCAACGAACTTGTCGATGTAGTCGAGCGAGACAACGCCCTGATTTTCAATGGATGCTTTCATGCTGGGAGCTCCGGCCGGCTCGCAGCCAATGATCTTCGTTGAAGGAGAAATGGAGTTCACGTATGTGCCAACGCCGGATACGAGGCCGCCTCCGCCGACGCAGGAAAATAAATAATCGATCGGCTCTTCAATATCGTTCATAATTTCCATCCCGACCGTTCCCTGACCAGCGATCACTTTTTCGTTATTAAACGGATGCACAAATTCCATCTCATGCGCTTCGCCGTAAGCGTTTGCTTCGTAATAGGCATCGTCAAACGTGTCGCCTGTAAGTACTACTTCCACGTAGTCCTTCCCAAATAACTTCACCTGCGAAATTTTCTGGCGCGGAGTCGTGTTCGGCATAAAAATATGGCCTTTCACTTTCAGCTCCTGGCAGGAATAGGCCACGCCCTGAGCGTGATTTCCTGCGCTTGCACATACGACGCCGTTTTCAAGCTTTTCCTTCGGAATACTGCTCATCATATAATACGCCCCGCGGATTTTAAATGAGCGCACCACCTGGAGGTCCTCCCGCTTTAAATAAATATTGGCCCCGTAACGTTCAGAAAGCACCTGGTTTTTCTGCAATGGGGTATGCGTGACCACGTCTTTCAGTGTTTGATTTGCTATGATAATGTCTTCAATGTGTATATTCCCCATACAAGCAACGTTCCTTTCTACTTAGCGTGCGTCCACTTCAAGCGTGAATGCCCGGTTAACATGATTAGTGTAAATGCTCGAAAGCGGCGGAGAACCTCTCCGCCGCTTTTTGATCCCGTTCAAACCCTTACTATTATAACATGAATATGCATACTGAAAAGCCGTGCGTTTTCCTCTTTTGTGCGAAGGGTACATAAATGATAATCCCGGCAGTTCTTTACCCGCCCTATTCTTTGGTATAATGTTAGCAGTACACTTTTTCACAAAATACAAAGGGGGATTTTTTCATGAACGACATGCTGAAAAAAGGATTTTTTCTAGGACTCGGAGCGGCTTCATACGGACGGGAAAAAGTTCAAACATATCTCGATGACCTCGTCACCAAGGGGAAAATAACCCCCCGGGAAGCAGACGAATGGAAAGAGGAAATGATTCAACGGGGATCGGCTCAAAGCGACTCCTGGAACAGCCAGGCGAAAAACTCCTTCGAAAACCGGGCGGAAAGCATGGGTATCGCCACTAAACGTGATATTGACCGTCTCGAGCAAAAGCTCGATGCCATTGAAAAGGCGATGAACAGACCAGACGACGAATAACCGCCAATTCTAATTAAAGGAAGGAACGCTTCATGGCTATAACAAAAAGTATCCGGCACGCAAATCGATACAGAAAGATTGCTACTACGCTTGCGAAACACGGCTTCGGATATATTTTGCAAGAAGTGGGACTTTTTCACATTCTTTCTCTTCCTAAGCGGATTATGTCGGATCCCAATGACTGGAACACGCAGTCTATCGGGGTCCGTCTTCGGCTTGTCGTAGAGGAGCTCGGTCCTGCGTTCATCAAACTCGGGCAGCTTGTAAGCACCCGGAAGGATATTTTCCCCCCGTCCGTCGTTGATGAACTTGCAAAACTGCAGGATCACGTACCTCCATTTCCATATGAGACGGCCAAGTCGGTGATCGAGCACGATCTGCATGAACCTCTCGGCAATATTTATTCCTATTTTGACGAAACCCCCATAGCCGCAGCTTCCATCGGCCAGGTACATAAAGCAGTCCTCCGTGACGGCCGGGAGGTGGTCGTGAAAATCAGCCGGCCGCACATCAAAGAGATTATCGAACAGGATATCGATATTCTGCGGGATCTGGCACGACTCCTCACCCAGCGGTTTCAATGGGCCCAATTCTATCAGCTTCAGGATATTGTCGAAGAATACGTATCTGCAATACGGGATGAATTTGACTACTTTACCGAAGCCCGCAATGTGGAAAAAATGGCCCGGACCCTTCAGCATTTTGAATCTGTACAGGTCCCCGAAGTATACGAAGCCTGGTCCTCCCGGAGGGTCTTGACTATCGAATACATCGATGGCTATAAGCTTTCCGAGCTTAATTACTCCACCGTCGAATTTGATAAAAAGAAGCTCGCTCATCATCTGGTGGATTCCTTTCTGCACCAGGTGCTGCGCACCGGTTTTTTTCACAGCGACCCCCACCCCGGGAACCTGCTTTTTAAAGAAGGAAACATTGTCGCCTATATCGATTTCGGCCAGGTCGGCCGTTTAAGTAAAAGCATGCGCAGGCAGTTCATTAACTATGTTATTGCCATGACGAGGCGGAATACCCGGGACGTAGCGGCAGCAATTTATGAAATGGCCGACTTTCCGGAAGATATGGAAACGGAAATTTTTGAAGAAGATGTGGAATACCTTTTATCCAAATATTATGAAACGCCATTTAAGGAAATAGAAATTGGTGCAGCTATCAATGATGTATTTTCCACCTCGCACCGCTATGGCATCAGCATCCATAAAGAATTTACGATGCTTGCGAAAGCTATTATTACCATTGAATCCATTGCCACCGAGCTTGATCCGGACTTAAGCATCGTCGAAATTGCCGAACCGTACGGCCGGATGCTCGTTAAAGAACGGCTGAACCCGCGGGACCGGATCGAGGATGTTTTCCGAGAGGGCAAAGAGCAGTTTGGCTATATCCGCGAGCTGCCAAAAGAGATTCGCTCCGCACTGAAAAAAATCAATGATGATGAACTCGGTGTCGATATACGCATGCCCCGCATTAATATTTTAATGAACAAGCTTGACCGTATCGGCAACCGTCTGAGCTTCAGCGTTATACTGCTCGCTTTCAGTATCGTGATGGTGGGCCTTATCGTCGGATCCACGTTTGGAGATAACAATTCGATTCTCGTTCAGCTCCCCGTCATCGAGATCAGCTTTATCGTGTCGTTCTTTCTCTTCATCTGGCTGCTGTATGCAATTTTCCGCTCAGGCCGATTTTGACCTCCGATACAAAGCAAAGCTGCCGGCTTCTGCCGGCAGCTTTTTTGTGTTCCTTTATAACTTGTTCGGCTCTTTTTCGATCGGAAGGTCCGGATAGGAAATCCAGTCGCTCCAGCTCCCGTTATAAAGACGCACCTGCTCGAGTCCGGCTTCTCTCATGCCGAGCACATTGACACAGGCCGTAATACCGGAGCCGCAGTAAGAAATAATTTCATCAAATCCCTCGAGCCCCTGAAAATGGTCACGCAGCTCACTCTGCGACTTCCATGTGCCGTCTTCGCGAAGCACATCCTTCCAGAAATAATGATAAGCACCTGGAATGTGGCCGGAAACGGCGTCCACTTCTTCGTTTTCCCCGGCGTAGCGCTCATAGCTTCTCGCATCCACCAGCGCTACATGTTCATTCCGCAGCTGCTGCTTTACTTCTTCAAGGTGAACCAGCTGATTCGGCTCACGGTCGATTTTCATCTGCTTCATGAGCGGCGTCGGGATTTCCTCTGTTGTCGGAAATCCTTCCTCCATCCAGTGGGAATAAGAACGATCGAGGACATATGTATTCGTGTGGCCCGCATACTGCATCAGCCACCAAAACCTGGCTGCCCCCATGCCTCCCTGATCATCATAAGCTACAACGGTCGTCTGCATGTCTATGCCCCGTTCCGAGAGAACCTGAGCGAAAAAGTCCATATCCGGCAGCGGGTGACGTCCCCCGTGGGTCCCTGCCTGGGCGGACAAATGCTTTTCCACATCAATAAAGACAGCACCCGGAATATGATGTTTAACGTATGCTTCATGACCCGCTGCTGCATCTTTCAGTTCAAACCGGCAGTCCACCACCCGGACATGTTCATCGCGGCGGTTTTCATCCAGCCATTCAGAAGAAATTAGAAAGCCCAACTTACTCTCCCCTTTCTAGGATTCCTGTGTTAACTGTGTTTGAATGCTGTTTAGAATAAACTCTACGGCCTGCAGCGTTTCCTTGAACTGTTTTTCTTTCGTTGTCCGCTGGTAAGCCTGGAGAGAGGCATTCATGATATTATCATATGTGTCTTCCATCTGGGATTCATGCAGGTACGGGTAGCTTGTCGTCTGCACCCAGGCAGAAGCTTCCTCTTTCCATATATCTGCTTCCCCTTTTACCTTGTCGACAAACGGTTTTACCTCCTCATAAAAATCGGGGCGGTCCTCCCGTTCCTGTACTTCGTAAAAAATCTGCTCTGCTTCATCCATGCGCCGTTTCATCTGGTCACAGCTTTCAAAAAGCCCGGGCATCGAAAAACCCCCTTCGATACAAAGAACGCTTCCCTTTACAGGAAAGCGAATATTTTAGGATGTGCTTTCTTCCTGATCCTGCTGATTGCTCACCCGCTGGGCTACTGTTTCCGGCTGAATGGCCGACAGAAGCACGTGGTCGCTGTCCGACAGGATAATGCTTCTGGTTTTCCGTCCGTTCGTCACGTCGATGAGCATCTTTCTTTCGCGTGCCTCCTGGATCAAACGTTTTGTCGGGGCAGAATCAGAGCTCACAATTGAAATTACCCGTTCTGCCATCACCATATTTCCAAAGCCGATATTGATCGGTGTATCGCTCATGCTATCCCCTTCCTTTCTCGTTCTTTTCTATCCTAACACGAATAACCGAGGCTTTGTCTATCATTCTAAGCGCGGCATACGTAATATCCTGCTGAAATTATGGTAAAATAGCAGCAGGCAGTAAATTTCAGCAAAGGAAGATTATCATGGCTTACCGCTACCCAAACGGAAAAGTATACCGTCCGAAAAAAAATGCTTCCTCCCCCCAGGGCCCTCCTGCGGAAAAAAGCTTTGCCAACCGCGGGATGACGCTTGAGGAAGACATTAATGAGTCCAACGAATATTATATCGCACACGACATCGGCATCATACATAAAAAACCGACGCCCGTACAGATTGTCGATGTTCATTACCCGAAACGAAGCGCCGCGCGCATCACCGAAGCATATTTCAAGCAGGCCTCCACCACGGACTATAACGGTGTTTTTTCCGGACGCTACATCGATTTTGAAGCAAAAGAAACACGAAACAAAACAGCTTTTCCCCTGCAGAATTTTCATGACCACCAGGCGGATCATATGCACAAAGTTCAAAAGCAGGACGGCATCGCATTTGTTCTTCTTCGTTTTGCCGTACATGGGGAGACGTATTTATATGACGCTTCCCATTTTCTTCACTGGTATTACGGCCAGACGAAGCGGAAATCCATTCCCTACCAGGAGATCCAGACGCACGGCCATCCCATTCCGCTCGGTCTTCATCCAAGACTGGACTACTTGAAGATCGTGAAAGACGTTTATTTTCATTGAATGCACTTGTAACAAAACGAAAAATTGAACGTCTAATGCCTGGGCACACAGAACTAGATGCTATGCACAACGAAAGGACGAACGTCAATGAGCGACAATTACCGGTCCCGCCAGGAAAAGCGGACGGCCGACCAGAAAAATCCTAAAAAGAAACAGAAGAAAAACCGCAAACGTCCGCTCTGGCAGACATTCATCATCTGGGCGCTTTCCCTCATGCTTGTCTTCATGACTGCCGGCGTCATCATTGTCGCTTACATGATCAATCAGGCCCCGGAACTGGATGCGGAGGCGATGGTATTATCAGAAGCGGCTACTGTATATGACCAGAACGATGAAGAAATTGCCCAGCTGCAAAACAGCAGTAACCGTGAACTCGCCGACATTGAAGAAATGCCCGACTACGCGAAGGAAGCATTTATCGCTGTCGAGGACGAGCGTTTTTACAGCCATTTTGGCATCGACGTCCAGCGGATTTTCGGCGCATTATGGGCAAACGTGACTGACGGCTTCGGCTCCCAGGGAGCAAGCACGATCACCCAGCAGGTCGTGAAAAATGCGTTTCTTTCACCAGATAAAAACATATCACGTAAAGTCCAGGAACAGTATTTAGCCATCAAGCTTGAACAGCAGTACAGTAAGGATGAAATTCTTGAAATGTACGTCAACCTGATCTATTTCAACCAGGGAGCCTACGGCATCACCCAGGCCGGCCAGACCTATTTTGGAAAAGAGGATCCAGGCGAGCTCACTATCGCAGACGCTGCGCTGCTTGCAGCCATCCCCCGCCGGCCTTCGTACTACGACCCGGTTCAAAACCCGGAAAACGCCGAGGACCGCAGAAATCAGATTATTTCCATGATGAATGAGCAGGGCTACATTACGGACGAAGAAGCCGAAGAGGCTTCAAGCACTCCGGTGGACGAGCAGCTTAACTACCAGCCGCCGGAGAACGGAGTTGCCTATGATTCGTTTATGTCCTACGTGCAAAATGAGCTCGAAGACTTTGACGGTATTGAGCCGTCAGATATATATACCGCCGGGCTGAAAGTATACACAACGCTTGACACCGAAGCCCAGGAGCAGGCTGAAGAGCTCATTCAAGGTCAGGACGCCGTTGACAGCTTTCCAGACAATGAAGAGTTTCAAATTGGGTTTACGCTGCTTGACACTCAGACCGGGGCGGTAAAAGCCATTGTTGGAAACAGGCAGAATCCGGATACTGCAATGAGCTATAATTTCGCTACCGACCCTAATCAGCCTGGGTCGACCATTAAGCCCGTCCTGGACTATGGGCCGGCCATTGAAAACATGCAGTGGTCCACGTACCATCAGATCGAAGATGAAGAATACCAGTATCCGGACACAGACACCGACGTGCGAAACTATACCCGGGACTACCGGGGCAGCGTGAGCATGCGCGAAGCACTGACGGATTCCCTGAATGTCCCTGCAGTAAAGACGCTTGAGGAAGTCGGCCTTGATAACGCCAAATCGTTTGCAAACGGGCTCGGGCTCGGCCTTGAGGACGTCTACTACGGTTCAGCTCTCGGCGGCCTGGAGCAGGGGGTTTCCTCTGAACAGATGGCCGGCGCATACGCAGCTTTCGGAAACGAAGGAGTTTATAACGATCCCCATTCCATCCGGCGGATTGAGTTTCCGGATGGACGAACGATTGACTTTGAACCGGAGCAGGAGCAGGCAATGGAGGATTATACTGCCTACATGATCACAGATATGCTTAAAGATGTCGTTTCCGATGGTACTGGCACGGGTGCCCAGATTGACGGGCTTCCGCTCGCCGGTAAAACCGGAACCACTAATTTCACCGAGGACGAAATGGGCACCCTGAATATCCCTGACGGTGGCGTCCCTGATGTGTGGTTTAACGGCTACACTACGAACTATACAGCTTCTGTCTGGGCCGGCTTTGAAACCCGGTCGGAAAACAATTATCTTGTCGACGGACAGACTGATGCTGCCAAAGATGTTTTCCGCGAGGTAATGCAGCAGGTCAGCAGCGGCATTGACACTCCCGACTTTGAACAGCCCGACTCTGTAGTATCAGTACGGTTAAATGAAGAGACCGGGGAGCGAGCTACGTCTAACACTCCCGACGCTGACACGATTACCGAGCTGTTTGTAGAAGGCGAAGTGGACGCCCAGGTCACTGAACCGTCCTCTGACAGCGGATCGGATGACAGCGGGCCATCAGACAGCGAAGAACCTTCTGGCGACAGTGACTCTGAGGAAACAAACGACAATCAGAATGAGTCTGAACCAGCAGAGGAACCAGCAGAAGAAACGGATGAAAATGAAGAAAATACTGAAGAAGCTCCGGGAGAGGAGACAGAGCAAAACACGGAAGAAAATGATGAAACCGAAGAAGCTCCGGCAGATGAAGATTCCGGCGCCTCCGGGGAAGGCCGCGAAGAAGAAACAGATACCAGCGGAGACGAGCCTGCAGAATCCGAATCAGACAACGGCGGGGGAAGCGACAGCGGTGAAAATACCGAAGATGAGGGCTCCGGGAACACAGAGCCGGAAACAGAGACCCCAGATGAAGAAGAGCCTGCTGATACGGAAGACAGCACCTCTGCACCGGAACAGGAATCCGAAACAAACGAATAACAAAAACCGCACGCCTTTTCGGCCGTGCGGTTTTTGTTATACCTGAACATGGTCCTCTTTTCTCGTTAACGGGGCAAGTTTCTCCCATTCTGTCTCCAATACGGAATAATAGCTCTTGTCGTACCACGTAGACAGCCGATCGAATTCTTTGTCGAGCGCCTTCCTGTGTTCGGCATAAATATAGTCAGACGCCGCTTTAACACCGTTCTCTATTTTTTCTTCAAGCTCCTGTGCTACTTCTTTCGTTATCTCCGTAGCAGCGCTCTGGACATTTTCCCCATATGCCTCTTTCAGAGTTTTTATTTCCTGATGAACAAAGAAGTCCTTCGCCGAGCGGAAGTACGTTTCAAATGCTTTAGCATCCACCTCTAAGTCAAGCGTCTTTTCTGGTTTTGGAATAAAGGAGCGGCCGGCGTCAGGAACCTGAAACATCGGGAAGTCCGCCTGAACCTCTCTGTACTGTTCTTCAGTCTCCTGCTTCAGCTGCCGTTTCATTAATTCCTCCAGACGGATGAACGCCGTTTCTCTCTCCTGCCCTGCCTGCACCAGTATCTCTTCTTTAATTTCCGTCAGCCGTCCCGTCAGCTGCCTGCGCTGTTCTTTTCGTGAGGAGCCATCTATAGTGACGGGATTCACCACTTTATTAAAGTAGTCCTGATAGAATAAATACAGACGCTTGCGCACATGAATCAGCCGCTCTTCGGTGTCTGAAACGAGTTCTTTCCGCAACCGTTCCATATGAAAGCGTTCCGGCACTTCTTCATACTGCCCGAGCTTTTGTTTAAGCCTGTCTGCTTCAGCAGCAACGCTTGTCGCATCATGCTTTTGCACCTGCAGGGCCCGCCCAAGCTGTTCTTTTAAATTCAGCGCCTGTTCAACAACATACTGCTGCTGCACGACAAGGAGTTCCTGCCAAATTTGTCCGGATAAATAATTTTCAAAGGCTGAAAACATGTCGTCTTCTCCGCCCTGCTGCTTTTCCTGCAAACCGCGCTGGCTTGACACAGGAAGCAGAAACGGCTCTTCAAATCCATTCTGCCGGAGCTGGCCGCGCACATGGTTAACAACCTGACGGCGCTCGTTATCATCTTTTGCCAGATCAGCGGCATTGATCAGAAAGTACAGCTTATTTTGTTCAAATTCTTCATTCGCCCGGGAAAGCTGCTGAATGAAACGTTCATCGGCATCCGAGAACGCATGATTAAAGTATGTGACATAAAAAATGGCGTCCGACTGGCGCAGGTGGTCAAATGCGACATTGGTGTGGCGTCCGTGGATCGAATTCACGCCCGGCGTATCGGTTAAGACGAGTCCCCGGTTCGTCCAGTAGCTCTCGTAATAAAGCGTCACCTGTTTGACAAGACACGCCTTCTGCTCATCTGCCACCCAGGAGCCCCAGTCCTCCATCCCAATCGTGCGGGTCTCCCCGAGCGAGGAATGGTGTTTTTTAATGCTTTCCTGAAGCGTGAACATATACTGGCTGTATGTTTCCATCCGTGCGTCCCGGGTACGGTTCGGCTTTCTCCATTTCTGAATGGAGGCAAGCGTGTACACTTCTCCGAGCTCTTTCGACACGGCCTGGATTTCCTCATCAAGAAACGCTTCATCCTTCAGCTGCAGAATAACCGTACCGTGTGTGTAATCCTTCTCCGGAGCACGCACAATATTTACGGCTGCTGTGGTAGGATGCGGCGACACAGGAAGTGCCGGAGCACCGAGAAGCGCGTTGATAAAGCTCGACTTGCCGGCACTGAAAGCGCCAAAAACCGAAACGTGAAGTTCCTGGTTGTGCAGATTTTCGCATAAACGCTTTAGATGCTTCTTTTCTTCTTCGATTAACGAGGATTCGGATGGTTCGGCGGCGAAGGCTTCCACCATCTGGATTTCTTCACTGTACGAAGGAAGCTCCTTTTGCCCGCTAGAAGCACTCTCCTGCTCTTCCACCGCTTCATCCTCCCTGGAAATAGAAATCTCCGGGACATCGGACGGTGCCTCTTCACTCATCATTTGCCGGATTTCCTGTTCCCATTCCCGCCGGGCAGAGACGCTTTCCATTTGACGCTCCACCTGGGCAATTTCCTGCTCCAGACGTTCCTTTTCCTCTTTCCAGTCATTCTGAAGTTCATTTAATTTCGTCTGCTCTGCTTCTGTCAAAGCCGGTCCAGCGGCTGAGGTAAGTACGCGCTCTTTTTCTTCAAGCAGCGGCTCTGCCTGATCCTTGAACCGCCGGGTAATTACGCCGGCCAGCTGGTCGGTCACTTGAAACACATACTGCCTGCCGGTCTCACCTTCCGGAATAAAGGCCTCGAGATCGGCGCGTTCAAGCTGAACGTCAATGTTTTGCACCTGGTCAATGTAATCGGCACTGTGGGAAGAAGCATCCTGCTTTTCCGGCTGCAGCAGTTCTCGCACGTGGAACGTCAAAGACGCTTTAATATTTTCATTTATATCTGCAAGCAGCGCATCAGCTCGTTCGTTGCGGGCTTCTTCCGTTTTTCGTTTTTTATTAAACAGAGATCCTGCTTTGAAGCCTGGCTGCCAGCTTTCAAGCCAGTCCCTGGCTTTATCCACGGTGGACGCTGGAAACAAATGAGCCTGATCGAGCGTTCGCTTCCATTCCCTGAACCAGCTGCTCCATCTTTCTTCACTGTCCGGCTGAGCACTTTCGTCAATCAGCTGTGCAGGCACGCCGGCATGCTCCGCCCGCTCCTGCCAGTCTTCGAGGGCTGTCTGCTGTTCCTCCCTAAGCCTGTCACGGATTCGTGACAGCACGGTCTGGCGCATCCGTTCCTCACTTCTTTCGAGCAGTTCGCTGCCGTGGTACAAAAGGCTGCGCACATGAGAAGAGAATGTCTGCAGCTCATTATCCGGGTGCTTTTCATCGCGCATCGAAATATAATACGTGGCAAGCACGTGCACCTGGTTTCGCTCAAGCGTGGCGGCAATCTGATTGCGGTAGGACCGCAGCGTGATTTCTTCTTCCCGGTGTTTGTCCATCTGATTGACAACAAAAATGATCGGCTTGCCTTCCGCTGTCAGCTGCTGTAAAAAACGGATGTTTGTTTCCGACTGGGCATGGTTGTAATCCGTTACGTAAATAACAGCATCGGTTGACAGCAGTCTCTCCATTGTCACTGCCTGGTGCAGCGGATCCGTCGAGTCCACCCCCGGCGTATCCACCATCCGGCTGTAAGACCCTAAAAACGGCAGCGGGGCCTGCATTCGGATCGAGCGAATGTCCACCCCGTCCCTGCCCCACTTTTGCACCTGTCCCCACGGAATATCGGCTTCCCAGGTTTTAGTTTGGCCTTCACTCGTTACAACCTCGAGACCAAGCTCCCCGTTTTCAATCGATATAATATTGGCGCTTGTTGGAATCGGACTCGCGGGCAGCAGATCGTTTTGAAGCAGGCCATTCAATACAGTCGACTTGCCGGCCGAAAAATGCCCGCAAAACGCAACTTCAAAATAAGGATGCTCAATTTTTTCCTGCACGTCTTCAAGCATCGCGGTTTCTGCCGGATCCAAATGCATGTCTGTCTGCAGCCATTGTTGTTCCCAACCGCTTGTATTAGCCATATTTTACTCCTTTATCATTCGTGATTTCGGGATCGTTTTGCCAGCGCTTCTTTTTTCTTCACTTCTGTATACAGCTCCTTCAGCTGCAGATAGGAATGAAAATAATTCGGATACTCAAGCAGAAAGCCGAGCCTTTCCTCCACGTTGATCGGCTTATGGGCAAGCTTCCTGCTTTCTGCGATCAATTCTTCCGGCTCTGAAGAAGGCACCGGCCGTTCGTTCATCCAAAACAGCGTACACAGCCAGTGGGCGAGCCCGAGTCTCATGTACGGAGCGGCCTTTTCCTTGTCTCTTTCGTCCCAGCATTCATCTAAAAAAGGCAGATGCTCTTCCCACCACTGCATAAATGTTTTAATGTGCTGGTTAATGTTTTCCTGCCACGGAGGCGTACCGGCGATGCCGTTTTCATAGGCAATCTCATACCAGAACGGGTAGTGCAGAGCCGCGGTCTTTCGATCTGTATTTTCATCTACCTCGATCTGCGTTACAGTATAAAAAATTTCATGCTGAAATGACGCTGGAATTTGTATTTTTACCATGCTGCACCTTCTTTCCGCATCCGTTTCTGTCCTTCCCTGCAGTAGTCAAGCACCGGACAGGACGGACACTGGGGGGACTGGGACTTGCAGTGGTAGCGGCCGAAAAAAATAAGCTGATGGTGCATCTGGGACCATTTTTCTTTTGGCAGCCGTTTCATCAGCGTCTGCTCCACCTGGGTGACGCTGTCTTTCCATCTGCATATGCCTAAACGCTTGGACACCCGCTCAACATGCGTATCCACCGCAATAGCCGGCACCCCGAATGCTACTGACGCTACCACATTCGCTGTTTTTCTGCCGACACCGGCAAGCTCGACCAGCTCTTCCTGCGTTTCTGGCACGCGCCCGTCATGGCGTTCGAGCAGAGACGCCGAAAGCTTTTTTAAATTTTTCGCTTTATTGCGATAAAGTCCAATCGAACGAATAGCCTGTTCAATATCCTCAAGCGGTGCCTCAGCAAAGTCTTCCGGGGAGCTGTATTGTTCAAACAACCCGGGAGTTACCTTATTCACCAGGGCATCAGTTGCCTGGGCGGAAAGCACGACTGCTACCAGCAGTTCAAAGGGATTGCGGTGATTCAGTTCACACTCTGCTTCCGGAAACATGTGCTCGATCCGTTCAATCACAACCTGTAAATCTTTATTCGTTAATGCCATTTTTTTCTCCTCTACTCTTCATCCAGCCAGTTAATATTGGGATATTCCGGCAGCTTTTCCGACTGGGCCGCCTGTGTGCGACGTCCACCCTTTTGTTTAAACTGTTCGGTCTGCGCTTTAGCATCTTCTTTAGTCTGAATGCCTTTGCGCTTCCATTCGTGCAGCATCCGGTCCATGTAGCGAAGGCTGAATTTTTGATTCATGACCGCTTCTTTCAGCGCGATCTGGATCATATCCGGCGAGTAATGATCCTGATCGAGCCAGACGTTAATCGTTTCCCACTCCATGGGGGAAAGCGGGCGGGAAAATTCCTGCTCAATGTTTTGAAACAGATGCTGCTCTTCAATCTGATCCCCTTGCCCGGACGGTACCTCCGCTGTAAGGGCCTGACGGAAAAAAGGATAGAGGGAGTACGCTTCCTGCCGGATTTCATCGCGTTCAGATTCATCAATCTGCAGCAGATTCCGCTTTATCATCGAGCGCAGGCAGCCGGCGCATTCATTTTCATCCATGCTCATTTTTTCAGCCAGCTCCTTCGGCGTTGGAAGCGGCACGCTGTTCTGGCCAAAACGGTATATATGCAAAAGCATCATTGCTTCTGTTTCATTCAGCCCCACCTGCTCGTATTTGTCCAGAATAATTACTGGAATGGAAAGGTGGCCGTGCATGAGTGCTTCTATTTCTTTTTCTTTATCTTTATTCATCTGTTTGTCCTCCCTTTCACCCGGCCGGCTGTCGGCAAAGTGCATAAAGGAAAACCCCCGGAACGGGGGCTTTTTCTCTTATGGATACAGCCTGTTTAACAAACGCGGAAACGGTATCGTTTCCCGGACGTGTTCGGTGCCGGCAATCCAGCCGACCGTCCGCTCCAGACCGAGACCGAATCCGGAGTGCGGCACGGTGCCGTATTTTCTTAAGTCCAGATACCAGCCGTAGGCTTCTTCCGATAAGTTGTGTTCTTCGTACCGCTGCTTCATAAGCTGCGGGTCATCGATGCGCTGACTGCCGCCGATAATCTCCCCGTAGCCTTCCGGAGCAATCAGGTCGGCACAGAGTGCGGTTTCCGGATAGTCCGGGTCGGGCTTCATGTAAAAAGCTTTGATTTCGAGCGGGTAATTAGTAATAAATACCGGCTTTTGAAACTGCTCCGCTATATACGTTTCATGCGGAGCACCAAAATCTTCGCCCCAGCTTACTTCATAGCCCGCTTCCTGCAACATTTCGACTGCTCTATCGTACGTAATGCGCGGAAACGGTGCCTGGATAGCTTCGAGTTTGGAGGTGTCACGCTCAAGCACAGTAAGCTCCTGGCGGCAGTTGGAAAGCACCGCCTGCACGACATGGGAGACATACTGCTCCTGAATTTCGAGACTTTCACTATGGTCGCAGAAAGCCATTTCCGGCTCAATCATCCAGAATTCAATCAAGTGCCGGCGGGTTTTTGATTTTTCTGCCCGAAATGTCGGGCCAAATGAAAACACGCGCTGAAAAGCGAGAGCCGCCGCTTCCATATAAAGCTGACCGGACTGGGAGAGGTATGCATCTTCATCAAAGTATTTCGTATGAAAAAGCGATGTCGTCCCCTCCGCCGAGCTGCCGGTCAGAATCGGCGGATCCACCTTAATAAACTGATTCTCCCGGAAAAAAGCGTAGGTCGCCTGAATGATTTCATCGCGTATACGCAAAAGCGCGTGCTGCTTACGCGAGCGCATCCACAGATGCCGGTGGTCCATTAAAAATTCTGTTCCGTGCTCTTTCGGCGTGATCGGGTAAGGCTCCGCCTCCTGGATAACCTCAAATCCGGTTACCTGAAGCTCCACCCCAGTCGGCGAACGATCATCCTCCTTCACTGTGCCGTCCACATAAAGCGAGCTTTCCTGCGGAAGATTCTTGGCCTCGGTGAACAGCGCTTCGCCGACATCATTTTTTACAATGACTCCCTGCACGAAGCCGGTGCCGTCCCGCAGCTGTAAAAAGGCAATTTTGCCACTCGACCGCTTATTGGCCAGCCAGGCGCCAAATCTTACTTCCTGGCCGATATATTGATTCAAACGTTCAATGGTTACTTTCACGTTAGTCCCTCCGGTTCGTCCTGTTTATGCTGATCGAATTATTTTTCTGTGAAACGGCGGATTCTCGCCACCGCTTCTTCAAGCTGATCCAGAGAAGTAGCGTAGGAGAGCCGGACGTTTTGCGGAGAACCAAATCCGCTGCCCGGAACGACCGCCACGTTTTCCTCCTCAAGCAGAGCCTTTACCCATTCATCCACATCCTTATACGAAGCAGCTGCCTCTTTGACGTTCGGGAACAGATAAAAGGCCCCTTCCGGTTTCACGCAGGTGATTCCCGGAATCGAAACGAGCTTGTCATAAATAGTATTCAGCCGTTCGCTGAATGCCTGGCGCATTGTCTCTACAGCACCGTCATCCTTCGTATAGGCAGCGATAGCTCCGTACTGGGCGTTCGTTGTCGGGTTGGACGTTGAATGGCTCGCAAGGCTCGTCATTGCCTTCACAATAGCACGATTACCGGCTGCATAGCCGATTCTCCATCCGGTCATCGAATGGGATTTGGAGACGCCGTTGACGACAATGGTCTGCTCTTTTAATTCCGGGGAAAGTTCTGCGATGGATGTGTGCTGCTTGTCCCCGTAAATCAGCTTCTCATAAATTTCGTCGGAAACAATCAGCAGACCCTCTGCTCTGGCGGCTTCACCGAGCGCATGCAGCTCCTCCCGGCTGTACATGGTACCGGTCGGGTTGCTCGGGGAGTTAATAATGACGGCCTTCGTTTTATTCGTTACCGCCCCGCGCAGCTGCTCCGGAAGAATCTTAAACTGGTTTTCCTCCCTGCCATCCACAAATACCGGGCGTCCGCCGGCAAGCTTGACCTGCTCCGGATAGCTGACCCAGTAGGGCGTTGGAATAATTACTTCATCCTCCGGATCGAGAATGGTTTGAAACAACGTGAACAAAATGTGCTTGGCGCCAGTACCGACAATGATTTCCTCGCGGGTATACTCCAACCCCTGGTCCTGCTTAAACTTTTGAATGACCGCATCCTTCAGTTCCGGCAGGCCGCCGGAAGGAGTGTATTTTGTTTTTCCTTCCTGCATGGAGCGAACAGCCGCATCGATTACGTACTGCGGAGTATTAAAATCCGGCTCACCGGCGCCGAGGCCGATAACATCCTGGCCGGCTGCCTTTAGTTCGTTGGCTTTGGCGGTAATCGCCAGGGTTGACGAAGGGGTAATTTCTTTCACTCGTTGGGACAATTCCATACTCTTTCCTCCTCAATAGTTTCCGTGCTCAATCTATCCATAGTTAGTGTAAAGAAAAGCGAAAAGGAGTTCAAGCGTGGTTTCCGCCTCTTAAGGGCGGTCCAGGCTGAAGCTTTTCACAAATTCTCCTGTTTCCATATCAATGTACACATAATGCTGCTGGTTTTCTGTCCGGTATTTGCCTTCATATATTGGACGGTTGTCTTCGTAGCCGGGGGTCACTGTTCGCACGGCGTCAATTCCCTCTTGTTCCGCTATACGCTCCTCAGCCTCCTGAATACTCAGCGTATCAGCCGCCGCCAGGCGTTCGAGCAGTTCCCCGTCGTGGTAAAACAGCCAGTCCCTGCTGCCGTCGTTGGTTTCGACGCGCGCTGTTTTCACCGGCTGTTTGCCGTTATATATAAACGTATTCTGTACTTCGGCGACGTTGTTTTCTTCAAGCGCCAGTGCTTCTGCCCGTTCCCTGTCGTCAGCAAGAGGCGCACGGGCCTGAAAGTAACCGGTCAAAAGCCCCAGAACAACCAGAAAGACAATTAAAAAAGCCGCAAGCGTGATCCAGTTTTTCACGACGTATCCCCCTATGTGCGGTAAATGGTAAACACCATCTGCTCCTCGTTTTCCTTATCAAGAGAAAGGCCGAACATTAATTCATCCTGCTTTAACGTGCGATTCAGTGTATCAACAATTTTATACAGATCTGACGACGCTTCGATTTTAACCGACGCGACGACTTCAAGCTGTTCGTTTCCCATCGTTTCACCTCACCCGGCGTACTATAAGTACGCTTCATTTAATTTGCGGTAATGGCGGTTGGCTTCGGCGTTAATTTTTTCTTCATCGAGCGTCAGAAGTTCGCCGTCTTTCATCAGCTGTCTGCCGTTCACAAAGCTGTCCGTCACGTCCCGCCCGGAAGCTGCGTACACCAGATGCGATAAAATATTATCGTATGGCTGAAGCGCAAATGATTCGCTGTCGAGCAGAATAAAGTCCGCCGCGGCTCCTGGTTCCAGCCTGCCGCTGTCGCCAAATCCCATCGAGGCGGCCCCATTTTCCGTGGCCATTTTCCAGACTGCTTCCGTTTCAATCGAACTCGGGTCCTGAAAGGCGACCTTCTGCATCAAAGCGCCCAGTCGGAGCTCCTCAAACATATCGAGGTTGTTGTTTGACACAGCGCTGTCTGTTCCGATCGTAATCCGGAGCCCGCGCTTTTGCATTTCGGGAATGCGCGCGATACCCGATCCGAGTTTGGCATTGCTCATCGGATTGTAGGAGATCGTCACTTCCGGCACGCTCATGTCGTCCAGGTCTTCATCTGTCGCATGCACAACATGCGTAAGCATCGCTGGACGCGTATAAAACCCGATCTCTTTTAGCTTTTTGGCCGGGGTCATCCCGTAGTCGCGCCGATAATCAGCCACTTCTTTAGCCGTTTCCTCAAGATGAATGCCAAGCGGCAGGTCGTATTGGTGTCCTGCATCAACGACCTTTTCCAAAAATTCCGGCGTGCACGTATACGGTGCGTGCGGGAAAAGCATGCCCGTTATCCGGCCGCTTGTATCCTTTTCCCATTCGTTCAAATCCTTTGCCGCTGCTCCCAGCTTTTCGCTCTGCTCCTCCGGCGTTCCAATACTCATCATCCCCTTGGAAATCATGGATTTGATGCCGGAGCTTTTCACGAGCTCGTACGTGTTCTGCATGCCCATGTGGTACATATCAAGAAACCCGGTCGTTCCGGTGCGGATCATTTCCGCAAGAGCAAGACCCGTACCGGCCTTCGCTGTTTCGTTGCTAAACAGGCGCTCGCGCGGCCATACATGGTTGTTCAGCCATTCCTGGAGCACTACATCGTCCGAAACGCCCCGCATCATCGTCATCGGCGTATGACCGTGCGTGTTATACAGACCCGGGCTGAGCCATTTGCCCTGTCCGTCCAGAATATCGACGCCGTTCTCTCTTCCCGGATAGTCTCCAGGCTCTACTTGAACAATTTTACCGTCCTTGACTTCAATATAGCTTTTGACTGCCTGCACGCCCCGTGCATTTGGGATTGGGTAAACGTGTTCGATTGCAAAGTGTTTCATTCCCACACTCCTTTTTAACGTTTTTTTGCTTCTTTAAAAAAGTCAGCGATACGGTCCAGTACCGCATCCATCGGTTCATAATACGTATTCGTCCGGGGAATCGAGTCAATAAACGACGAGCCATAGGAAGCCTCCATAATCCGCTTATCAAGTACTGTAACCACACCCCGGTCCTCGGAATGACGAATCAGCCGGCCGAAGCCCTGCTTGAACCGAAGGACGGCGTGCGGCAAGGCTTCTGCGTAAAACGACCTTTTCCCCTCACGCTGCATTTTATCCGACACAGCTTCGTAAACCGGGTCTGTGGGCGGGGAGAAAGGCAGACGCACAATTATCACGTGCTGCAGCTTTTCCCCGGGGATATCGACGCCCTCCCAGAACGCATTGGTTCCAAGCAAAAGCGCATTGTCCTGCTGTTGGAACAGCTTGGTCAGCTTGGCATGGGTGCCGCTCGTAATCCCCTGCCCAATGACGCTCAGCATTGATTCTTCGGTCCACTCCTTCAGCTGATGGTACACCTGCTTGAGCATGTTAAAGGAAGTAAACAGCACCATCGTTTTTCCTTCGGTAATGTTGACAGCATGAAAAATATATTCGGCCGCTTCCTGCGCAAAGTCAGCGTGTTTATCATTCACGCCGGAAATGTCCTTTGGAACGAGAAGCTGCGTCTGCGAAGCATAATGATAGGGAGAAGCAATCAGGCTTGTCTGCGGCAGAAAATCGTCCAGCCCCATTTTTGATTTCATGTATTCAAATGAGCCGTTGACTGCGAGAGAGCCGGAGGTAAGCACGACGCTTGCTTTTTTCATGAACAGCTGTTCACTCAGCTCCGAGGCTACCTCCACCGGCCGGGCGTAAATGTACGCAGCATTTTTGGCGCCGCTCTGCTCTGCTTCCACCCAGTAAACATGTTCGGGTTCCCGTTCAAACAGCAGGTGGAACAGATTGTCCCCCAGGCTGTCCAGCTGCCCCAGGTAAGAGTTTAATTCGGCAAGTTCATTTACAAAGTTTTTGGAAGAAGGCTGCGTTTCCCATGCTTGTTCGAACGTTTCCCACGCCTTAAATTCCTGTTCCAGAAGCGTAAGGAAACGGCGTCCGGCTTCTTCCACCTGCTCCCACACGGGGCCGGATTCCCCGCCGGGTGTGAAGCGCTGGCTGTACCGGCCCACTTCCGAGCGCCTCCGGCCGGAAGCCGTGCGGCACCACCGCGTGAGCAGGCGAAAGAGCTCGTCGCATTCATACATCAGCACCGCATGGTTATCCTCGCGTTCCTGGTACCAGCCGGGCTCAAACACAATGCCGGCTTCTTCCCCAAACCAGATGAGCGGGCGTACGACGCTCTGCTTTGCATCCAGGCCGAACCTGCGGAGCAGCCGGTTTGCTTTTGTATAGTGAACGGACCTGCCTGCATATTTTCCCGCTGTTTCCGGCAGGTGATGCGCTTCATCAATGATTACGTTCGGATAGGCGGAAAATAAATTTTTCCCCTGGTACATATCGCTCAGAAGCATCGCATGATTGGTGACCACTATATCAGCATATTCGGCTTTGCGGCGGGCGCGTGCATAAAAACAATACGCCTCCCACCCTCTTTGCGCGTGCTCATCCTGATAATGATTCTGGCGAAGACTTTCCCAGAGAGCATTCCTGCGGCCTCCGGCCATATTAATTTCATCAAGATCTCCGTGCCGGGTTTCCGTCAGCCAGATCAACACCTGGCCGAGGCCGAGTGCTTCTTCGAGCGAAAACTGGCGGTGCTGCAGCCATTTTTCAAACCGCTGCAAAGAGATGTAGTTGCCGCGGCCTTTTAAAACAGCCACAGACACCCGGTCGTCAATCAATCGCTCAAGCAGCGGCAGATCTTCATTCATCAGCTGCTCCTGCAAGGTGAGCGTCTGGGTGGAAATTAATATCTTTTGATTGTATGTACGATGATATTTCACAGCCGGAAGCAGATAGGCGAGCGTTTTCCCCAGGCCGGTGCCCGCTTCTATAACGGCGTGAGAGCGTTCCTCAAACGAGGCATAGACCATTTCTGCCATCTCCAGCTGGCCCGGACGTTCTTCAAAACGGTCCCAGCCCCGGCTTTTAGCATGACCTCCGCTTAGGGTCTCCTGCAGCGATACATTCCTCTGCTCCGGTTTTTCTGCCGGAAGCTCTTTGCGGAACACAATGCCGTGGTTTTCCTCTAAATTATAGGGAAGCTGCTGCGGCGCTTTTGCAATGCAGCGCTCGACATACTGGTGAAGATCACTGTGCAAAAAGGCAGCCAGCCGGTCCAGACGGTGAAGCACGACCTTTGGGAGCACAGCTAATTTTTTACGGATGGATATCCACAGCTCTGCGGTGACGAGGGCATCGCTGTCCGCCCGGTGCGGACGCTCATGGTCGAGGTCCAGCCACGACGTGATCTGCGACAGCCGAAAACCCGGCGCTTCCGGATAAGCGAGTCTCGCACACTCTACTGTATCCACCACAGGTCCCTGAAACAGCGGAAACCCGGCTTCCTGCATGCCTGCATTGATAAACGCCAGATCAAACTGCACATTATGCCCGACAAAGGCAGCGTTCTCAAGCCAGGCGGTTAACGTGGGAGCCACCTCAAAAAACTCCGGGGCATGCTTTACGTCCCGGTCCCGGATACCGGTAAACTGCTGGATAAAAGGAGGGATCGGCATATGCGGCTGAATAAAGGTGGAAAGAGTGTCGAGCACTTCTTCGTCCTCCATAAGCACTGCGCCGATTTCAATAATTTTTGCTCCTTTTCTTGGAGAAGTGCCGGTTGTTTCTACATCTATGACTACATATTTTTGTCCCATCTGCCTGCCTCCTTTCTTCCGCTATTCCGGCGGGGGAACGTCCAGAATTTCGCCGCTGTGCACCGTCTGTATGCTTCCATCTGTTTTTTGCACCTCCAGGGCCCCCTCTTCGGTTATACGAAGAGCTGTGCCCTCCACTGTCTGGCGGGACGTTTCCACCTGAATAAAGCTCCCCAGCGTATCTGTTTTTTGGGACCAGGCAGCTTTGACTGCACCGAATCCATTCGTTAAGTATTCATTATACCAGGACTCATAGCTTTTTAAGATAGATGCAATAATCTGCGGACGACTCTGCCGGACTCCTGCATACTGCCGGATGGAAGCGGCTTTATCCGCAAGCTCTCCGGTAAAATCCCCGTCCGCCTGGTTTATATTAATACCCATGCCGACAATTACTGTCTGTACCTCATCCATGTCTGCCTGCATCTCCGTCAGTATACCTGCCAGCTTCTTTTTATGAATGCGGATATCGTTCGGCCATTTAATCGCAGTCGGAGCCGGAAGATAGCTATCAAGCGCCTCGGCAAGAGCTACCGCCGACAGCAGCGTGAGCTGCGGAGCGTAGCGGGGAGGCACCTGCGGGCGGAGCAGAAGACTCATCCAGATGCCCTGTTCCGGACTACTCTGCCACGTGCGTCCAAGCCTCCCCCGTCCCTGCACCTGTTCATTCGCGACGGCAATAAGTCCTTCCCCGGCTCCTTTTTCAGCCTGCTCCCTCACAATTTCCTGGGTGGAGGTGACAGTATCGTTATAAATAATCGTACGGCCGAGACGTTCAGTTGTAAGATGAAGCATAATTTCTTCTGTACCAACCCGGTCGGGAAAACGCACCAGCCGGTAACCGCGCCGGGATGCCGCTTCAATTTCATATCCATTTTTCCGCAGCTCTTCGATCTGCTTCCACACAGCGGTACGGGACACCTGCAGTTCATCGCTGATTTCCTGACCGGATACCGGACGGTCCCGGTGGGCCATCAACAGCTGCAGCAATCGATTTTTATTCATCGTTCATTTCCTCCAAATAGGCTAACAGCTTTTGTTCACTATTTTCTACCTTTTCATTCACGACTGCCTGCTCTAAAAAGGCGATCGTCTTTCCGATTCTCGCCGTGTCCTTATAACCCGGCATCGAGGCGATTGACTTCGGCGGAAGGGCCAGATCCTGCCTGGAATGAATCGGAAGAGCTTCCCATTTCTTTCTCCATTCTGTGCAGGAAAGCCCCTGGTAAGTAAAATTTTTCCATTTTTTGAGCTTCTCCAGATCTGCCACCTGCGTTGGACCAAAATAATACAGCCACTGCAGCCACGTATCGGGAGAAGCCCGGACATCGACTCGTTCCAGCAGCCAGCGGCACTGCTTCCGTACCTGATTGGAAAACCGCCATCCATTCAGCATATCCAGACTTTTTTGACCGTACAGGGCATACAGCAGAGCCGCCCATGAAGCTTTCGTGCCCGCTGGAAACTGTACAAGCGTGGAGTGGTGAAAAAATGGAGAGGCCGTCCGAACCGGTTCCGGAAAATGTGAAAACAAACGCAGCTCTCGCATGCCTTCGAGGGCGCTCAGCCGTTTCTGCCCTTCAAGCAGCTTGGTTATTTCATCGCGTATTCGTTCCACGGCGGTATACGCAAGCCCTGCTGCAGCTGCCTCCGCTGCCCGCTCAGCTTCCAGATCCAGTGAAAAACCGAGAACCGCCCTAAAACGGAACGCCCGTATCACCCGGAGCGGGTCGTCGGAAAAGGCGCGTTCAGCTGAGGCCGGGGTGCGAAGCACCTGCCTCTGGATATCCTTCTTCCCGTTAAACGGGTCGATCACCTTGCCGTCTGTATCTGCTGCCATCGCGTTGCATGTGAAATCCCGCTGCTGCAGATCCTCTTCGATTGTTTCCGCCCCTTCCCGGAACGGAGTCACTTCCACGATACTATTTCCGCTCTTCACAAGAAGCGTCCCGAATTTTTCCGACGGCTTCACAGCGTTCGGAAAAACAAACGAAAGCTCTTCAACGGTCGCAGCCGCTGCTATATCTATATCGCTCGGCGCCCGTTTCATCAGGCGGTCGCGTACAGCTCCGCCTACAATATAGGCAGTAATGCCGTTTTGCTGTAACCTCTTAATAACAAGCAGCGCCTCTTGCCACGTCTGCTGCTCGTTCATTACTTGCCCTCCACGGTCCGTCGGTATACTTCTTCGTACTGGGCTACGATGCGGGCGGAGGAGAAATATTCTTCCACCACGTCGAGCGAGCGCTGTTTAAACCTTTTCATTCTATCCGGATCCGTCAGTAGCCCGACCGCCTGCTGGGCAGCCAGTTCCACTGCTCCAAGCGGGACAACATAGCCGGTTTCATTATGAAAGACCACCTCAGGAATACCTCCGACATCTGTACCAATGACCGGCACACCGCAGGCCATCGCTTCAAGCGCAGCCAGGCCGAAGCTTTCTTTTTCCGAAAGCAGCAGCATCAGATCGGCAACGTGCAAATAGTCGGCTACCTCCCGCTGGTTGCCTAAAAACAGCACATCCTGATCGACGCCGAGCCTTTTCGCCTCCGCCCAAGCCTTTTCCCGGTCCGGTCCATCCCCAAGCATGACCAGCTTACAGGAAACCTCTGCCTGCACTGCAGCAAATGTCCGCACGACGTCTACGACCCGTTTCACCGGCCGGAAATTGGAGACGTGCAGAAGCACCTTTTCGTCTTCGTCGATGTTGTATGCTTTTTTTAAATCCTTTTTGTCGACTTTCGGCCCATACACCCGTTCGTCCACGAAATTGTAAATCGTATGAATATCGCGGTCGACTTCAAGCATCTGCCTGGTCTGCTCCACCAGAGCGTCTGATACTGCTGTCACTTCATCCGAGCGCTGAATGGCGTAGCGGATAATATCACGAAGCGAGGAGTCATGGCCAAGCACAGTGATATCTGTGCCGTGAAGCGTTGTTACTACTTTTACAGGATGATCGGTCATGTCCCTCGCTAAAATCGCACAGACAGCGTGAGGCACGGCGTAATGCACGTGCAGGACATCGAGTTCCTCCCGGTTGACAACTTCCGCCATTTTGCTTGCAAGTGTTAATGAGTACGGCGGGTACTGGAATACTTCGTATTGGTTTACTGAGACTTCATGGTAATAAATATTCGGTGAGGTTTCGGTTAAACGATAAGGGATCGCCGAGGTGATGAAATGAATTTCATGGCCCCGCTCAGCAAGCAGCTTGCCGAGCTCAGTCGCGATCACTCCTGATCCTCCCACCGTCGGGTAGCACGTTATTCCAATTTTCACGCTTAGTCACTTCCTTGTCTTTTGGGCACCTGTTGAAAAAGCATCGGAGTTTCGGCGATAAACCCTTCCGCGTAAGTCACTCCCGTTTCTTTGCCGAATAGTCGATCTCTTGCCTTTATTGTTTCGAGGTACCCGTCTGTAAGCGGTGTGCTTACGGCCTCTTCCCCTGGGTTAAACTGGCTTTTATACGCCTTTAATGCCGCTTCTTTATCGCCGGCGGCCGGGGTGATGTCCACATAAAAGGAAGGCCGGTGGTAGCCGTTGATCATATAGTAGTAGATGTTTGGCACTTTGTGGGCATTTTCGTCCACACCAGGGTACAGCTTGACCCCGGCATCAAAGACGGCCCGCTTAACAATACTTCCGGCATCACCGTGATCCGGATGCCGGTCGATGTAGTACGGGGCAAAAATCGTGTCAGGCTGGATGCGGCGGATCAGCTGCACAAGCTGGGTGTACTCTTCCTGGGTTACTGCAGTAAGCATACGGTCCCTCCAGGTAAGCTGGAGCCGTCCTGCACCGAGGATCTCTGCTGCCTGCTCTGCTTCCTGCTGTCTGGTTTCCACGGTACCGTTGGAGGAAAGATCTCCCTCTGTCAGGGAAAGCATATAGACATTGTCGGTTTTACTGTGCAGCGCTACCGTCCCGCCCATTCCGATTTCGATATCATCAGGGTGGGCCCCGACGGTTAACAGCGTTCGTTTATGTGTCATATTAATCTGTGGACTCCTTTAAAATATCCCGGAAGGCAAACAATCCGTGTTCAAGGCCTTTAATCAGCACTTCAGCTGCGGCCATATTCGTTGCAAGCGGCACCCCGTGCACGTCGGCGAGCCTCATAAGCGCAGTGATATCAGGCTCATGCGGCTGCGCGGTCAATGGGTCCCGGAAAAAAAGCACCAAATCCACCTGCTGTTCTGCAATCTTTGCCCCAATCTGCTGATCGCCGCCCAGCGGCCCGGACTGGTACTGTTTGACGTTCAGGCCGACCTCTTCATTCAGTCTCCCCCCGGTCGTTCCTGTTGCTGAAAGGGTGTGACGCTCGAGGATATGCCTATACGCTTCGGCAAACCGGATCAGATCGTCTTTTTTCTTATCATGGGCAATCAGTGCGATATTCATAAAAGTTCCCCTTTACTCCAGAATGTTTTCGAGGCCGTACACGAGTTCCTTCATCGTGACTACCTGCTCAATCGCAAATTTGACCCCTGGCATAAATGACGCCCGGTTGATCGAATCGTGCCGGATCGTAAGCGTCTGGCCTTCGCCGCCAAACATTACCTGCTGATGTGCCACGAGGCCCGGAAGGCGCGTACTGTGAATCCTCATGCCGTCGAGCTCTGCTCCGCGCGCCCCCGGCATCGTTTCTTTTTCCTCCGGGTGCCCCTGCGTTTTTTTGGTGCGGTTTTCCTGAATCAGCTTTGCTGTTTTCACTGCGGTGCCGGACGGGGCGTCAAGCTTTCGGTCATGGTGCAATTCAGTAATTTCAACATCCGGGAAGTAGGCTGCAGCCATTTGCGACATTTTCATCATCAGAACAGCGCCGATAGCAAAGTTTGGTACAATAAGCACTCCCCGCTGCTGCTCTTTTGCTTTCTGACGCAGGCGCTCGAGGTCTTCATCGGTAAAGCCGGTAGTACCAACGACCGGTGCAAGACCGTAGTCGAGTGCTTTCTCTGTATGTATCTTTCCAATTTCCGGCGTGGTCAGATCTACAAACACTTCTGCTTCGACTTCGCCGAGGCACTGGTCAACGTCCGTATAGACGCGGGCCCCGGATTTTGGCATGCCTTCGATTTCCGACAACAGCGAGCCTTCGTATTTATGGTCCACCACAGCGGCGAGATGCAGGTGCTCCGCTGCTTCAATCATATGTACAGCTTCCTTACCCATGTTTCCTCTCGGTCCGGCAACGATAACGCGGATTGATTCAGTCATTTGTCATTCTCCTTTTTCGTCCATCTATCCTGGTCTCTTGTTTCAAACTTTTCCATTACGATACGAAACGCTTCATCCAAATCAATATCAAGCGAATTGGCAAAGCAGATGAGCACAAACAGCAGATCACCCATTTCCTTTTCCAGTGATTTATGCTCTTCGCTTTCTTTCTTCGGCTTTTCACCGTAATAGTGATTAATTTCTCTGGCAAGCTCTCCCGTTTCTTCGGTCATTCTTGCAAGCATGGCGAGCGGACTGAAATAACCTTCTTCAAACTGGCCGATGAAGGCATCCACTTTCTCCTGCATTTCTTTCATCGTCATTGGTTCCCCGGCCATTCCGGCGTCCTCCTTTCAATCGTATAAAAATCCATTCGGTTTGACAAACATAGATTGCCTCTTGCCCCGGGCTTTACTATAATGTAACGGTTGATACAAGCTTTCCGGCCGGAGAGGAGGAACCATCATGAACATTTGGATACATACCCGCAATATCTTTTTTGTCGTGCTCGGCTCTGCTATTATGAGTTTTGGACTTGTCTATTTTAACATGCAAAACCAGCTAGCGGACGGCGGCTTTACTGGTATTACCCTAATTCTTTATAATTTATTCAATATCAACCCTGCCTTCAGCAACCTCGTTCTGAACATTCCCGTCCTGATTCTGGGCTGGCGTCTGCTCGGCCGGCACGTCTTCATCTATACGTTAATAAGCACGGCGGCAGTCAGCTTATTTTTATGGCTCTTCCAGGAGGTCGAGCTTCTCCATCTGCCGCTTCAGGATGATCTTGTTCTTGTGGCCCTGTTCGCCGGCGTTTTTGTCGGCTCGGGCCTCGGCATTGTTTTCCGGTACGGCGGAACCACCGGAGGAGCTGACATTATCGCCAAGCTTGCGAGTAACGTATTCGGCTGGACAATGGGACGCTCGCTGTTTATGTTTGATGCTGTTGTAATAACCGCTTCCCTCCTGTATTTAGACTACCGGGAAGCGATGTACACACTCGTGTTTGTGTTCGTGGCTGCCCGCGTCATTGACTTCATTCAGCAGGGAGCGTACTCCGGAAAAGCCGCTATGATCATTTCCGATCAGGCTCCGGAAGTAGCTGACGCCATTCTGCAGGAGATGAACCGCGGAGCAACTATACTAAACGGTAAGGGCAGCTTCACCCGTCAGGAAAAAGAGATTCTATACTGCGTCGTTGGCAAAAACGAGCTGATGCGTCTGAAGCACCTTGTTGAACGGGTGGATCCTCATGCCTTTGTTACAGTTAACGATGTCCAGGATGTTATCGGTGAGGGGTTCACTCTCGATGAAAACAAAAACCCGTTGCAATAAGGCGTCTCAGCCATGTATTTTCATCAGCCGCAACACATAAAAAACACCTGCCCGGTGACCGGTACAGGTGTTTTTTGCTATTCTTCGCTCGTCATGAGGAACATGGCGATAAAACGCCCCAGTTCCAGCACGGCTACCAGAGCGGCTGCAACGTACGTTAATGCAGCAGCATCGAGCACTTTTTTCGTTTCCCGCTCTTCATTGTTACTGATAATACCGGTCGCAACGATCTGATTCATGGCGCGGCTGCTCGCATTGAACTCCACCGGAAGGGTGACAACCTGGAACAGAACAGCGGCCGAGAAAAACACGATGCCCGCCAGAAACATGCCGGTCGACTGCAGTAAAATACCGGCAAGAATTAAAAAGAAGGAAAGGTTGGAGCCAGTCGAAGCCACTGGAGCCAGCGAGGAACGGAATCGTAAAAACGCATAGTTTTCCGCATCCTGAATCGCGTGCCCTACCTCGTGGGAAGCGATCGCCTGAGCCGCTACTGTCGAATTGTAATAGTTATCCTCCGACAAGCGGACGACTTTTTTCGAAGGATCATAATGATCCGTTAATTTTCCTTTAGTTGGCTCTACGCGTACGTTATAGATGCCGTTTTCCTCCAGGATTTTCTTTGCCACGGAGGCACCTGTCATCCCGGACGAATTGCTTACATTCGAATATTTTTTGTATGCTTTTTTCACTTTGGACTGTGCCCAAAGCGGAATGAGGATAAGCACTGCTAAATATAACAGAAGCATTCCCATTTTTTCTCATCCCTCCATTTATATATACTTATATTGTATGCAGATGGGGGTATAATGTCAAAGATTCTGCTCTATTCCTCCATGAGCCGAAGCTCTTTCCGGCCGGGGCTGAGTCTCCACCAGAGCAGAACCCCTGCAGAAATAATACTCAGCCAGAATGTCCCGTAGCCGATTAAGGAAATGTACGGCTCAAGCGACGCCGAGACCCAGGGATACATTCCAAAAACGTAGTCAATCACATCATTATGTAATGTCCATACCGCTGCTGCTCCTATATGCCAAAGCTTTACCCGGTAGTAAGGCAGATACAAAAAAGCCTGCAGTGCCATGCCGGCGTGAGAGGCAATAAGCATGTAGTGCTGCCAGCTGAGCGTCTCCCCGGCTACGCCGGAAAACACGTTCATCCCCACCGCCCAAAGCCCGTACTTTACAAGCGTTATAAAAGCGAATGCTTCCGCCAGTCCGCTCCTTCTGCCGATAATGTACAGCCCGAGAACGATCGTAAAAACCAGGCTTGCCGTCGGACTGTCCGGGACGAAGGGCAGAAACACAGCCGGCGTCTGCTGCAGCTGCTGACCGTACCAAATGTAGCCGTAGATAGTGCCGAGCGCGTTAATGATAAAAAGAGGGATTAACACGTAAGGTGTTCCAAACCATCCAAGTAGCTGTTTCACGATATCATCCGCCTCGTTCAATATGTAGGAAAAGACACCAGATTCGTGTCTTTATTCACTCATGCGAAGGTCTTCAAGCAAAAGCTGAAGCTCTGTATTGTGCGGCTGCAGGGCTGAAGCCTGCTCCAGGTGCTTCAGCGCATTCTCCCGGTAGCCGAGTTCAAGCAGCAGACGACCGTACTCTTCAAGGAATACTTCGTTTTCCTGATATACGCTGTACACTTCTTCATATTTTTCTTTCGCTTCGGCGGGTTCGTCCTGGAGGTTTTTAGCGCGGGCATAATACCACTGAAAACGCACATCCGGCTCTCCCATTTCGTATAAATGATCAATCAGGTCAATCATCGCCTCCGGCTCTTCCTGCTCCATCCACATGCTGAGAAGCGCATTCGCTGCTTCAAGATGTGCCGGATTTAAAGCAAGTGCCTCCTTGAGATGTTTTTCTCCTTCTTCTTCATTGCCAAGCGCCATATACAGCTTTCCGGCCTCAGTATATAAATTTTCATTGTATTCATCTTCTTTAATGCCAGCCTTTGCTGCTTCCAGAGCTTTTTCATGGTCTTCGAGCCCTTCGTAGCTTCGCACGAGATATGGATAGAGTGCCACAAAATCTTTATCCATGTTGCGGAGCTCTTCGAATTTCTCTGCAGCCAGCTGATAATCGCTGACCTGAAGCGCCGTATAGCCGTATCCAAACAAAGCGTGAAGCTCAGTATGTTCTTTCAGTCCAGCCTCGTAGTAACTCAGCGCATCCTCAAACGAACCGGTCACGCTGTATGCTTCAGCGAGACGAAGGCTCAGGCTGCCATCCGGAAACTTAAACCCGGCGCCTTCAGCCTGCTTCAAATAAGGAATGCTTTTAGCGTAGTCCCCCCGGGATAAATAGTAATCTCCAACGGCGGCAAGCAGCACCGGCTCTTCAGGATTCAGCTTCAGGGCATCGAGCAGCTTTTGCTCCGCTACTTCATCGAGCCCCTGCATCTGGTACAAATCAGCTAGCAGCAGCTGCGCCCGCAGATATTCTTCGTCTGACTCCTTCACCTCGAGCAGCCATTCAATCGCTTCATCTTCATCGTCCATATCAATCGCATTCTCGGCTGCTGTCGTCAGCAGTGCCCCCTCATCGGGATAGCGTCCGAGCAGGTCTTCAATCAGCGGCTGGGCCTTATCTGAGCGGCCCAGCTCCTGATACATTTCCACTATATCGTATTTTTCCTGATCGTTCGCAGAGTGGCTGTATTTCTCCATCTCTTCGAGCCCTTTTTCCGTATCGCCGTTTCTTATCGTTTCGAGGATCGTTTCTAAATTCACGCCGTCAACAACCTTTCTTCCAGGTAAATCTCGTTTAGCACTGTGTAATTATAGCAAACATTGCCCGCTGTGACGAACAGAAAACCTCCCCCCGCCCATTATGATAACGTTTACAAAAACAAAAAAAACACCTGATGTCTACTCATCAGGTGTGCCGCCACATCGGCTAGTTTTAAGATAAAGAGTATGGATAGGAGTGGAGAGAAACCATACGCTAATATTAGTATAACGTAATTGTAAGCGTTGTCAATGCTTCTCTCCTATTTTTCATTCTTTTTTTCCGTTAACCGATGTAGGATTCATAATCGTGCTTTTCGAGCTGCTGCATACCGGCCCGCCGGTCTTCTTCCGTACGGAAGGTCAGCTGCAGCACGCCCATGATGTCCTCTCTCGTTTCAAGGATCCGTATGTTGATAATACTGATGCCGGTACGTCCAAGAATTCCGGTTACGTCCGAGATAACGCCGGGGTGGTCCGGCACATCGACAAACAGATCATAAATGGATGGTATGGCTCCCTGCTTTTTTGCAGGCAGACCGTCACGATAGGATTTTGCATGCTCAAAAAACTGATATATCTGCTCTTTATCCCCCGCAGCAAGCATTTGTTCAATGGCACTCATCTGCTGCTTCCAGTCTTCCATCAGCTGCCGCATCACGTCATTGTTTTTCAGAAGAATATCGGTCCACATTTCCGGACTGGCTGAAGCGATTCTCGTAATATCCCGGAACCCGCCGGCTGCAAGCTTTGTCACCCAGGCCTGTTCGTCCTCCATTCCCTTCACCTGATGGACGAGTGCCGATGCTACGATATGCGGAAAATGGCTGATGACGCCCGTCAGCAGATCATGCTGCTCATAGGACAGCTCTATAAACTTTGCCTGCGTGCCCTGAAGCCAATCTTTGATTTCACCAATTTTTTCAGAGGACCCAGGACCATTTGGCACCAGCACGTAGTAGGCGTTTTCAAACAGACGGACCCGGGCGGCATGGACACCGCTTTTATGTGATCCGGCCATTGGGTGGCCGCCGATAAAATGAACGTTCTTTTCTGAAAGAACGTCTGCCTGCTCGCAGATCGATGTTTTTGTGCTTCCGACATCAGTAATGATGGCCCCGGGCTTTAAAGACATTCCGGCGAGCTGCACGAGCAATTTCTCCGTGGTGGCAACCGGAGTGGCAAGCACCACCAGGTCTGCTTCCTTTACAGCCTTTTCCAGGTCCGGGACTGCCTCGTCAATAACACTCAAGGATACCGCGAGCTTGGTCTGGGCTTCATCTACATCTGTTCCTGTAATATAAACATCGGGATGTTCCTGTTTGATGGCGAGGGCAATTGAGCCTCCGATCAGTCCCAGCCCGATAACTGCTGCTTTTTTCTGCATCTGTTTCCCTCCAGGCCTCTCTTTGTTTCCATACATAAAAACACCCGGCCCCGAGCGGAGCCGGATTCCAGGTGTTGTCCGCTAAAGCCTGGCCTGCTGATGTTCAAGCACTTCACTCAGCGTCTGGCGGAAAGCTTCGTTCTGCTCTTCGGTCCCTATCGTTACACGGATCGATTCCGGATAGCCGAGGGCTTCTCCTGAACGGATGATAATTCCCTTTTTCAGCATTTCGTCAAAAACAACGCTTCCCGCAACTCCTGTATGAATCAGCAGAAAATTGGTCTGGGAAGGCACATAGTCCAGTCCGTGCTCTTCGCAGAAAAACGTCATTTTATCGAGTTCGGTTTTATTTTTCTCCCGGCACTTTTCAATAAAGGCGCGGTCCTTCAAGGCGGCCGTTGCCGCCCGCTGGGCCACAGCTGTCACGTTGAACGGGGGCCGGACCGGATCCAGGGACTGAATCAGTTCTTCGTGGCTCACGCCGTAGCCAACCCGGAGTGATGCCAGGCCGTAAGCTTTTGAAAAGGTACGCAAAAGAAGAAGGTTCGGGTATTCCTGCAGCAGCTTCAGCGTATCCGGATAATCGTTTGCAGTCACATATTCAATGTAAGCTTCATCTGAAACCACCAGTACGTTTTCCGGCACCCGGTCAAGGAATGCCACAAACGCTTCATCATTAATATAGGCTCCGGACGGATTGTTCGGATTACATACCCAGACAATACGTGTCTGTTCATCAATCGCTTCAAGCATAGCTTCCAGCTGATGTTCCCCGTCCACTGCCGGAATTTCACGGATTTCTGCTCCTTCAATGGCTGCATTATGCTTGTACTGCGAAAACGACGGCACTGCCATAACGGTATTTGTGTCCGGACCTAGCATGGCCCGGCAGAGCATTAAAATAACTTCATCGGAGCCGGCTCCAAACAGCAGCTGTTTTTCTCCAACATTCAGCTCTTCGGCCACTGCCTGACGCAGCTCAGCTGCATAACCATCCGGATAAATTTCCGGATCGGCGGCCGCTTCCTCGATTGCCCGTTTAGCCTGCGGCGGAGCACCGTATGGATTTTCATTGGAAGCCATTTTATGGACGGTAGTCAGTCCGAGCTCCCGTTTCACTTCTTCAATTGGTTTCCCCGGCTGGTAAGGCGTCATGCCTTTGATTTGTTTTTTAATATACAACTTTGTCACCTCGTCTTTCTATGCTGATTACTATCTTACGACGAAATTAGCTCGGAGACAAAGGTTTTAATTTCGTTCAGCGCCTGCTCGCGCTCTGTTTTTTCGGCCGAAACGAGTGCCTCCTGCTGTTCTTCGACGATTTTCATAATCGCACTGCCGACGACAACGCCGTCGCTCACACCGTCAAGCAGCTCCACCTGCCGGCGGTTGGATATGCCAAAGCCGACAGCAACCGGCACCGTGCTTGCTTCTTTCACTTTGCGGATAAACGCATAGGCTTCGTCCGGGAAGGCATCCCTCGTACCAGTTACGCCAAGACTTGAAACGCAGTACAGAAAACCCTGGGCCTGGGAGGCAATTTTTTCAATGCGGTGGGCAGATGTCGGTGCCACAAGTGAAATGACCGACAGTCCCTTTTCCCTGGCAAGCTCACTGATAAAACTGCTCTCTTCCATGGGAAGATCCGGAATCAGCACCCCGTTTGCCCCGGCAGATGCCGCTTCTTTGACAAACGTCTCTTCTCCCATGCGCAGCACCGGATTCACATAGGAAAACACGACCACCGGAATTGTCAGTCCACGTTCTCTCATCGTCCGAATCATGCGCAGAGCCCCTTTCAGGCTCATACCACCTTTAAGGGCGCGTTGGGCTGAACGCTGCAGCAGAGGACCGTCAGCCAGTGGATCAGAATACGGGATGCCGAGCTCTAAAATGTGGGCGCCTGCCTCTTGAAGCGAAAGAGCAATCGAAATCGTCGCTTCTTCATGCGGGTCCCCTGCCATAATAAATGGCACGAACAAAGGGTACGGAGCCTGCGCTGCCGCTTCTTCCACTGTTAGCACATTTGTTGCTTTATTCATCACTGCTCTCCCCTTCCATACGACGGCGGATCGTTTCAACGTCTTTATCTCCACGACCCGAGAGGCAGATAACGATTCGTTCACTTCTGTCCATCTGTTTGGCTTTTTCAAACGCCAGGTAAAGGGCATGGGAGGTTTCAATCGCCGGAAGAATGCCTTCTTTCTTTGTTAAGAGCGAAAGTGCTTCCAGGGATTCTTCGTCTGTCACACCCGTGTATTCCACGCGGCCGCTTTCAGCCAGATGGGCGTGCTCCGGTCCAATGCCCGGATAATCCAGTCCAGCGGAAATGGAATACGGCTCAATAATCTGTCCGTTCTCATCTTGGATTAAATACGTCAGCGACCCGTGGATCACCCCGCGGGTGCCTTTCGTAATGGTTGCTGCGTGCATAGCTGTATGCACGCCCATGCCGGCAGCCTCCGCACCGTAAAGCTTTACGTCGTCTTCAAGAAACGGATAAAACATGCCGATCGCATTGCTTCCGCCTCCCACGCATGCTGCAATCGCATCCGGAAGAGCCCCGCACCGCGTCTGCATCTGCCGTTTGGTTTCATCTCCAATAATCCGCTGATAGTTCCGGACAATCATTGGATAGGGATGCGGGCCAACGACCGAACCGATCAGATAAAACGTATCTTCCACGTTTGTTACCCAGTAGCGGATGGCTTCATTGGTGGCGTCCTTTAAAGTTTTGTTTCCGGAAGAGGCCGGCAGCACTTCCGCTCCCAGAAGCTCCATACGGAAGACATTCAGTTCCTGCCGTTCCATATCCTCTTCGCCCATAAACACCTTGCACTCCAGCCCAAACTTAGCACAGACGGTCGCTGTCGCCACACCGTGCTGGCCGGCGCCTGTTTCTGCAACAATTTTTGATTTCCCCATCCGTCTGGCCAGAAGTACCTGGCCGATGGCATTATTTAATTTATGGGCACCGGTATGAAGCAGGTCCTCCCGTTTTAAATAAATTTCCGCTCCGCCCAGATGCTCCGTCAGGTGGCCCGCGAACGTCAGCGGGGTTTCCCTGCCAGCATATTCACGCAGAATGTCCTGGTACTCCTCGTGAAAGGATTCATCCTCCCAGGCCGCGTTAAATGCTTCTTCAAGTTCCTCCAGTGCATACATGAGCGTTTCCGGCACATACTTTCCGCCGTAATCCCCGTACCGTCCGTGTTCATCGGGATATATCTGCTGCATAGCTATTCAACCTCTTCTCTAATTGTTCTAATAAGCCGGCATCCTTTACTCCGTCTTTTTCGAGTCCGCTGGAAATATCAATGCCCGCCGGATGATAAGCAAGCAGGTCTTCAACATTTTCCGGGCGGACTCCTCCTGCAATAAATAACGGAAGTCGGTGGGCTTTTCCGGCTTTAATATAGCCAGGCACGTGCTCCCAGGCGAAGGATTCGCCTGAGCCTCCAAACCGGCCATCGACTTTGGCGTCGATGATAAAACCATCAACGTAATCCGCATAGGCATCGATCTGCTGATGAGTGTATTCTCCATGCGGCAGGGCTTTCCAAACATCCTTCCCTGTGCGGTGGCGGATCACCGCCGCTTCTTCCGGCGGTTCCTCGCCGTGCAGCTGAATCACGTCCGCCTGTATTTCTTCAACGGTCGCAATCACTTTTCGCACCGGTGCATTCACAAACAGGGCTGTTATCTTTTTACCGTGCAGCGGATGAGTCTGCAGCCATTCGCGAACGGCTCCCGGCTCTACCTCCCGTTTCCCCGGGGCAAATACAAACCCTGCAAAAGCGGCAGAGGAAGAAGCTGCAAGCCGCACATCATTTTCGGAATGCAGGCCGCACATTTTAAACATCGGCGTCTGTGGAGGCATGGTCGCTCACTCCCCGCAGTTTTAATAACGCTTCACGTACATCCGGCTGTCTCATAAGTGATTCTCCGACGAGCGCCGCTTCTGCCCCGAGCAGCTGTACATAATCGAGGTCTTCGTTTGTACGGATACCGCTTTCGCTCACAAGCACACTGCCTTCCGGTATGAACGAAGCTGCTTTTCCTGTCTGCCCAAGTTCTGTATGGAACGTATAGAGATCACGGTTATTAATACCGATAATTTCCGGCGTAAACTGATGGAGAAGTTCGTGCAGCTTTTCAGGCGAATGTGCTTCTACAAGCACCTCCATCCCGAGCTCGTAGGCCTGCTGGTATAATTCGTGCAGCTTTTCCGGAGCAATGGCCTCTGCGATCAGTAAAATAGCATCTGCCCCCATCGCCGCACTTTCCTCCACCTGTCTGGCATCGATAATAAAGTCCTTTCGCAGTACAGGCAGAGCGGAGATTTTTTTGACCGCTGTCAGATAGCTGCCGCTCCCCTGGAAATACGTTTCATCCGTCAGCACCGATAGAGCAGCGGCGCCTCCCCGTTCATAGCCAAGAGCGATGGCTTCCGGATCAAAATCACTCCGTATCAGCCCTTTGGAGGGCGAAGCTTTTTTGACTTCCGCAATAATCTGTACGTTCGGCGGATCCTGCTGCAGTGCTTTTTTCAGCGAATAAAAAGGCACGTCCGGACGCTCGCCCACCGTAATCCGGGAAAGTTCTTCCTGTTTAGTTTGCAGTATTTTTTCAAGCATACGTTGAATTAACCTCATTTCCCCGCAGGCGCTGCAGCTGCTGTTCGGCTTTGCCTCCGCGGATGACTTCTTCCGCAAGCTGCACGCCGTCTGCGATTGTTTCTGCACGGCCGGCAGCGTAAAATGCAGCACCCATGTTTAATAGTAAAATGTCTTTTGCAGCACCGGTTTCTGAGCCGTTAAAAATATTTTCGATCAGCACTGCGCTTTCTTCTGCTGTTTCCACCTGCACCTCTTCGACGGGAGATCTCTTCAGCCCTGCCTCTTCGGGTGTAATTTCATATTTCATAATTTCACCATTCCGAAGCTCCGTAATGTACGTACTGTCTGAAATCGTCATTTCATCAAGTCCGTCTCTGCCGGTAACAAATAAAGCCCTGCTTGCACCCAGGTTTTTCAGTACGTAGGCCATCTTCTCCCCGTATTCCCGGTCAAACACACCGACCACCTGAATATCAGCGTTTGCCGGATTTGTTAACGGACCGAGCACGTTAAAGATTGTACGAAAACCCAGTTCTTTTCTCGGGGTGACTGCATGCTTCATCGCTACGTGGTACAGCGGGGCAAACAGAAAGGCCAGCCCTTTTTCCTGCAGGGCTTTTACCGCCTCATCAGGTCCTGACTGTACAGGCACCTGCAGTGTTTCAAGCACATCGGCGCTGCCGCTTTTGGATGATACCGAGCGGTTGCCGTGCTTAGCTACTTTAATACCCGCTCCGCTTAACGCAATCGCAGAGGCGGTGGAAATATTGTACGTTGAACTTACGTCGCCGCCAGTGCCGCAAGTATCGAGAAGAGAAGGCTCCTCATGCTCTAAAGACAGCGCATGGCGGCGCATACTGCGGACAAAGCCGGTCAGCTCTTCCACCGTTTCGCCCCGAAACCGCATAATGGTAATAAGGCCGGCAATCTGGCTCGGCGTAGCCTCTCCCTGCATAATAAAGTCCATTGCCTGTTCTGCTTCCTGTTCTTTCAGTGTATGCCCCTCAATACATTTATTCAACAGTGCCTTAAGCATGAATATTCTCTCCCTTCTCATCGGTGAACATTGCTTCGGCAGCGGCTACTGTACGAAGAAGAGCTGCTGCTTTATTCTGCGTTTCTTCATATTCCGATGCCGGGTCCGAATCGGCAACGATACCGGCACCGGCCTGGACCTTTGCCGTCTGATTTTCCACAAGCATAGTCCGGATGGCAATACAGGAGTCAATGTTGCCGTCAAAGCCCATATAGCAGACAGCCCCGGCATACATACCGCGCCTTGTCGGCTCGAGCTCCTTTAAAATTTCCATCGCACGGATTTTCGGCGCTCCGGAAACGGTTCCGGCCGGGAAAGCGGACTGAAGAGCCGCAACCGGGGAAACAAACGGGGAAAGTCTTCCTGTCACTTTGGAAATAATATGCATGACGTGTGAGAAGCGGACTGTTTCAAGCAGCACCGGCGTTTCCACCGTGCCGTAGGAAGCAATCCGGCCAACATCATTTCTGGCCAAGTCAACGAGCATAAAGTGTTCCGCCCGCTCTTTTTCATCGGCAAGCAGCTCTTCTTCGAGTGCTTTATCTTCTGTGTCAGTCTTTCCACGCTTGCGGGTCCCGGCAATCGGATGAATTTCCACGTGGCCGTCGAGCACCTGCACGAGTCGTTCCGGAGAACTTCCTACCACTTCTGTTTCCCCGAGACGCAAATAAAACAAATACGGCGACGGGTTGATCATGCGGAGCACCCGGTAAAGGTCAAAGCCGCTTACCGTTGTCGGAAGCTCAAAGCGCTGGGATAGCACTGTTTGAAATACATCTCCGGCTACAATATATTCTTTAATTTTCTCCACTGCCTCCATGAAGTCTTCCTTCGAATAATTGGATTGAACCCGGCTGAAGTCCACTGCTGTGTTTTTTTCCAGCGGCGGATACATGGCGGAGCCGGAATTTCCGTTCTGCAAACTCTTTTGAAGCTTTCCCACCGTTGCCTTTGCTTCGTCAAAACGTTTCTCAGGCTCTTTATCTGTATGTTCATCGTAATAAATGATTGTCAGCTCTTTATTCGTCTGATCGAGCGCCATAATCGTGCGGCAGTACACAAAGTGTATACGTGATTCCGGGGCGCTCTCCGGGGCAAGCTTTGGCTCGAACAATTCCACGGCATCGTAGGAGAGGGCCCCAACAGCTCCGCCTTTAAATGGGAGATCCACCTCCGGGAGCGAAGGATCAATATAGTCTGTCGCCTGCTGCATGCAGGCCTCCAGATCAGAAGCTGTAAGTATGAGGGTGCCGTCCGTTTTCTCGAGACGAAACTCCCCTCCCTGCTCTACAATCCGGTAGGAAGGATGAAGCCCGACAAACGAGTAACGGGACCACGGAGAGGCTTCGTCTTTACTTTCAAGCAGATATACCGCATCTTCCTGAAAGTGGCGAAACACATCGATGGGGGTGAGGGTGTCGGAAAAGTAATGCTCCATATAGGGAATTGTGCGGTGGAACGCACATTCGTCAGTGAATGCTTGCTTCGTTGTTTTGGTCACGGTTTTTCCTCCTTTGATCGGAAAAGCATGCCAGAACACGAGAAAAACCTCTCTGCGGACAGAGAGGCATGATAGAAGAGAACCCTGCATATAACTTCGCAGGATTTTTTGGTTAAATGTATTGTCAGGTATCTTCTATTCTCTGCTATTCTGCCTCTGCTCTTCTAACTCTCTATGCTGCCTCCGATGGCAGCGCTCATCTATACCTTAACTGTCGATGCTCTAAACTTATACTTATCCTACTAGGAATCCTTTTGCTTTGTCAAACCCAGGTCCGGGCGAAGCGCCACCGCTTCGTTCAAAAAGATATGCTTCACATCTTTTGCAGGTACATTCACGTCCGCAGTCATCATTACGCGGATGCACCGCTCCAGGCTCCCGGGCACCGGGATTTCCTGTGCACACATTACCGGTACAAACTCCCAACCAGGAATCTCCCTCGCTGCTTTTGCCGGAAAAGCAGCGTTAAGATCAGAAGTGACCGTAAACCAAATATGCGAGACCTGGTCCGCGGTAATGTGATTTTCCGCAATCATCTCCTCAAGTACCCGGCCGGTTTCCTCCCAGATCTCTTCTGCGCGGTTTTGTTTTACCGTTGTTGCTCCCCGTACACCTCGTATCACTGTTGTCACCTGCCTATTTGTAATAGCGATCGAGCAGCTGCCTGATCGTGTTTTCTTCCACTTTTGCTGTCAGCGGTTTCCCCGGCTTCTCAAGCAGCACGTAATGGATATCCCCGTGGGAAGCTTTTTTATCTCTTTTCATCGATTCCACTAATGTGTCCGCCGAAAGCCCGCCCGGGGCGTCCACCGGATAACCCAGCGACTCGAGCCATGCTTTTTCTTTCTCCAGCTCCCAGTCGCCTGCGCTCTCGTTATTACTTACCGCAAGAGCAAACCACAGGCCGGCGGCC
The DNA here is from genome assembly GCF_056034385.1 of Marinococcus sp. LNHM3E3-2.2. Lineage (NCBI taxonomy): Bacteria > Bacillati > Bacillota > Bacilli > Caryophanales > Bacillaceae > Marinococcus > Marinococcus sp. LNHM3E3-2.2. The sequence goes on from NZ_JBQLIC010000006.1 coordinate 71,847, forward strand.
ACTCCTTCTCCATGAGTAATGCGTCCGTAGCCCATTTCTTTCTCCAGGGCGTGGCCAAGGGTGTGCCCAAGATTTAAAAACGCCCGCACTCCCTGCTCGCGTTCGTCTTCTTCGACAATACGCGCTTTAACTTCAATCGACCGTTTAATCCACGAAGCAACCTCCGGTGACTTCATGTCCTCCACGCTCTGTACACGGGCTTTCAAATCCTGTAAAAAGGCCTCCCCGTCAAGGTAGGCGTGCTTGATCATTTCGGCAAAGCCGGAGCGCCACTCCGCGTCGGGCAGGGTATGCAGCGTCGCAGTATCATATATGACAGCCAGAGGCGGATGGAAAGCGCCGGCCAGATTTTTGCCTGCTTTCAGGTTAATACCCGTCTTTCCACCTACGCTGCTGTCCTGGGCAAGAAGAGTAGTCGGCAGTTGAATATAGTCTACACCCCGCATGTATCCGGCTGCCGCAAAGCCGGTCAAATCACCGGCCACTCCGCCGCCGAGCGCCACAAAGACCGCCTTCCTGTCCATTTCGTTTTCTGCCGCGAATTCCCACAGCCGGGAAAGCTCTTCCACCGATTTAGACTGCTCACCTGAAGGCATCACATAGGTGCTTACGGGCAGCAGCCTGGCGAGCTGGCCTTCTGTCTCTTCCCGGTAGAGAGTGTTCACGGTCTTGTCTACGACGAGGAGAAAGCGGCTCTTGCCTGCCGTAGTTTCCTTTAAAAGATCTGCAAGCTGATAGCGCAGTCCTTCCCCGATTATGACCGGGTAGCTTCTCTTCTCCGCCTGTATCTGAACAGTTTCCATTAGTTAAAAATCCTTGGCTTCCTGTACATACTCTTCAAAGTTCCGGCGGATACGGTCCACATTATCTGTACCGAACATATCCAAAAAGGAAACGGCGACTTCAAACGCCACAACGTTTTCCATTACAACCGAAGCAGCAGGCACTGCACAGCTGTCCGAGCGCTCAATGCTCGCTTTAAACGGTTCTTTGGAGTCAATATCTACGCTTTGCAATGGCTTATAGAGGGTCGGAATCGGCTTCATCACGCCCTGGATAACTACCGGCATACCGTTGGTCATCCCGCCTTCAAATCCGCCAAGGTTGTTGGTGCTCCGGTAATAGCCGTTCTTTTCGTCCCAGACAATTTCATCATGCACCTGGCTTCCCGGCCGGTTTGCCGCTTCAAAGCCGATACCTACTTCAGCCCCTTTAAAAGCGTTAATGCTTGCAACCGCACCGACGATTTTGCCGTCAAGCTTGTGATCGTACTGCACGTGACTGCCGAGACCCACCGGCAGGCCTTCCACTACGGTCTGTACGACACCGCCAATGGAATCGCCATCTGCCTTCGCCTTGTCGATCGCTTCCATCATTTGTTTTTCCGCCTCTGGATCAAGACAGCGGACCGGAGAGGCTTCTGATTTTTCCTGAAGCTCCTGCATGGAGGAATAAGACGTCTCTGCTGAATGGATACCGCCTATCGTAAGAACCTGGCCGCCTACTTCTATTCCGAAGGTTTTGAGAACTTTTTTCGCCAGCGCCCCTGCCATTACCCGCGCAGTTGTTTCTCTTGCCGAGGAACGCTCGAGCACGTTTCTCATGTCACGGTGCCCGTATTTAATAGCCCCGTTCAGATCTGCATGCCCGGGACGGGGACGTGTAATTTTCCGCTTCACTTTTTCCGCTTCCTCTTCGGAGAGCGGTTCGGTGCCCATAATCTTTTCCCAGTGCACGAAATCGTCATTTTCGACGACCATCGTAATCGGCGCTCCGGTCGTTTTTCCATGCCGGACCCCGCTTAAAAACTTAACTTTATCTTTTTCAATCTGCATTCTGCGGCCCCGGCCATATCCGCCCTGGCGTCTGGCAAGCTCCTGGTTGATATCTTCTTCAAGAAGCTCCATCTGCGCCGGGACTCCCTCAACTATCGTTGTCTGCTGTGGTCCATGTGATTCTCCTGCGGTTAAAAATCTCATATGCGTCTTCTCTCCCCTTTGCTCCATACGTATCTCTTTAGTGCTTTTATGCAGTAAATGATAACATAATCCTCTATTTAGTGAAACTGCCAGCTTTCATCTTCCTAAAAAGCTTAGCTTTTTCGGTAAAAAAAAGTTCCGGCCGGCTCGAACTTATACTTTTCCGGATGAAACATCTGCTCCGTGCTTCCGACAAACAGTACGCCCCCCGGGCGCAGCGCACTGTAAAACTGCTGGTAAATATAATCCTTAGCTTCTTCTGTAAAATAGATCATCACATTTCTGCAAATGATAACATCTACATCCCCCACCGGTTTGTCCGCAAGCAGATTCTGCTTTTTAAAGCGAATATCACGGGCAGCCGCTTTTGTATCAAACTGGTAGGCCGGCGGACTCGCTTCAAAATATTTCTGCAGATACGCCGGCGGCACGTTTTCTACGGCCCGGCTCGAATAGATACCCATTTGCGCCTTTTCAAGAATACTGGTGTCAATATCTGTCGCCGTAATGGAAAAGGAAACCCCCGGAAATGCTTCTTTCATCATCATCCAGAGCGAGTATGGTTCTTCACCTGTAGAACACGCTGCAGACCATATGTGCAGATTGCTGCGTTTGTTAAGTATTTCGGGAAGAACCGATGTCTGCAGCACCTCCCACCGGGAAGGATTACGAAAAAACTCGGAAACATTGATAGTCATCCGCTCAAGTATTTCCTTCAAAAGCGCTTCGTCTTTTTGAAGCCCCCGGTCAAATAAATCTGTAAACGAATGAAAACCTTTTTTCTGTAAAAAGGATAGCAGCCGCCGCTTCATCTGCGCCTCTTTGTATAAGTGCAGATCCAGGCCGGTCAGACCCTTCATCTTTTGCACGAATAGACCGTAATCATCATTCATTGGATTTTCCACTGCTGTATGTTGTCTGCTTGTCATAGTATCCCCACTTTGCTGAGTATTATTATATCACGGCGGCCCTGTTTCTTCAGGTTCCGCCCAAAGATCTTTTTCATTATATCGACCAGCAGAAAGGGAATTTTCACTTGATCAACAGGTGGAAGGCGTATCCTGACTAATTATAAAAAAAGCGGCCCCCTGAAGGGACACGCTTTAGATTAATATCTTTTCGCCCGTTTTTCCGCTTTGGCATCCGCCACAACGAAGCAGGCGTGAATGGATGCCGGCACCCAGAAAAGCAGGAGCAGCAGAAAATTGATAAATGCCTGAAACGGCCGGCCGACGAGCAGAACCGCTACCGGCGGCAAAAGTATTGCAAGTAAATACATCATTAGTTATCACCCTTATCTTGAATTGTCTATAAGAGTGTATTCCCAAAAGCGTACCAGCTTAATCTTATTTTACAGCCAGGCATCAATGGAACGTTCATAGTCGAGCACTTCTTCCGGTTCAAAAAACAAACCAATCTCCCGATCTGCGCTCTCGAGGGAATCTGAGCCGTGGATAACGTTTTTCTCCTTCACATGGCCATAATCGCCGCGGATCGTTCCTGCCGGTGCTTCTTTTGGATCAGTTTTCCCAATCAGCAGCCGGGAAATATGTATGGCGTCCTGGCCTTCGAGCACTAAGGCAAACACTGGGCCCGACGTAATAAAACCGACCAGATCATTGAAAAAAGGTTTTTCTTTATGTTCTTCGTAATGCGTTTGGGCCAATTCAGGTGAAATGTGCATAAATTTACCGGCGGCGATTTTCAGTCCTTTTTCTTCAAAACGCTGAACAATTCTGCCAACCAGCCCGCGCTGGACTCCGTCCGGCTTTACCATTACAAACGTGCGTTCACTCGTCATATTTCTTCCCCCATCCATTACTATTTACCAAAATTAGTATAGCAAAAGTTGAAAGCGTTAGCAATTACCGCCTGGACGGGGAGAATCAATATTTTCTGCCGCCAATATATGCAGCAATGTCCTTTAAAGAATCCTTTGCCTCTATGTCCGGCAAAGTGGCAATAGCTTCGTAGGCTTTCTCGAGATACCGCTCACTCATTGTTTTTGCATATTCGATGCCTCCGGAACTGTTGATTTCCGAAAGAATGCGGGTGACCTGCTCTTCATCGACGGTTTCTTCCTGAATGGCTGTACTAATGTTTTCCTGCAGCTGCGGGTTCTGATGCATAGCATACAACGCAGGCAGCGTTACATTTCCCTGTCTCAGGTCGCCACCGGCAGGCTTTCCAAGCTCTTTTTCGCTTCCGGTAAAGTCGAGAATATCATCGATAATCTGATAGGACATACCAAGGTGATAGCCGTACCGGTAAAGCTGGCGCTGCGTCTTTTTTGATGCTCCGGCGCTTGCAGCACCGAGTTCACAGCCGGCCGCAATCAAAACTGCGGTCTTTCTCCGGATTCTGCGCAGGTACGTCCGCAGCGGCTGCTCCCAGTTGTACTGGTCCCGGATCTGCTCGATCTCGCCGACGCATATTTCGATCAGCGTCTTTGAGATAATCCGGTTGATAACAGGATCCCGGTAGTAGGCTGCACGCTCAACAGCACTTCCAAAGATATAATCACCGGTATACATCGCTACTTTGTTATCCCATGCCGCCTTAACTGTAGACTCACCCCGGCGCAGCTCGGCATCATCTATCACATCGTCATGGACGAGGGAAGCCATGTGTATCAGTTCAAGCGAAGCGGCAGCATGTTTGATATGTTCAATATCATAATTTCCAAATTTCGCACTGAGCAGCACTAAAACCGGCCGGATTCGTTTGCCTCCAGCTTTTAATAAGTGATTTGACGCTTCAGTCAGGACGGCGTGTTTCGAATCTACCGCTTCTTCCAGCGTTTTTTCGATCACTTTAATATCCGGTTTTAAATCTCTGTACAGATCCATCAGCTTCATCTTATTCACCTTCAAAATAAATAATGCACCTCGTCTCCCGGCTGCAAAATATCTAAACTTTCAACTGCTTCATTTAAATATCCATACTTATAAGCGAGATGGTAATAATAAAGCAGGCCTTCCTGCTCCCTGGCCCCAAGCGTGAAATGAAGTCCCCGGAAGTATTCCTGCCAATACGTCCTGCTGCCTCCGAGCCGATGGCTGTAATCACTGGCCATTCCGGCAAAATCGTCCTGCTGCGCTGTGCGGCGGCTTTGTAAAAAATCCTGATAGAGCGTGGACCATATGCTTCCGGCTTGATGGAACGACTCATTTTGAACGGCAAATACAGCGTAAACCATCGGCAGACCGGTATGAGCATACCACAACTCACCGAGATCGTAACGGAACCAGTCACTTTCCTCCCAGGAAGCCTTGATCGCATCATCGCCAATTAACAGGTAAGCGTCATTCTTCTCTTTCATTTTCACCGGGTCCGGTGCCTGCGTTTGATAATCCGCCTCTGTCACCTGATAGAATTCCTGCAGAATGATCTTCAGCAGATGCACGCTTGTCGCACTCGTCGATGTCAAAGCAATCCGCTTGCCCGTAAGCTCATCAAGAGGATAACGGGAGTAGAACAAAATGGACCGTACTTTGCCGGCAGAAGCTACACAAAGAGAAGGCAGAAGCGAAAGAGCACGCGTACTGGACCCAAAAGCAAACGAAGATACAGCGCTTCCGCTCAGCTTTTGTTCTTCGAGCTTTCGGTTCAGTAAAGCGGGTACGTCCTGTTCGAACCGCACCCCTTCCTGCTCTAGCTTTTGCCGGTCAAGATAATAAAAAAACGGTTTTGCATTCGTATAAGCGATTTCTCCCATTGTTATGGACATAACCATCTCTCCAAATCGTATACATCTTCCTTACGCAGGTGTACATATTTTTACATTAAAATATCTCCAAGGGTAAATACTAATATCACAATACTGATAATCCCATTCATAGGAAAAAAGGCGACCCCGACCTTCGACAAATCGTAAGGCTTCACCAGCGAATGTTCGTAGATCATGATTGCAGCGGCCGCGGCAACTCCCACAAGGTAAAACCAGCTGAGCGGCGAAAGCAGATACAGTGCCAGAAGGGAAATTAGACTGACGAGATGAAAACCCCGGGAGATGTAAAGAGCTTTTGCAATTCCGAACCGGGCCGGAATGGAATTCAGCCCGACACGCTTATCATACTCCGCATCCTGAGTCGCATAAATAATATCAAATCCGCCAATCCACATCGCCACCGCCGTAAACAGCAAAAATGCCTCCGGCTGAAGCGTGCCGGTCACTCCTACCCATCCGCCGAGCGGAGCGATCCCAATGGTTACTCCTAAAAACACATGGCAGAGCCAGGTGAAGCGCTTCGTGTAGGAATACAGCGTCATAAAAAATACAGGAATTGGCAGAAGATAGACTGCCAGCATATTTAACTGAAACGCAGCGACAAATAAAATAAAAAAAGATCCAAGCACAAACAAAATGGCTTGACCTCGTGAAACCTCCCCTGCAGGAATGGCTCGTGTTTCCGTTCGCGGATTGCGGGCATCTATTTCTGCATCGATCAGGCGGTTCAATGTCATTGCAGCGCTGCGGGCACCAAACATTGCCAGTGTAATCCAGATCCAGTCAGCAATGGAGGGCCAGGAGCCGTTGATCATCAGGCCGCCGAGCGCCGCTCCCAAAAACGCAAACGGGAGGGCGAATACGGTATGCTCGAATTTTATCATTTCTAAAATAGTTTTAATTTTACTCATTGGTTCAACTTCCTTATCACTGTCATCTTATCATTTTTTGCGGGCGATATGGGCGCAGACTGTGCCGGCAGAAAAAGGAGATATCTGCACCTGGCTGAACCCTGCTTCCATGAACATAACCCCAAGCGTTTCTTTCGACGGAAAGGCCATCGTCGATTCCTGGAGCCAGCGGTATTCGTCGTACCGGTTAATCAATACTTTTCCTATCACCGGCATAACTGATTGAAAATAAAAGGAATAAAATTTTTCCACGACGCTGTTTTCCGGCCAGGACGTTTCCAGGCACACAGCGGTACCGCCAGGCTTCAGCACCCGCTGCATTTCCTTAAGCACCCGCAGATAATCGGATACGTTCCGGAGGCCGAAGCCTATCGTTACGTAATCAAACGAGTTATCGGGAAACGGCAGGCTGTTTACATTGCCATGTATTAAATCAATGTTTCCGAGCTGTTCCCGGTGCACTTTCTCCCGGCCGACTTCAAGCATTTTTTCACTGAAGTCGATGCCGGTGGCGCTGCCGCCTTTTCCTACTGCTTTACCAAGCTGAATCGTCCAGTCTGCCGTGCCGCAGCATAAATCGAGCGCTTTTGAGCCGCGGCGGACGCTCATCTGCTTCATGGTTTTTTTCCGCCAGCGCTTATGCAGCCGGAAGCTGATCACGCTGTTCATATGGTCGTAGTTTCCTGAAATAGACTGGAATACCTGATACACTTTATTTTCTTTTTGGGTAGCCATCATTGAAACCCCTTTTTACTCAATACCTACAGCTATCCATTCATCCATTAACGATTGCAGCGTATCAGAGAGCTGTTCGTCTTTTTCAACCTGCTGATGAAAAAAGCTGTGTTCTTGATCGATTAATTGTTTTAATATTTGCTGTGCGCTCTGCGATTGGCCTTCCCAGTACTGCACCTGGGCGGCACAGGCCGAAAATTCTTCGGTACGGCCAAACCATTCCCATTCATGAAGCAGCCTTTTCAAGGCAAAAATAGACGAGGAAGCCACTGCAAGATACGGGCGTCCGTAAAAATGGATAACCGCTTCCACAATGCCCGCTTCACACGTTCTAAGTGTTTGAAGCATATCAGTATGGTTCCGGCACTCACCAAAATGCAGCTTCATTTTCGCTTCATTCATGCTTCGGATTGCCGATGTAAAAACAAGAAGGATTTCCTGATGAAAGGCAGTACTGAGCAAACGGTAGTAAAGACTGCTCATCAAATCCCCGTTCAGAATCATCAGCTGTCTTATTTTTTTGTCATCGCCGTCGTTATGCAGCTGAATCTGTTCATGAGCTTTAAACGCCGATTGAACGAGCAGTACAGCTGCAATTTGTTCCACCATCCGTTCCCGGGGCACTTTTGCTTCGCTTAATGCCTCAAGCAGAAGGTGGATCGTTTCTTCGTGCGCTTCCGGCAGCCCGATTTTCTCCTCAATATACGAGTGCTGGGTCAGGCGCTGAAACTCTTTTTTTATTTCCTCTGCACATGGTGTCCAGTAGTTGTTCATGCCGCTTCCCCCAACCCCTTAAATGCTGGTGATTTCATTTCTTGCGTTCTATGCTACCCAATTATAGCACAGCCTCTTTGTTTCCAAGAAAGATTAAGTTAATCTTCCCCGCTGCCTGCCTTCATTTCGCCGTAGCTCGTTTGTATAACCGCGTTGCCGCGCACCTTGATCGCAGAAGTATGTTCGGTAAACTGGGCGATGAGCACTTCTCCGCCATCTAATTTCTCCAAGTGATGAAAACGGGTGTCCTTGCCGCGGGTCAAGCCCATGACGTTGACACCGTCTTCTTCTGCACGGATGACGATAAAATCATCTCCATTCTGCATTTAAGACCCTCCCTGTTTTCGTTTTGTTCTCATGGTAAAGCGCCCGCTCTCTGCAGGCGCCTCGTTTTTATCTGCCCGGGATCAGTGCTTAATAAGCGACAGAACCTCGCTCCTTGCCGCCTGATCTCCTTCGAATGTTCCTCTCACTGCGGAAGTTACCGTCATAGATCCCGGTTTCTTCACGCCGCGCATGGTCATACACATATGTTCTGCTTCAAGCACGACCATCACCCCGTGAGGTTCAAGCGTCGAAACAATTTCGTTTGCGATAGTATAGGTGATACGTTCCTGAAGCTGCGGACGTTTCGCAATCGTTTCTACGGTCCGGGCCAGCTTACTGAGGCCTGTCACCATGCCGCCTTTCGGGATGTAGGCTACGTGAGCCTTACCGAAAAAAGGAACTAAATGATGCTCGCACATCGAAAAAAACGGTATGTCTTTTACCAGCACCAGTTCCTCGTGATCTTCCCCAAATACGGTTTTTAAATGCTCGTCTGCTGATTCATGCAGCCCGGCAAAAACCTCCTGGTATAAACGGGCTACTCTATCCGGTGTGTCAAGCAGGCCTTCACGGCCGGCATCTTCACCAACGCCTTCAAGAATCAGCCTGACACCTTCTTTTATTTTTTCGTGATCGAAATTAGCCACCGTAAGTCCTCCAATCAACTTCTGCTGCCTTCTGCCGCTGCTGTTTGTCTTGAAAAATTTTAGCACAAGCCCTTTTAGAAAGCAAAAGGGGCGCCTTTAAACGTAACCGGCGCATTAATTATTATCATCAAGCAGCATGATGGAGTGCTCCTTCTCATTTTTCTTCCCACGCTCCATCAGGGATTTCGCCATTTTTTCCGGCGGCACGTGTTCAAACAGTACTTTGTACAATCCTTCTGTAATCGGCATCTCCACTCCAAGCGAACGGGACCAGTGGTAGACAGCTTCAGTAGTGCGCACGCCTTCCACAACCATCCCCATCTGCTCCAGAACGTCTTCGAGGCTTTTACCTGAGCCGATTTGATTTCCAGCCCGCCAGTTCCGGCTGTGTTCACTTGTACATGTAACGATCAAATCCCCAAGACCCGAAAGCCCGGTAAAAGTGAGCGGAGATGCACCCAGATGGGTCCCGAGCCGGGTGATTTCCGCCAGCCCTCTTGTCATTAAGGCAGCTTTTGCGTTATCACCGTATCCAAGTCCTGACGTAAGACCGATGCCGAGGGCAATAATGTTTTTCAGTGCCCCGCCAAGCTCGACACCGAGAAAATCATCGTTGGTGTATACACGGAAAGCCTGATTCATAAACAGCTCCTGGACACGGGTCTGTACGTACTCAGACGTGCCGGACACTGCGACAGTGGTCGGCTGCTGCTCTGCCACTTCTTCTGCGTGGCTTGGCCCTGAAAGTACTGCCATTCCCTGAAAAGAAAGACCGGCCCACTCTTCTTCGAGAATTTGCGATACCCTTAAAAACGATTCAGGCTCAATACCTTTAGCCGCGTGTACAACTATAGTGTCCTTCTGAAGATACGGCATTAAATCCCGGGCGATTTTTCTGACGGCTCCGCTCGGGACCGCAAGAACAATAAAGGAAGCCTCTGCTGCTGCTTCCTTTATGTCCGTTGTAGCCACTATATTTTCCGGCAGTACAATCCCTTTTAAATAGCCTTCGTTTTTGTGTGTGGTGTTAATTTCTTCAGCCAGCGCTTCTCTGCGGCACCAAAGACGCACCCCATGCTGATTTTTTCCTAACACAGAAGCCAGGGCCGTTCCCCAGCTCCCTGCTCCGATAACAGCTGCCTGTTTTTTCATGCTTTTAACTCCTTTTATCCTTCACTGCTCTTTTTATACAATGAGCTTTCATTGCCACGCAGCAGGCGGACGATATTTGTACGGTGCTTCCATATCGAAAGAAGGCCGAGGAAAACGGTTAAATACAAATAGGTCTCTGGATGTCCGTTGGTGGACTGGGTATAGAAAACCGCAACCGGGGTCAAAACAGCAAACAATAGAGAACCAAGAGACACGTAACCGGTAACTGCAATAGCTGCAATCGCTATGATTCCGACATAGATTGCCGGAAAAAAGACGAGTACGCTGATAACTCCGATGGCCGTGGCCACGCCTTTACCGCCGCGGAAGCCGAAATAGACCGGCCAGTTATGCCCAAGCACAGCGGCAAGACCGCCAAGAGCGGGAGCCAGGCCCTCCACCTGGCTTAACGACAAAAATCCTGGCAGCAGGCCCGAGGCTGCCCATTGAAAAAAGAAGCCGAGCCAGACGGCCACCATTCCCTTCAGCACGTCCAAAAGCAGCACCACCACCGCCCATTTCGTGCCCAGGACCCGGCGGGTGTTGGTGGCACCGGCATTGCCGCTTCCAACAGAACGGACATCCACCTTTTTTATACGCTGTACAAATAGATAACTAAAACTAACTGAGCCGATTAGATAGCCAATCACAACTGCAAGAATTACTCCCATTGCACTCTCCCCTTACCAAACCATTTCCGTCTGCTATTCGTTTTTCTTTCTGGCCACGATTCGAAGCGGTGTGCCTTCAAACGAGAAAGCTTCGCGGCATTTGTTTTCCAAATACCTGCGATATGAAAAATGCAGCAGCTCCGGGTCATTTACAAACAACACAATAACCGGAGGGCCTGAGGCGACCTGTGTTGCAAAATTAATACGCAGGCGTTTGTTACTGTGAGTTGGGGTCGGGTTCATAATCACCGCATCCATAATAACTTCATTTAGTACGTTGGTAGGCACCCGTACGTGATGATTTTCAGCCACCTGACGCACTACCGGAAGCAGGTTCTGCATTCTCCGCTTCGTTTTGGCAGACAGGAAAACGATCGGTGCATAGTCCAGGAACTGGAACTCCTCCCGGATTACTTCGGTGAACCGGTGCATCGTTTTGTCGTCTTTTTCCACTACATCCCATTTGTTAACTACAATAACGATAGCCCGGCCGGAGTCGTGTGCGTAGCCTGCTACTTTTTTGTCCTGCTCCCGGATGCCTGCTTCGCCGTCGAGAACGACAACAGCTACATCAGCCCGTTCCATGGCACGCATCGCCCGGAGAACACTGTATTTTTCTGCTTTTTCATACACTTTTCCGCGCCGGCGCATTCCTGCCGTGTCAATGATGCTGTATTTCTGGTCGTCTTTTTCGAACTCCGTGTCCACCGCATCCCTCGTTGTACCGGGAATTTCGCTCACAATTACCCGTTCTTCTCCGAGCACTGCGTTCACGAGAGAGGATTTCCCCACGTTCGGCTGGCCGATGACTGCCATATGAATCGTGTCATCGTCCTTTTCTTCTTCATCCTCCACGGGAAACCGTTCGAGTACTTCATCAAGCAGATCACCAAGGCCAAGCCCGTGCGAGCCGGAAATCGGAAATACTTCTCCGAGTCCAAGGGAGTAAAACTCATACATCTGCTCACGCATTTCATAGTTGTCTATTTTATTCACGGCCGTGATGACCGGTTTTTTGGATCGAAGCAGAATATCTGCGACTTCTTCATCTGAAGCCGTAATGCCGTCCCGCCCGTTCACGATAAAAATAATGACGTCTGCCTCATCGATAGCAAGCTTAGCCTGCTCCCGAATTTGAGTGAGCAGAGGTTCATCGTTCAGTTCGATGCCTCCGGTGTCAATCACGTGAAAGAAGCGATGCAGCCATTCACCTTCCCCGTAAAGCCTGTCTCTTGTAATACCCGGCTCGTCTTCGACGATAGCCATTCGTTCTCCGATAATACGGTTAAATATTGTTGATTTGCCGACATTTGGCCTGCCGACAATGGCGACTGTAGGTTTTACCATCATTTTGATTCCTTTCTGTCTCTAAATCTATCTTCATTATCATAACATGAAACAGATCCGTCCCTCTCCCCCAAATTTGTATCCAGCGGGTAAAACAAGGAAAAAACCAGGCACGAAAAATGCGCCTGGTTGCTTTCACTTAATTTATATCGAACGCCGGCTGTATACAGAAGTGTCAATGCCGCGCTCTTTCAGCCAGTGGGCCGTTTCTCCGCGCAGAACAATGGGAGCCTTTTGCAGTTCATGAATGTTTTGAGCCCCGACCGCTGTCATTACTGTTTTCAGTTCCTCCTGTATCTGCCGGAGAAAAGAAGCGGCGCCCTCTGCTCCGCTTTCTTTCGCTTCCCGCAGGACGGCGCCTGCCATTCCGCTGGCACTGCCTCCAAGTGCAATAATCCTTGCGACGTCCAGGCCGTGTCTTACGCCTCCTGAGCCAATCACGCTGCCAGGGTGCCAGGCGTGTACGGTTTCGGCGATGGCCGCCGCTGTAGGGATACCCCATTGATCGAAAAAAGCAAACGGACGATCCCGTCTTTTGTTTTCAATCATGGAAAAATTCGTCCCTCCGCTGCCCCCCGCGTCAATAATGGCTACTCCGGAGCTGCGCAGCTTGGCTGCCGTTTCAAAAGAAATGCCAAACCCTACTTCTTTTACAATTACCGGAACAGAAAGCTCATTCGCAATACGTTCAATTCGGTCCATGGCTCCCTGGAAATCCCTGTCCCCTTCAGGCATAACAAGCTCCTGAATGACGTTCAAATGAATCTGAAGAGCATCAGCCTGAATCATTTCAACCGCCTGGACAGCCTGTTCCACGCTTACTTCACTTCCCGTATTGGCAAAAATAACACCGTCAGGATTTTTTTCCCGTACGATTTTGTATGTATAGGATTCCTGCTCATTTTTGATGGCCGATGTTTGGGATCCGACTGCCATAGCAACGCCAGTTGCTGCTGCAGCTTCTGCCAGTGACGCGTTAACAGCAGCTGTTTCACTGCCGCCTCCACCCGTCATTGCATTAATAAGAATCGGCGAACTTAACGAAAGTCCGCCGATTTCTACTGATGCATCTGTATAAAGAGAAGCTGAGTCAGGCAGACTTTGATGGACAAATTGAATGTCATCTAAACTGCTTTCGGCTGAAAAACCTGTGGATAAAGCATATTCAATGTGATCCTGTTTCCGCCTAGCCCGCGACACAAGCAAATCTCCTTACTTTTTATATTTTTTCAACTGATCGCCGACCATATCCCCAAGGGAGAAGCCAGCGTGATCTTCTTCCGGTGCTTCGTATTCGCTTTGAACTTTCGAATCACTGGTTTCAGGATTTTCAAGTTCTCTGATGCTTAAGGAAATACGATGCTCGGCAGGATTAATATCAAGTACTTTTGCTGTAACTGCCTGCCCTTCTTCAAGCACCTCTCCCGGCGTTCCGATGTGACGGTTCGCGATTTGGGAAATGTGGACAAGACCTTCCACTCCAGGAGCCACTTCAACAAATGCGCCGAAGCTGACCAGTCGTTTTACCTGACCATCAATAACATCTCCGGCTTCGATTTGTCCTTCAATAGTTGTCCATGGTCCAGGAAGGGTATCTTTAATCGACAGAGAAACTCTTTCGCTGTCAGGATCAACAGCTAAGATTTTTACTTCGATCTCATCGCCTTCGTTAACGATTTCTCCTGGTGATTCTACACGGTGATGAGCCATCTGCGAAATGTGGACAAGACCGTCGACACCGCCGACATCCACAAATGCGCCAAAGTTAGTCAGGCGCTGCACTGTTCCTTTCACCGTATCTCCTACATTCAAGTTTTCAAGCACTTCTTTCTTCTTCACTTCGGCCTCCTCGTCCAGAACGGCACGCTGAGATAAAATCAGCTTGTTTTCTTCCGGATCTATTTCTGCAATTTTTAGTCTTAATGTTTTTCCCTGATAATCTGAAAAATCTTCCACATAATATCTTTCCACGAGCGAAGCCGGGATAAAGCCACGCACGCCTAGATCGACCACAAGCCCGCCTTTGACAATTTCAGCCACCTGGGCTTCAATAACATCGCCGGATTCATACTTTTCCTGAAGCTCGCCCCAGGATTTATCAGCAAGTGCTGCCCGGCGGGAGAGAACCAGCTCATCATCTTCCATTTTTGTTACTTTGAATTCGAGCTGATCTCCTTCCTTGAGCACATCGTCTACTTTTTCTACGTGCAGGCTTGAAAGTTCGCTGATCGGAATAACCGCATCCACTTTATAACCGGCATCCGCGTACGCCTGTTTTTCCTCTACCTTTGTTACTGTGGCAGTAATGATATCTCCCACGTTAAACTCTTTCATACCTTCAAGTTCGTTGTTCATTTCATCTGCCATTGACCATTGCCTCCTTCAGTGTCCTTAAATCCTGTCTATGGGGTTTTTGGGGATTTTGAAGTGTTAACCGGACTGCAGCTGGCTGGTGCCTGTCTTTGCCTGGTGATGAACGGCTTTAATTTCTTCCATGATTACTTCGGTCGCTTCTTCAGCTTTCGCTTTATTCGTCCGAAGGTCCTGCATGGGCACCGGCCGGCCTATCACTACATTCACACGCCTGAACAGACCGTAACGGCCGCTGATAGCAACCGGAACTACTGCTGCGTCTGAACGGAGAGCAAAAAAACCGGCGCCGGTTAATCCTTTTCCTATTTCCCCGCTTTTACTCCTAGTACCCTCAGGAAAAAGACATAAAACCTGTCCCTCGTTTAAAAATTGAATTCCCTGTTTTAATGACTTTCGGTCTACCACGCCTCTGCGGACGGGAAACGCTCCGACAAAATACATAATAAAACCCAGAATTTTTTTGTTAAACAATTCGCTTTTAGCCATAAAGTGCACTTTTCTGCGAATATGAGTGGCAAGCAGAGGCGGATCAAAGTTGCTGATATGATTCGAACAGATCAGAACCGGCCCTTCCTTCGGCACGTTCTCTCTTCCGGTCACCCGGACACGCATAAAAATAACCGCAAGAAAATAGGCAGAATACTTTACGATATTATACATCATGAGACTGATTCACCTTCTCTTCTGCGAGCGCTGTGATCCTGGTGATAACTTCCGGGATGGTAAGAGCAGTCGTATCAATCTCCACAGCATCCTCTGCTTTTTTTAGCGGAGAATGCTCCCTGGCTTTATCGAACTCGTCCCGGTGAATGATCGCTTCATAAATTTCATCGTAATCCGCCGGGGTGCCACGCTCCTGCACCTCCTTGTACCTTCGAAGTGCACGCTCTTCTGCTGAAGCAACCAGGAATATTTTTAATTCCGCATCCGGAAGAATGGTAGTGCCGATATCCCGGCCATCGAGCACCGCCCCTTTTTCTGCCGCAAGCCGGCGCTGCTTCAGAGCCATTTCCTCACGTACACCAAGGTGGGCCGCGGTCAGAGATACAACGCTGTCCACCTCGCTCGTACGGATAGCTTCAGACACGTCTTCCCCGTCGAGGTATACTTCGCTCACCTTCGGGTTACCGACAAGACGGATGCTGGCGGCTTTTAACAGCTCCGTCATTTTTCTCCCGTCGTCCAGGGGCGTGCCTGTGCGCAGCGCCTTTAACGACAGCGCCCGGTACATTGCTCCTGTATCGATGTATGTATAATCAAGCTGCACGGCACATCCTTTCGATACAGTGCTTTTCCCAGCACCGGCCGGCCCGTCAATAGCAATATTGATTTTCCTCATCCTCCTGCACCCCGCCCATTAGATTGTTGAACATGTAGCATCTGCTCATCATTTTCAAAACTAACATATTTCGTCCCGTTTGCATATATGGCACCTGCCGAACTTTTCATTTCCCGGTACTTTACAAACAGAAAAAGACCGCTTCGGCGGTCTAACATACTAGCTTCCGATTCGTTTTTCATGTTTCGCTGCGGAGCGCTGCCGTTCAAAGCAGTATCGTATTACTGCCTGACGCTCTTTTTCGGCCAGATCCAAAAACTCCATGCTTGCCCTCTTCGGCCGGCGCTCTTCTTTTTCCAGCACTCTTCTAACCGCAGCAGTACAATGCAGGTAATGCATCGCCCCGTCCTCCATTGGGAAAGCGAGCGTGATCTGCACCTGTTCATCTTCAAGCAGCTTTGCTTTTGGCGGCACGACGATCATGCATCCACCGCCGCTCACATTTACCGTCACCGTAGTGAATGGACGGTAATGGCCGTGTACAGCTGTATTGACGCTTGTTTCCACGCGTACATAATTTCTGCGCTGCACCCGCTGCCATTCCTTTTTTGCAGGCCGTTCAATGATCAGGGCTGGTATGTGCCCTTTTTGACGGGAAAGCACTTTAGAACGAAACGAATAAACAGCACTATCCTCCCCGACAAACCATACATGAACTGCTCTGCCTGCCTGAAAGGAAATAATTTTACCAGTCTCTTTTTCTGCAGGCATAGCAATCGTGAACGTATGTTCATCTGCATCAAGCAGCTGGGATTTATATTGGGTATCGTTGTCATGTGGTTCTTTCGTTTTTATGTTTTCATGCAGATGCCAAACGCTTCCAATCTCGTACAATAGCTAAAACCCCTTTTACTATATATATCGGATAAAAAGAAACAGTGTTAAATTTCTGTGGCACCGGCACCAGCCTGCTCCCGTACATATTTTGTCAGCTCGGCCGTGATTTCATAGCGCAGAAACGGTGTGATTAAATAAATACCGTTAAAATAGCGGAGCGTTTCATCAATCAGTTCTTTTGCGATAGCGATGCCTTCCCGTTGGGCTGCTTCGGAATCGTTCCCGCAGGCCGCCATCCGCTTCCGCGTATCCCCGGTTAACTGAATCCCCGGAACCTCATTGTGAAGAAACTCTGCATTTCCCGCGCTCACAAGAGGCATGATGCCGATAAACACGGGCGCTCCTAGTCCCCTGACCGCTTCATGGATCGTTTCAATCCGTTCAATGTCATACACCGGCTGGCTCATAAAATAATGCGCCCCTGCATTCACTTTCTTTTCCAGCCTTTTTACAGCTTTATCAATATGAAGCACATTCGGGTTAAACGCTCCCCCGATGGAGAAATTCGTCTTTTCTCCAAGGGACTTCCCGGAAAACAGCCGCCCTTCGTTCATTTCCCGTATCAGAGAGATAAGGGATACGGAGTTCGCATCATATACAGACTTCGCCCCTGGAAAATCCCCGACCTTCGAAGGATCGCCGGTAATCGCCAGCAGGTCCCGCACGCCAATTGTGTGAAGCCCCAGCAGATGGGACTGCAGGCCGATCAGATTCCGGTCCCGGCAGGCGATATGCAAAAGTGGCCTGGCAGAGGTCTGCTGCTTGAGCATTGCCCCCATAGCGAGATTGTCAATCCGCGGGGAAGCAAGGGAATTATCGGCAAGCGTAACTGCATCCGCCCCTGCGTCATGAAGCGCCTGGGATCCGCGTATAAATTTTCCTGTTTTCAGTTTTTTCGGTGGGTCAAGCTCTACGATGACCGTTTTCTCAGTTTTCACTTTTTCATGGAGGGGCACAACCGGTTCCTTATCGGCTGTCGCCTTAGCCGCCGGAGCTTTTACCTTTACCGGGCGCTTCGTCTTTTCCGGAACGTCGTGTTTAACAGCTTCCGCTATCATGCGGACATGCTCAGGCGTCGTTCCGCAGCAGCCGCCAATCAGACGGATGCCCTGTTCTTTAAAGCGGAAAGCCTGCTTATAAAAGTACTCCGGGTTGGACTGGTACACGTAACGACCGTCATACCAGTTTGGAAGACTGGCGTTAGGATAAGCCGAATAATATGCCCGTCCGGTTAATTCCGCCTGCTCAAGCGATTTCAATATATGATACGGGCCCATCCTGCAGTTGAGTCCGACCACTGAAGCGCCGGCATCCTCGATCCGGCTGAAGGCTTCAGTGATCTGCACTCCCCCATGCATGACGCCGACATCACCAAGTGCCACCTGGGCAATAACAGGAATCTCTTCATCTTTACTGCGGATGTAACGGACGATCTGCAGAAGCTCGGGGAGGTCGTAAAACGTTTCGAGCAGCAGACCATCCACCGGTTCCGCCAAAAAGACATTCACCTGTTCCTGCAGCGCCTGATTTAGAAACCCATCTGAATGTTCGCTCACCTGAACGCCTTTAATCCCTCCGACTGTAGCAAATACATAAGCCGAGCCGCCGGAAGCCTTCCTAGCCAGCCGCACGCCGGCCCGGTTAATATCCTGCACTTTATCTTCAAGCCCGTAGCCTTCAAGCTTCACCCGGTTCGCCGCGTAGGTATTTGTCTGGAGAATATCCGCCCCGGCTTCTGCGTATTCCCGGTGAGCATGCTCCACAGCCTCAGGGTCCGTTAAATTCATAGCTTCAAACGAGCCCTTATAGCCTTTCTGGTAAAGATACGTGCCCATTGCCCCGTCGCCGATCAAAATCGAGGAATCGAGTTTTTCGAGTACGTTCATAGCCTTGCCCCTCTCCTGCTTGTGCTTATGAGTTACAGCGCTCTGAGCGCCTGTTCGAGATCTTCAATTAAATCGTCCTTATCCTCTATGCCGATGCTGAAGCGGAGAAGACGGTTATCAACGCCGTTTTGAACCCGTACCGCTTCCGGCATATCTGCGTGTGTCTGTGTTGCCGGATACGTAATAAAGCTTTCAACCCCGCCCAGACTTTCTGCAAACGTGATGATTTTAATGTTTCGTAAAAATGAATCCACCCACTCTTCGTTTTCAAGACGGAAGGAGAGCATTCCACCCCGGCCCGAGTAAAGCACGTCTGTTACCTTTTCATGACCGCTGAGATACTCTGCGATGGCTGTGCCGTTTTCTGTATGCTGCTTCATGCGTAGTTTTAAGGTTTTCATCCCCCGCATCAGCAGCCAGGAATCAAACGGGCTTAAAATTGTACCCATGCCGTTTTGAAGTGCCCCAATTTTTTCAGAAAGCTCGTCCACATTGGATACAATCAGTCCGGCAATCAAGTCATTGTGTCCCCCTAAATATTTCGAAGCCGAGTGCACCACAATGTCCGCCCCTTCTTCTATCGGGCGCTGAAGCACTGGCGTATAAAACGTATTGTCCACAATAAGCCAGGCATCGTGCTTTTTCGCGAGCAGCGAAAGCTCCTTCAGATCCGCTTCCTGCATCAGCGGGTTCGTCGGCGTCTCGATAAACAGCGCTTTTGTTTTATCTGTTATCAGCTGTTCAAATGCTTCGAGATCCCTCGGGTCACCGTATGTAACCGTGACGCCCCAGTGCCGCCATCCTTCTTCGAACAGACGGTACGTGCCTCCGTAAATATCGCTTGTTGCAATCACTTCATCACCGGTTTCAAATATCGCAAACAGCGTCTGGATCGCAGCCATCCCCGAGCTGAGGGCAAACCCGTGTTTACCTCCTTCAAGCGCGGCGATACCGTTTTCAAGCAGGTCCCTCGTCGGGTTGGCCGTCCGGGAATAGTCGTATCCCGTCGATTCTCCTATACCTGTATGTTTATACGCTGTGGAAAAATAAACAGGAGGATTGATCGCTCCGGTCCGCGGGTCGGAATTATTACCCAGTTGTGCCAGGATGGTTTCTATCTGCAGTTGCTTTGACATGTCACAGCCCTCATTTCTGTAAAATTAATGCATTAAATGTACGAAAAGGCCTTCTTCCTTAGACAGAAGAAGACCTTGGCATGCAATACTTCTTCTCATCTCGCAAGCACAGCTTGCAGGAGTTAGCACCTGACCGCTTCACCTGCGGCTGGTTGCTGAGACTTCCAAGGGCCGATCCCTCCATCTCTCTTGATAAGAAACGTTATATGATTACTTTCCAAAGTACATGAAACGAATCGATATTGCAAGTAACCTTTTTATTCCGGTGCAATATCAACATGCAGCTGGTTTTCATTGCCGCAGACGCAGCGGCGAAAACCTGTTTCCATTTCCCCGGCCTTGTTCTTTCTGCCGCGTAGAATGTACTTTTCCCCACATTTTGGACAGCGGATAACAACGCGGTAACGGCGGTCTTCTGACATAGTAGCTTCGTCCTTTCGAGTTGTTATTTCGCATTGGCTTTATTTGCTTTCGACAACGCAAACCACCACAAAAATAGCATGAACGGGATAAGATAATACAGAATATTGCCTAAAGAAGCGCTTAATATATAGTCGTACAGCCCGTGGAAGATAAGCGGAATCGCAAGAGCAAGAAAAAAAGAGAAGAGGCGCCTACCATGACAGGAGGCGCGTTTCGCTGATACCGCATAATAACCCATAATCACACCCAGGAGCGCATGCACCGTCACTGGCAGCAGCGCTCTGGTAACAGCCGTTTCTATGCCGTTTGCAATTAAGTACAGGATGTTTTCAAGCGAAGCAAAGCCAAGCGACAGGGAAAGCCCGTAAATAACACCGTCGTAAGTATTTTTAATCGGAGCAAATCGAAGCACAAACGTATACAGGAGGAAAAACTTGATGCCTTCCTCTAGCAAGGCCGCCTGGGTATACTGCGCCGCAAAAAGCGGCATGCTTACCCCTTCTGTTTCAAGCGCATGTTCGATCACAAGCACCGGGAATACAATCAGTACCCCTATGACAAACGCACGGATGACCGGCAGCCTCCGCTCCACGTCCGCCCGGCGTTTTAATGTGAAATATATCAGTAAAGCAACAGCCGGCGCCAGGGCCGCCATAATCAGTGCGATCACCTTTCGTTCTCACCCTCTCTTGTTAAACGTATCGTATCATGCTATGTTCAAATTCGTAAAAGAATAATGCCAGCCACAGCCGGGCCGACGAGGAGGAATTGAAATGAAAAAAATACTAGTTATCCACACAGGCGGCACGATCGCCATGACCCAGACAGAAGAAAGCGGCGTGGAGCCGGGGCTTCACAACCCTTTAAGCCACTGGAGCCGCATTGCCAATCAAATTGCTGAGATTGTTACGAGCGATTTCCTGCATCTCCCGTCTCCTCATATTACTCCGGAGCACATGCTCTCCTTACACGAGCATATGCTTGAAAAGCTTTCCGAGGATACATATGACGGTGTCGTCATTACGCATGGAACCGACACCTTGGAAGAAACTGCATATGCGCTCGATCTTTTTCATGACAAAGACCTGCCGGTGGTAGTGACAGGCGCAATGCGTTCAAGCAATGAAATCAGCGCTGACGGCCCCCAGAATTTCCTGGCAGCGGTCCGTACTGCCGCAAGCGAGAAAGCCCGGAGCATCGGAGTTCTCGTCGTTTTAAACGAAGAAATCCATTCTGCAAAAAACGTGACAAAAACCCATTCGTCCAATATTGCCACATTTCAGAGTCCGCAATACGGTCCGCTCGGCTTTGTGACTAACAACGAAATATTTATCCATCACTACCCGGCAAGCCGCGAGCATTTTTCGCCGGTCCATATGAATAAGAAGGTCCTCCTTTTAAAAATGGCAGCCGGCATGGATGCTGCTTTGCTTTCCCCGCTGCTTGACCAGCCGCTTGACGGTATTATTATCGAAGCATTCGGCCAGGGCAACATTCCTCCAACCATCGTGCCACTGCTTGAGGATTCGATTGCCAAACAGGTGCCTGTGGTCCTTGTCTCCCGCTGCCACAGCGGTGTCGTCCAGGCTACCTACAGCTATGAAGGAGGCGGCTACCAGTTGAAGCAAAAGGGCGTTATTTTTACGAACGGGCTGAACGGCCAGAAGGCGCGCCTGAAGCTGCTCGCTGCCCTCGATGAAAAACGGCCGCTCGAAGCTATCCGCGACTGCTTTGAACACATTGAGTAGCATCCCCTGCACATTAAAAAAGCCACCAGTTTATTAAAACGAAGTGGCTTTTTTTCGTGCTATATTTTCCGCTATTTTCTCTCCATGAAAGCGTCCGTTTTCGATAAATATCTCGTTCGCTTCATCTCCTGCGGCTATAACTCCGGCAATATAAACGTTTTCCCGGTTTGTTTCCATCGTTTCCTCATCAAAGAACGGACGGCCTGACTGTTCATCAACAGCAATACCGAGCTGGCGGAAAAAAGCTCTCGATGGATGATAGCCGGTCATGGCGAAAACAAAATCAGCCGGCACAGAATGGGAGACGCCCCCTTGTTCATAAACAACCTGATCGGGCTCAATACGCACCACGTCTGCTTCAAATTCCATCCGGGCTGCGCCGCGCCGGACCATTGCCTGAAAATCGGGGAGGATCCACGGCTTAATGCTTTTAGAATACTCCTCTCCCCGGTAGAGAACCGTCACCTGAGCGTTCACCTGCTCAAGAGCAAGAGCAGCGTCTACAGCTGAATTTCTCCCGCCGATAATAACGATTTTCTGGTTAAAATGAGGATGGGCTTCTTCAAAGTAATGCTTTACATGCGGCAGGCTTTCTCCAGGCACGCCCATGTGATTTGGATTATCATAGTAGCCGGTGGCTATAATAACGTGAGGAGCTTTCCACTCCCGGATTCCTCCCTGCAGCGTTTCAGTTTGCACCAGATAACCTTCCTCCGTTTCCAGGATCGTCTGCACTTCTTCGTAATTGTAAATACGCAGTTTTTCCGCTTCTGCTACTTTGCGGTAATAAACTAAAGCCTCCTGGCGCCGGGGCTTTCGGTCTACAACCGGAAAAGGATGGCCGCCGATTTCAAGTTTATCCGCAGAGCTGAAAAACGTCTGGTGTACGGGGTACTCATAAATGCTGTGGACAATATTTTTCTTTTCGATAATAGCTGCATCAATTCCCCGGCGCTTTAATGCGATCGCTGCTGCCAGACCGCAAGGCCCGCCCCCAATAATAATTACTTGCTCATTCATATTCATACTCCTTTATTCACTGTTGGAATGACTGTTTCTCAGCACAAACAGGTGCGTTTCCGCCGGGGCACCGTGGCGCATCGGTATGCTGGTCGTGCCGTAGCCGTTGCTGATAAACAAAGCCTGGTATTTTTCATCGTACCAGCCCCCCTTTAATTTCGGCCCCCAGCCGAAAAGCCGGATTTGACCGCCATGGGTATGCCCAGTAAGCATATACACCGCCCGTTCGGAAAAAGGGCCGTACCGGTAATACGCTTCCGGATTGTGGGCAATAAGTAGGTCTGCCTCTGGCACAAGTGCCGGATTACGGTAGGATTCGTAAAAGCGTTCCTCTCCGAAGGAAGCGATCGTAAAATCACTTTCCTTTAACGTGTATTTATTTTTTTCAAGAATTTCGATCCCCTCCTGATGCAGAAGCGGCCTAAGCCATCTGCGGCCCACCTGCAGATCGTGGTTTCCCCAGATAAACACGACCGGGGCATGACTGCGGAGCAGGCGGAGATTCTGTCTGATACGTTCGGCTGGCACGCCCAGCTCGGTCAGGTCGCCGCCAATAATAACCAGATCAGGCTTCCGTTCGAGCTGCCCGAATAATGCAGGCGATACCCGCCGGCGGTGAATATCGGTGATGAAAAAAATGGAGGAGCCCTCCACCTCCGGCGGCAGATTTTTATATTCCAGCTCATGAGTTCTTACTTTATTCTGCCATGTTTCCTGCAGGACTCTGCCGGCATACAGCACAGAAAAAAGAAGAGGAGCCAGCAGCCATTTTTTCATGATGGAACCCCTCTTTTCCTTTATAAAATTTGAACGTTTCCGGACAATTTAAAAACGAGTATACGTATACCGTTTATCTCCGCTATACTTATGTAAGGGAAAAACTGACCGGAAAGAAGGTATTTAAACGATGGATCTTATTGTCTTTTTAGCAGGAGCCGCTTTATTTGGAGGAGGCTTTTTTTTGCTTTTATATTTTCTGTTCAGAAAAAAACCGCTCACCTGGCCGTTTGTATTAATGATTTTTGGCGTGATTGCCTGTTTTGTCGGCCTTCTTTTATCTTCACCACTGACAGAAACTTCTGCCGCGTTCATTTCTACTGAAACATACTTATGATGAACGGGGATGCCAGGGCGGTAATGACAATCAATATAAATGCGGCCAACAGCGTATGGGGAAGAGTCAGCATTGGACTCTCTTCTTCCTCCGGCTCTTCCTCTTTTCCGGAGTAGCGTGAACGCCTTAAAGCCTCCTGGTGCTCCTCTTCACCCGAAGTCTCCCCGCCTGCACTGCCACGACGGCGGCTGAGGCGGCTCCGATCTGCATCCGGATGCTTTGCATTTTCCTCCGTACCGGCGTTTCGCTTTTCCATACGTGTTTTATTCATGCTTCGCTCTCTCCCTTCCGAAAAACAGCTCCTCCAGTCGTATTTCCCACGGGGCTGTTTCTTTTTCTTTCTCTGCTCCCTGATGCTCACGAAAAGGAAGCCTGTGCCCGCACATATCGCAGCAAGGTTCGGGACGTTTCATTAACGCTTCCCCAAAAACCTGCAGTAATAAACGTCTCCGGCAGTCTTCGTTATTTTCTAACCATTGTATCATAACCTTCAGCTTTTTCTGCTTTTCAAACGATCGCTGCTGCACCTGCTTTTCCAGCTCTTCCAGAAGCTCTGCCTCAGGCTTCCCCGGGTATTTTTCAAAATAGTAAGTAAGAAAACGGGCAGCAGTTTCTGTCCATCCCATTCTGTTTATCAGGTTATCTGTTATTTCTCCCCGGCTGCTTTGGGCTGCCGCAGCCAATGCGGAGCCGAGCTCATTCACAGGGGGGAGCTCTGCTTCCATCAGCATCTGCGGAATAATGATGTCTTCCTCCAGGTAGAGCACCGCCGCCCATGCCTGTCTACCGTCCCTTCCAGCTCTTCCGATTTCCTGAATATACGATTCTGCATCTTTTGGAAAATGATAATGAAGAACAAATTCGACGTTAGCTTTATTCAGTCCCATACCAAAGGAATTTGTGCACACTACGACGTCCAGGTCGCCGTGTAAAAACTGCTGCTGGATCATCAGCCTGGCCTCATTTTCAAGACCGCCGTGATAAGCCTCCACCCGGTGGGAGGTTTTTTCCTGGAGCAGCGCTTTAAGCTCTTCGCATTTTTTCCGGCTCGATACGTAAACCAGTCCGGGACCGGAAGCCTTCTGAACGAGCTCGACCATCTCTCTTTTCTTTTCCCGCTCACTCGTGCACCGTTGGACAAACAGAGCAATATTTGCACGATCCACCGAATGAATGAATTCTTCCGGCGCTTTCATCTGCAGCTGGTTTTTTATGTCAAGCTGCACTTCCGGGGTTGCCGTTGCCGTGAAAGCTGCCATACAGGGACGTCCCAGTGCTTGCCGAACCGGCCCGATTTTCAGATAATCCGTCCGGAACTCGTGCCCCCACTGGGAAATACAGTGGGCCTCGTCCACTACCATCATTGACACTTTTACACTCTTCAGCCGCTCTACAATAAACGGCAGGGAGAGAGCTTCTGGAGATATATACAAAAGCTTTAACGACGAAAGCCGGCTGAGCACCCGGGATTTCTCCTCCGGGCTCATAAAGCTGTTGTAGGCGGCGGCTGCTTTAATATGTCTTGCCCGCAGCTCCTGGAGCTGATTATCCATCAAAGACAAAAGCGGGGAAACGACAATCGTCAGGCCGCTCTTCATTAAAGCGGGCAGCTGAAAGCAGATGGACTTGCCGCTTCCAGTCGGCAGGACGGCCAGGGTGTCCGTATCTGCCAGCAGCGCATCCACGATCGGCTCCTGGTACTCATGCAGAGAAGGAAAGCCAAAGTATTTATTCAGCGCTTCTGTTTTTCCGCTCACCTTTTTCCCCTCCTTTCGCCAGTGCAAGCCGGATCGCAAAATATGTCACGTCCCCGCCCAGCTGTTCTTTCAGCGCCTTCAGCTTAAACGTATCAAGAGAAGCAGCCACCCGGCGTATGGCTTCCTGCTGCTTTCGTGGAACCAGATGGTCAATGGAAAATCCTTCGACCTCGCCGGCAATTTCCACAAAATGGTCTTCAATGGTACTCTCCTTTAAACGGCGGGCACGGGCGACCTCTTCGAGTGACAGTCCCCTGTTTATAAAATCAAGCGTCTTTTCAGCTGTAACGGTAAGCTGAGGATTTCCTCCGGCATCCAGGCATTCATAAAGAACAGTGCCCGGCCGGCTCTCCGCTTTTTTTATTAAGGTGTGCACCGTTCCCTGAAACAAATACTCAATTTCGGCCTTTTCCATGCCCTGGATACGCGCTATCTGATCTGTCGTTTTACCGAGAGTTTCCGCTCCCGTCAGCTTGTATACAAATATAAATGCCTGTATCTCCTTCAGTTCATGCAAGCAGCTCTTTATTTCTTCATATAACCTGTTCATGGCAGTGTATCTTTCCGCTCCCCATGCCGACAGCTTTTGTTTTACCCACTCCTGTGCTGATACATCCTGGATAATAGGCACAAACTGTTTTTTCTGCTGATACAGGTGGGAGAGTGTCTGAATCAACAGAGCAATCCTTCTCCAAAACTGCCGTCCCGTGTCGCGGTACGCCCAACCGTCAAAGCCTGCTTCTTCCAGTATTTTCTCCCACGGTTCAATAGCAGCGGCAGCCTCTGCACCCGGGATTCCTCCGGCCTCCAGCCAGCCGCGTTGATAAAAAGAGGCGGTAATGTGTTCAAACTGCGGTTTGTCGAGCCTGGCCAGGGCCCCGAACAGGTCCTTCGATTGAAACCACTTGGCGTCTGTGATCGTCTGGGAGGACCGCTTTCCAGACAAAAGGTGATAGGCAGAAGCGTCTGTACGTTCTCCGCGGAGCCTTTTTAATGCTATCAGGATCATCGCCTCTTGAAACAGCAATACGCCTCTTCCTTTCTATTCGTTCATCAAAATGCCACAAGTTAGGCTGTGTGGGGCGTTTCATATCTGTTGAAAAGTTTATCACGAAGAAATACAATATGGAATAGACCTTACGACGCTCTTCAATCAAGCGCATAAGTTTATAGATATCCGATCACATGGAGGGACACAGATGGCGAAATACACCATTGTTGATAAAGATACATGTATCGCCTGCGGTGCCTGCGGGGCAGCAGCTCCCGATATTTTCGATTACGATGAGGAAGGTCTGGCCGAAAACATCGTCGATGATAACCAGGGTACAGAGAGCATTCCGGACGACCTTGAAGAAGATATGATCGACGCTTTTGAAGGCTGCCCGACCGATTCCATCAAAGTAGCGGAGGAACCGTTCGGCGGTGACCCGTTTAAATTCGAATAAGCACCGTGCCCCCAGGCTGCTGGGGGTTTTTTTACAGATTCTGTTCCCTGCCTTTCTTCCGTCTATCATTCCTGCTATAATGCAGGAGATGTTTACTATACATATTGAAGGAGGAGATTGCCTTGGCAGAAAACAAAGAAGTGGAAGTGCTCATTGAAATTCCGACAGGCAGCCAGAACAAATACGAATTTGATAAAGATAAAGGTGTCTTTAAACTCGACCGCGTGCTTTTCTCTCCGATGTTTTATCCAGCAGAATACGGTTACATCGACGACACGCTGGCGCTCGACGGAGACCCGCTTGACGTACTTGTACTCGTTACCAATCCAACATTTCCAGGCTGCGTCATTGACGCCCGGGTCATTGGCTATTTAAACATGATCGATGACGGGGACGAGGATCAGAAGCTGCTCGCTGTACCAACGGAGGATCCACGTTTTGAAGGAGTAACTACGCTTGATGATGTACCGCAGCACAAGCTAGATGAAATCTCCCACTTTTTCCAGACGTACAAAGAGCTTGAAAAGAAAACGACTAAAATCGGCGGCTGGGAAAACGAAGCAGAAGCAGCTAAGCTTGTACAGGAATCCATCGACCGTTATAACAACCAGTAATTATCAAACGGGCCGGCAGCGGGATATTTTTCTGCTGCCGCCGGTTTTTTATACATGCACGAAACCGAAGAGGCTGAATACCAGTCTCTTTTCGTATGTTCAGCGGCGTCAGGTAAATTGACACCTGTACTGGAGTATGATAAAGTTCTTTCCAACTACGCGTAGACATTTGTCCTCCAGAGAAATACAATTGGGCATTTAAAGCACAAAATGTCAACGGACTTTTTGTGAATGAACGAACAAGGGAGTGGAGTAACATGCAGAAAACTATGAACGAAGAAGAAACAGCGACCAGAAATCAGACGTTTCGTGTGCTTGTATCCGATTCGATGAGCAGCGAGGGCCTATCGCCGCTGCTTGAAAGCAATCAGGTACAGTGCGTTCAGCAGCACGTTGATGAGGCAGAAGGACTCGATTCTTTTGATGCCCTGCTCGTCCGGAGCGGTACGACCGTCACTGCGGAAGTAATGGATTCCATGCCGAACCTCCGCATCGTAGCCCGCGCCGGTGTTGGAGTGGATAATATTGACATTGATGCCGCTACCAAACGGGGGATTGTTGTGATCAACGCCCCGGACGGCAATACCATCTCCACGGCCGAGCACACATTTGCCATGATGGCTTCGCTCGCCCGTAAAATTCCGCAGGCGAACGCCTCATTAAAGTCCGGTGAATGGAACCGTAAAGGCTTCCAGGGTACGGAGCTTCGCGGAAAGACGCTTGGCATTGTAGGCTTCGGCCGTATCGGTTCGGAGCTGTCCAAGCGGGCCCAGAGCTTTGAAATGAGCGTTATCGTATACGATCCGTTCCTGACAAAAGAACGCGCAAACGAAATGGGCGTTGACCTCCGGGACTTCGAAGAGCTGCTCGGAGAGGCGGACGTAATCACGGTTCATACGCCGCTCACCAAAGATACAAAAGGCATGCTTGGCCAGGAGAACCTTGGCAAAACAAAGCCCGGAGTAATGCTGTTAAACTGCGCCCGCGGCGGGATTATTGATGAAGACGCCCTCGTTCATTATCTTGAAAGCGGCCATGTGGCAGGCGCGGCTCTTGACGTTTACGAAGAGGAGCCGGCGAATGAAAATCCACTCATCGCATTTGAACAGGTCGTCAGCACACCGCATATTGCGGCTTCAACAAAAGAAGCCCAGTTAAACGTTGCTTCCCAGGTTTCCGACGAGGTGCTTCAGTTTCTGCAGGGGCTGCCGGCCTTAAACTCCATTAACCTCCCGACCATGTCGAAAGAAAAGTTTGAAGCGATACGCCCGTACTATGAATTTGCCCGCCGCATGGGTAATATCATGTCCCAGAGCGTAAAAACGCCCGTTCAGGAGCTGAACGTGCGCTACAGTGGCAATGTCACCGACCTTGAAACATCTATTCTGACCCGCTCCCTTCTCGCCGGCTTTCTCCAGAGCCGCATTGACGCACCGGTCAATGATGTGAATGCCTCCACGATCGCCAAGGAACGGGGCATTGACTATGGAGAGCAGTTCGGCTCCCAGTCGCTTGGCTACTCCAACCTGATTCAGGCGACCGTCGAAGGCGAAGGCCGTTCGTTTGCGCTGTACGGCACCTATGTGAAGGAATACGGTCCGCGCATCGTACGCATTAACGACTTTAATGTCGACTTCTATCCGACCGGCCACCTCATTTATATCCAGCATACGGATAAGCCGGGGGTTATCGGTAAGATGGGACAAATTCTCGGAAGGCATCAGATCAACATTGCCACCATGCAGGTTGGACGCCGCGAAGAAGGCGGCGAAGCCATCATGATGCTCGCCGTTGACCGTGAAGCCAACCAGGATGTCGTAAAAGATTTAACGTCCATTGAAGAAATTTCCCTGGCCGATACGATTGAACTGTAGCAGTAACACAAAGAAGACGTGCCCGCGGGCGCGTCTTTTTTTGTACAGCTGCTCTTCTACCTGATCTCTTTTTTTAAATAAATATCGAAATGGTACACTTCTTCCCTTTCTCCCATTGACTCGTATAGAGCCACAGCAGGCGCATCTTCCTTGTCTGCCTGAATGAAAACAGCGGAAGCATTAAGGTTTTCCGCTTCCTTCATGAAAAAGATTAATAGATTTGTGGCGATTTTCTGCCGGCGAAACCGGGCATCCACAGCGAGATCATAAATGTAGATTTCACATGTTTCTTTTTCCATTTTATTCATCACGTAAGCCGTAAGGCCGGCTACAATCTGCTCGCCACAGGCCGCTGTACAGACAATTACCCTGTCGTTTGAAAGCTGCTTCAAAAGATAGGCATCCGAAGGCTTGTGCCCCGTGTACATCTCCTTTTCTTCAAACGCTTCAGCATAAAGCTCGTTCAATTTCCTCATCTGCTTTACTCCCGCCCCATCGTGCTCCAGCCGCTGACAGGTAACCATCATAGGAAAACTCCTCCTTTCCGGATCTGTAATGCTCCGCTGCATTAACGGTGAATCGCTTCTAGCTGTCTTAAATATATTCAGTTTTATTGAAATCTTCAATTTAAATTCGTTTAGTGATAAAAAAAGACGAGCTCCGGGCCCGCCGCTGTCACTTTTTTATGCTTTCGGCCACAAATAGCCAAGCAGCTCGTTAAGCTGCTTTTCCCGGTTTTCGTTCAAAAAAATATCGCCGCTCCGGGTAATAAATGCATAATTCCCGTCTTTTTGAATCCACTGCTTCTGCATAGCCATCTGCTCCAAAAAGCAGTAGATAAAAATATGTTTCGTTTTGATATGCTTACCGTGCTTCTCCAATTTCAGCGATTTCTCCATAACCTTCCAGAAACGCCGGTGAATATGCCCTTCCTCATCAAGCCGGATACGTCCATGCACCCTCAGACGGGTCAGAAAAAACAAACATGCAGAGAGCAGCCAGCTGTCCCGTTCTACTGGCCCGCTCTGCTCATTCAGCCAGCGGAGCAGCCCGACGTCAATGAAAATATCTTCACCACTGAGCTGTGTTTGAATAGTCTGTGCCGGAAGCTGCTTCATTTCTTATTTTCCCTATCCTGCTCAGTCGTAAATACTTCTGCGCTTCGTTCGTATTCAACGTCCACTGCCCCCGTCCGGCTGTTCGCAATTCTCGCGGCGCTGAACAGATAATCCGACAGACGGTTCATATACATAAGCACCGGGGCGGGCACGTCTTCAGCTTCGCCTGCGCGAACAAGCTCCCGTTCCGCCCGCCGGCAGACGGTACGGGCAAGATGAAGCTCTGCCGATAACGGCGTGCCTCCGGGAAGAATAAATTTTTTCAGCGCCGGGGCCTCCTCCGTATATTGGTCAATCCGGTGCTCGAGCCATTCCACCGTTGAAGCTGTGACCTTCTTTATAGCTTCCGGGCGAATGTCAGCTGTATCACTGCCACAGTCAAATAATTCATGCTGAATACGCTCAAGATCCTTCTGCAGATCTGATCCGCTTTTTTCCTCCGCCGCCATCAGCCGTGCCTTGCCAATCAATGCGTTTACTTCTTCAAAGCTTCCAAACGCTTCAATTCTCGCATCGCCTTTGTTTCTTTTTCCGCCTACCACGGAGGTGTCTCCGCGGTCTCCCTGCTTGGTATACAGCTTCATGTTTTTCACCCTTTCTATCCGGAAGCCGAATTATATTCATCTAACAATGATTCTATCAATTTTCCGGTGTGAAGGTAGTGCCAATGTAACTGTTCTTCCGGGAATGCTTCATTCTTCTTTATCGGTGCTGTCACCATAATCTCTTTGAGCTTCCCGTGGGAAAGCCCGGTACACCCGCGGTCATACATCCATTCAAAGGCCTTTCTTTGTATGTAAAGCTGTAAAGATGAAACCTCCTCGGCTGGCCAGCCTTCGGCCATGTGGATCCACAAAAAGCATGACTGTCCGGAGCCAAAAACAGCCTCCCGGCTGCCTGCGCTTTTTCTCCATACCTGCATCCCTGGGGAGCATTGGATGGTATGGGCCGGCCGCTTGTTGCGGCTTTCGTCAGTGAAAATATGCACAGCACCTTTTATTTTGTCCACTGAAAGCACCGCTCCATAAACCAGCTTTTTTAACGAAGGAGCGTACACGTTTAAAGCTGAACGTGAAACTGCTTCGGCTTGATACGCTGTTTCCGACCATGAAAGCGGTGCGTCCGGGTCATTACCTTCCGGCTGTGGCGGTCGCCAGTGCACGGCTGGTGCTTTTATTTCATGCTGCAGGCTGACATGAATATCAGCCTGGTACACTTCCGACAGCCGTTTTTCGGTAAAAACAGCCGCCGGTTCATCAAACGCTTCCGTTTGGCCCTCTGAGAGCATCAGCACCCGGTCGCAGTATAGAGCAGCCGCCTGAATATCGTGCATTACGACTACCACAGTCCGGTTTTGTTCCGAAGCCCAGCTGCGAATGTAGTTTAACAATTCAATGCGATAGTGTATATCCAGGTGGTTAGTCGGCTCATCAAGCAGCAGACATTCCGGTTCCTGCGCAAGCAGTCTTGCAAGCAGCACCCGCTGTTTTTCACCACCGCTTAAAGCGTGAAACGAATGAAATCTTTTGGACCATACGTGCATCTGCTGCATCGCGTTTTGAATGACTCGTTCATCCTCTTTATTGCTTGCTGCCGGCCACAGGCCTTTTTGATACGCATACCTTCCCATTTCTACGACCTGGCGCGCCGAATAGGCTGCTGTCAGTTCGTCAAACTGCGGCAGGTAGCCGACAGTCTTAGCCCGTTCCGAAGAAGTGAACGAGCTCAGAGGTTTGTTTTTATACCGGATGCTTCCGGACGACACCTCATGCAGACCGGCCATCACGCGGAGCAGTGTAGACTTTCCGCTGCCGTTCGGGCCAACGATGCCGATCATCTCCCCAGCCTCAACGTTAAAGGAGATACGCTCAACGACCGTACTGCTTTTCCCGTAACCGGCAGTTACGCTTTCAACCTGGACTTCTGCCATTACTGCCACCGCCTTCTTCGCTGATAAAATAAAAGCAGAGCAAATACAGGAGCTCCAGCCAGTGCCGTAATCACCCCGACCGGCACCTCTGCCGGAGCAGCCGCCGTGCGTGCAATCAAATCCGCCAGCATTAAAAACACTGCTCCGCCGCCAAAAGACAGCGGCAGCAGATGTTTATGATCCGGGCCCCACAGGAGCCGGATCATATGCGGAATCACGAGCCCTACAAACCCAATAGTGCCTGAAACAGCGACCGCTCCTCCTGTTAGTACGGATGCGCCGATTAAAACCAGCAGCCTTATCCTCGGTACGTTCACCCCTACCGAGGAAGCACTGTCCTCCCCAAACGCAAACGCGTTGAGGGCGCGGGCATGCGGAAGCAGAAGCAGCACTCCTGCCAGCAGAAACGGAATAATCAGCTGAAAATAATCCCATCCTCTGCGGCTCACGCTGCCAAGCAGCCACTGAATAATCTGCCGGAGTTCTTCTCCGCTGAACGCAATCAAAAGCGACATAAACGCGCTGAGAAATGCGGTGATGATAATGCCCGCAAGAATCATCGTTTCAGTGCGCACGGCCCGTTCCACGGAATAAACAAAAAGAAGCAGGACAACAAGCGTTAAAAAACCGCAGACGATGCTGACTACCGGCAGGGTAAATCCGCCAAGCAGGGGTATCTGCCATCCGAAATACAATACGGCCACCGCCCCGAGCGAAGATCCCGAGGAAACGCCGAGCGTATAAGGATCGGCAAGCGGGTTCCGCAGCAGTCCCTGAAAAACAGCCCCGGCGAGCCCCAGAGCCCCTCCTACTGCGGACGCCAGGAGTACGCGCGGCAGCCGCACCTCCTGAATAATCGCTGCAGCACCGGTTTCTGTTTCAAGTGAGATAGGAAGAAATGGAAAAAACTGGCTCACTACCGCTTTGATGCTTACAGACAAAGGTACCGCTACGCTCCCCATGGAAACAGCGAGCACCAGCGCCCCGGCAAACGCTGCGAGCATCAGAAGATACGCGCTGGCGTAATTAGTTCTCAGCCATCGCATCCGGATGAATTCTTTCTGCCATTTCTTTAAGCCCTTCAGTAAGACGTGGACCCGGACGGCTCACTTTATCGCTGCTCAATGCGTACACTTCTTCATTTTCCACTGCAGGCAGAGTCTCCCAGCCTTCTCTTGAAGCAATCGTTTCAAGCGGCTCCTCTTCGGTCGGGTACGTCGTTAAAATGATATCCGGGGAAGCGTCAATGATTTCTTCCTCACTCACCATCGACCACCCTTCCAATTCGCCGGCAGCGTTCCCAGCATGGACAGCAGCAAGCATTTCATCAATAAACGTGCCGCTTCCTGCGGTATACAGATCAGGGGAGGCCCCTACTTCCACATACACCTGCCGGTCAGTATCTGCTTCTT
Organism: Marinococcus sp. LNHM3E3-2.2; assembly: GCF_056034385.1. NCBI lineage: Bacteria > Bacillati > Bacillota > Bacilli > Caryophanales > Bacillaceae > Marinococcus > Marinococcus sp. LNHM3E3-2.2. The sequence continues at coordinate 106,149 of NZ_JBQLIC010000006.1, forward strand.
CGGTCGCTTTCTTTACTTCTGAGACGTCTTCTTTCATTCCATCGATAACTTCAGCGGCTTCCTCTTCTTCTCCGATGGTGCTCCCAATCAATTCGATGCTCTCATATACAGCTTCAAACGACTGCGCGTCCGGGACGGTAACTACCGGAATGCCCGCTTCCTCCACCTGGGAAAGAGAGTCTTCAATGCCGGAGGACGCGTGGGCAAGCACCACGTCCGGCTCCATGGAAATAATCTCTTCAATATTTGGTTCAAGGCCTGAACCAACGCTTTCGATGTCTGTAACTTTCTCCGGATATGTATCCGCATCGGTTCTTGCTTCGACCCGGTCGAGCGCTCCCAGCTCATAAACTATTTCTGTGTTGCTCGGTATCAGACTGACAATTTCTTCAGGCGCCCCGTCGAGCGTCACTGTTTCTCCGGAAGCGTCCGTAACTTCAATCGCTTCCGTATTTTCATTACTGCTGTCCCCGTCCCCGCCCTGACTGCCGCTTTCTTCATCAGTGCTGCAGGCAGCAAGCGCCCCTGCTGCCGGGATTATCATCATCAGTGCTTTGAATTTCATCCATGTTCTTCCTTCCTGCTTATTATTCTGCAAGCTGGGCGATAAATATCTGCCTTGGGGAAGTTTCGAATTGAAAAGGAGAAGCATCGTAATCACCGTAAAAAGCATGGATCTTCAGTCCGTGCGCTTCCATCATGCTGCGAAGCTGGCTTTCCTGATACATTTTCACTTTTTCCATGTATCTTCTGGTGGAATCTCCTTCTACGATACTGATGCGCTTTACAACAAATTCATCCTGAATGCTCCGCTCCTGATAAATTTTCAGTCCATCCTTCACCGTCTCATCCCGGGGAACAATATGCTGTTTAATATACTCGGGGTTCAAATAATCAAAAACAAACCATCCACCCGGCTTTAACGCAGAGGCCGCCTGCTGGAATATTAACTCATTTTCCTCATCGTCCGGAAAGTAGCCGAAGCTTGTAAACAAATTAAAAGCCAAGTCGTATTCTTTCCGGATATGCACGTTGCGAATATCACCCCGTTGGTATTGCACCGCCAGTCCGTTCGTCAATTCAATTGCTTTTTTCAGGAGTGCCGGCGAGAGATCGATGCCGGTAACATCCACACCTTTTCTCGCGAGCCAGCGGGCATGACGCCCGTTTCCACAGCAAAGATCAATAGCCTTGGCGCCCGGCGTCAATGGGACTTTTTCCATGATCGTGTTTAATTCACTGGCCGCCTTTGTTTCATCGCGGTGGTCGTACACCCGCAAATAGTCTTCCTGAAAGTGCTCTTCGTACCAAGCTTTCATGCTGAACCGCTCCTCTGGCTTTACTTATTCGGCAGATCAATATAAAACGTCGTCCCTTCCCCCGGCTCACTTTCTGCTGCAATAGCCCCGTGATGGGCGTCGACAATATTTTTAACTATGGCAAGTCCGAGCCCGGTGCCTCCCTTGCCCCGCGTCCTTGCTTTGTCTGCTTTATAAAAACGTTCAAATACATATGGGAGGTCCTCTTTTGAGATTCCGCTGCCTGTGTCGCTGACTTCCATATGCAGCGATTCCCCGTTCACAGCCCTGATAGTGATAGCTCCCCCTGCTTCGGTGTGACGAATCGCATTATGAACCAGGTTTGTCAGAATCTGCTCTACCCGGTCAACATCAATATAGGCGTATGGTTCCGGGGCATGCAGATCCAGATCAAGCTGCACCTCAGACTCATCAGCAAGTCCCTGGAATTTCCGTTCCACCCGCTGAAAGAAGGATGTCACTTCCTCCTCCTCTTTTTCGAGCTTCAGGTAGCCGGCTTCCATCCGGGCAAGATCAAGCAGTTCATTCACCAGACGCCCCATGCGCAGCGATTCATCGTAAATGATGCGTCCGATTTCTTTCTTTTCTTCCTCTGTCGCTGCAATATCATCCACGATGGCCTCACTGTACCCCTGGAGCATGCTGATCGGTGTCCGCAGCTCGTGGGATACGTTGGCGATAAAGTCCTTACGCAGCTTATCGTGCCGACGTTCTTCTGTCATATCCCTGACTACTGCTACCGCCCCGCGTACGTCTTCGTTGCCATAAAGCGGGGTGACCAGCACCGCAAAGCTGCGCCCCTGTACCTCAAACTCATCAAGCTGTTCCATTTCTGTTTCCACTGCTTTTTCAAACAGGCTGGTAACTTCCGCCGGAAGTGAACTCGCTTCCTTTTTATCCTCGAGCTGGTTCAAGCGGATGAAGTATTCCGCCGGGGGGTTAGTCAGCACCATCGTCCCTCCCCGGTCAAAGGTGATCACCCCATCAGCCATGCTGTGGAGAATGCGGCTCAGCTGTTCTTTTTCCTGATTTAACGCTGTGAGGTTATGCGACAATTCCCGGCGCATCCGGTTAAATGCGTTGCCAAGCTGCCCGATCTCATCGTTGCTGACTACAGGCACCTTGGAGTCGAAATCCCCCTTCAGCACATTGAGGGCAAGCTCACGCATTTTCCGGAGCGGTGCTGTAATACGGGTACTCAGAAAAAAAGCAAAAACGGTAGTTAAAATAATCGCAATACCGGCTGAAAGCAGAATTATCTGCTTTGTTTCCCCGGTGGTCTCTTCAATGACCGAGAGCGACTGATACACATACACTTCCCCTTCACGGCCGTCATTTGTGGTAAATGGCTCACCAACAGCAAAAATCTCATCTTCGCCGCCATCCATGGAAAAGGTGTCGTGAACCGTAACCTGCTCGCGTTCTCCGGCCACCCGGCCGAGTTCATTGCTGTTCTGAATATCAGCGGCTGCCAGACCGTCCCCGCCCCCAGAGCCGTACCAGAGGTCTCCATCGATAAACACCATCACTTCCGAATTGTACGTGCCGGCAATTTGATCAATGACCGGCTGCGAGCTCTCCAGGGTATTTTCTTCCTGCAGCGATGTAGCAATGATCTCAGCATTGTTCGTTAACTGGTTTTCTGCTTCCGAAATATTAAACTGTTCGAAAAACTGGAGCAGCAGGATGGTAAGAATTAACAGGACTACCGTTAACAGTCCCAGTATAGTCAGCCAGAGCTTTCCGACGACGCTGCGCCAGATCATTGCTTTTGCTCCACCTCGAATTTATAACCAACGCCCCAAACTGTTGATATCATGTCTGCAGCGTCTTCAGAAACCTTATTAAGCTTTTCACGCAGTCGCTTTACGTGCGTATCCACTGTCCGGAGGTCCCCAAAGAAATCATATTTCCATACGTCTTTCAACAGCTGCTCCCGGGAGAATACCTTGTCCGGCGACTGGGCCAGATACAGCAGCAGCTCGTACTCCTTCGGCGTCAGCCCGATGATTTTATTGTCCACCGTTACCCGGTGGGCATCGTTATCAATCGTTAAATGCGGGAAAACGAGCACTTCATTGGCAGATGTTTCCGGCTTCATGTATTTAGTGGACGATGAACGCCGGAGCAGCGCTTTTACGCGCAGCGTTACCTCGCGTGGACTGAACGGCTTGACGATGTAGTCATCAGCCCCTACTTCAAATCCCTGTACTCTGTTGGATTCCTCCCCTTTAGCTGTCAGCATAATAACCGGCGTCGCTTTTGTTTCACGCAGCTGTTCACATACTTCTTCGCCGTCCATGCCGGGAAGCATTAAATCAAGCAGGATAACGTCGTAATCCTTTTCCAGGGCCATCGCAAGAGCGTCCTCCCCGTTTTCCGCCTCTTCAATTAAAAAATCTTCGCGCTCCAAATACATCCGGATAAGCCGGCGGATCCGGGCTTCATCGTCTACGACTAATATTGTTGTCTGCTGGTCCATGAAATCCTCTCCCTGTTTAAAAAGCTTATGCATTCATTTTACCCGCCGCCAGACTGAGATTCCAAGCGGCAGGTCTGAAACATTGATGAACTTTTAGGCCAGATCCTTGAGCTGCTTAACTTCTTTTGGCTTCAGCGGACGGGTTTCCCCTGGATTCATTCCGAGCAGATCGAGCATGGCGTACTGCTCGCGCTTCAGCTTTTCCACCGGGTGTCCGATCTTTTCGAACATGCGGCGGATCTGATGATTTCTTCCTTCATGGATCACAATTTCAATAATCGAGCTGTTGCCTTTTTTGTTGGCGGATTTAACGTTCACTTTTGCAGGGGCCGTTTTTACCCCGTCAAGCTCGATGCCGTGGCGGAGAAGCTGCAGCTTTTCTGCGGACGGTTTGCCCGTCACCTTTGCGATGTACGTCTTTTTTACATTGCTTTTTGGGTGCATCATTTTATTGGCGAATTCGCCGTCATTAGTTAAAAGCAGCAGCCCGGAAGTGTCATAATCCAGCCGGCCGACGGGGAAAATACGCGCCTTTACTTCGGGAAAGAAATCGGTGACCACTTTGCGGTTTTTATCATCCGCTACCGCGGAAATAACCTGCTTCGGCTTGTATAGTAAATAATAGACCGGTTCTTCCTTCGTGAGCGGAATGCCGTCCACTTCCACCTGGTCATTGATACCGACTTTACTGCCAAGCTCTTTGACAGTTTTGCCGTTCACCTTTACCCGGCCGTCCGTAATATAGTCTTCTGCTTTTCTTCTTGAAGTGATGCCGGCCTGGGCAATCACTTTTTGTAATCTTTCCATAAATAGGCCTCCTCATACAGTTTTTTCTGCTTATTTTATTTTCGTCCTGCTTCCGCTACAATACGGAGAAAGGAGCGTTCCACATGACATTTCATTTTCTGATTCTTTATGCCGCTCTGCTGCTTCTTACCGGTATAACCGCCTGGTCCGCTGTCCGCACCTACCGTACATACAGACAGCTGCGGGAAGTGGACCTGCGTATAAACCGGCTCGAGACCGCAGCAGAAATCACCCGGACCCAGGCCTATACGGCCTCCGTCGAGCAGGACATCTACATACGGTTCATAACGGTGAAAGATGCTCTGTTCCGGCAGTTCAATGCACCGCACCCACGGGCTGTCCGGGAGTCCGAGCACGCTCTGCATTTTTCGGAAAAACAGCTTCACACTGCCTTTTCGTCCCGCGAAGCAGAGGAATTGCGGCAATTTTTCCAGCGCTACCGTACATACCTTGATTCGTACTGGAAAACCGGTACGAGCAGCTGGAAAACGGTATTTGTGTCAAACGCACAAAACGGCGCTGACAGTTGGGAAACTGTCCACGCCGCCACTAAGTCACTGTACCAGGAAGCAGAGCGCTTATCAGCGCTTTTCACTTATTCTTCATCTTGATACAGTTCCCGGAAAAACAGATCCGCCTGTTCCGGCTGTTCTTCATCCTCGAGCGGCGGCAGTTCTTCCAGGGTTTCAAGTCCAAAATACTCTAAAAAGCGGGTGGACGTTACAAAGGACATCGGTCTCCCCGGCTTCTGGGTACGCTCAAATTCTTTGACGAGTCCTTTGGTGAGCAGGGTCTGCAGCGCCCGGTCCGATTTTACTCCGCGCACCTGGTCAATGTCTGCCCGCAGTACCGGCTGATTGTACGCAATAATAGCAAGTGTCTCCAGGGCTGCCTGGCTGAGCGTCTGCCGGTTCTGCTGCTCACTGAACTGCTCAATCGCTTCCGCCGCCCCGGGCACCGTGGCGAAGAAAAATGTATTTTCCGCCTGGGTAATCTGCAGCCCGCCTTCCCGCTCCGCCCAGGCATTCTTTAAGGAGATTAAGTGTTCGCGGGCAGTCTCGTTTTCTAAACCGAGGGCTTGGGCGGCCTGTTCTGCCTCCAGGCCTTCATCCCCGCTAATATACAGCAGCGATTCCAGCTTCCCCTCAATCGTTTTTTCCTTTTTCATACCTTCACCTTTTCTGCCAGTTGAATCGTTATATCATCAAAATTGTGCGCCTGCTCGCAGCGAATTTGCTTTTGTTTCATTAGCTCGAGCAGAGCAAGAAATGTTACCACCATCTGCGGCTTGGTTCTTGTTTCTTCAAACAGCTGGTAAAACGAACAGGCATCGAGTCGTTCGACTTCTCCCATTACCTCTGTCATACGGTCTTCCACCGAATATTCATCCGCCCGGACAGTGGCCTGCGGAGGATGGGCGTTTTTCGCCCGTTCCTTCATCTTCTGAAAAGCTGCCACCATATCATACACCGTCAGCCCCTCCGGAAGACTTTCTTCCTTTTCTTCACCGGTACTCCATTCGCTAAGCGGTTTTTTGTACACCTGTTGCTGCTGCTGTTCTTTTTGCTGAAGCTTCCCGGCTGCTTCTTTATAGCGCCTGTATTCTTCAAGCTGCTCAATCAGCTGTTCCTTCGGGTCTTCTTCCTCAATCCAGGCCTCCTCATCAGCCGTCACAGGCAGCAGGGTCTGGCTTTTGATCTGCAAAAGCGTAGCGGCCATCACGAGGTACTCCCCCGCCACATCGAGCTCAAGCTCCTGCATGGTCCGGACATATTGCAAATACTGATCCGTGATTGCAGCGAGCGGAATATCCTGAATATCCATCTCCGCCTGCTGGACAAAATGAAGCAGCACATCAAGCGGCCCTTCAAATTGATCAATTTTCACTTTATACTGCTCGGACATAGTTCCCATCCTTCATCACTTGTTGAGTGCTGTTGCAAGTATATCATATCCGCTGTAAGCAGGGCATGCGTTTTCCCCGTACGTTTTTGATACAATCAGTTCTATCAATGATTTTTGAAAGGAGAAACCGCCGTATGTATCCAGACGCCTACATTCTGTTTCTTGTCGAATTTCACAGCACCCGCGATTACTTTGAATGCCACGAAATACTTGAGGACCACTGGAAAGAAGCCCCTTCCGGAGAGCGTGACCCTGTATGGCCCGGACTGATTCAGATCGCTGTTGGTCTGTACCACGAGCGGAGGGGAAATCTTACCGGTGCTTCCAAGTGCCTGAAAAACGCCGGCGTGATTCTCGGGCCGCTTGCGCACCGTCTGCAGGCACTCGGGCTCGACGCCGAGAGGCTTCTGCAGGCTATCGAGGAGCAGCTCGAACATCTCGGAGAGCCGTTCCGGGACATGAACCTGCCGATGAGGGATTCCGAACTCGAAGCCGAGTGCATCCGTATGTGTGAACAAAAAAACATTCCCTGGCTGCAGGCCTCTCCGCTTGAAGATACGGATCTCGTCCACAAGCACGTGCTCCGTGACCGCACCGATATCGTTCATGAACGCGATAAGCAGCTCCGCATCCGGGATAAGCAGCGCCGGAGCGGCGGTCTGTAATCACATCTTCTGCGTATTTCCATTAAAAAACCCGCCGTGTACCGGCGGGTGGGTATTAGTTCACTTCATTTTCCAGAATATCCTTTTGGTGTTCATCGCACACCTGCAGGAACTGGACCGTTTCCTTGCTCGCAACCAGGTCCTGGTCGAGACGCCCTCTGACCGCCTGCACCATTTTTTTGCCGATCCCTTCATCCCGGTAGGATGGATTCACGCATACATGGCGAAGCTCTGCTTCTCCGTTTTCGGTGTATCGCAGACCGACGACTCCGACAATATCATCGTCTTCCTTCCACATAAACAGCTGCCAGTCATCTGTTTCTTCATACTGCTGGACCGTTTCCTGGAGCTTTTTTACATCCTTTTCTTCCGGCATGTACGAAAGAAGCCCCATCGCTATTTTTTTATAGGATTGTTTATACTTAATCAACATAACCAATTATCCCTCATTGTGATCAGAATTTCAGACAAATTTGTCTTCATTTCCATAATTTACGCAAACCAGTATCCAAATTCACCATTGACCATACACGCTTTTGGACAGAAATGCAAGAGGAATATAGGTAATTATAACTGAAAGCCGCTTATCACCGCTCATGCACGTGTAATCACTCAAACCAAAATCACACGGCTTTAAACCGTGTGATTTATTTTACTCCATGCGGATTTTTTTTGCAAGACTGGCCATTTCCACGGCTCCCATAGCTGCCTCGGAACCTTTATTCCCAGCTTTTGTGCCGGCACGTTCAATCGCCTGTTCAATGGATTCCACCGTGATGATGCCGTTAATAACCGGAAGCTCTTCCTGCAGGGAGACATTTGCGACTCCTTTGGCGGATTCGCTGCATACATAGTCAAAATGTGGAGTTGCGCCGCGGATGACAGTACCAATGGCCACAATCGCATCGTATTTTTTCGTTTTGGCTGCCTGCTGGGCGGCAAAAGGAATTTCAAACGCCCCGGGCACCCAGATAACATCTATATCCTCTTCCTTCACCCCGCTGCGGATTAGTGTGCTTTCCGCTCCTTCGAGCAGCTGTTTGTTAATAAATTCATTAAAACGTGCTACGACGATCGCAATTTTTTGTCCACTGCCGTTTACGTTGCCTTCAATAGTAGTTGTCATTCTATTTTCCTCCTAAAAATGAAGCATGTGTCCCAATTTTTGAAACTTCGTACGCATATATTTCTCATTTTCCTCCTGCAGCGGCAGCTGTATCGCAATCCGCTGTGTCACTTCAAGGCCGTAGCCGGAGATCCCCGTTATTTTCCTCGGATTGTTAGTGAGCAGCTTCATTTTCCCTACGCCAATGTCGCGGAGCACCTGGGCACCGATCCCGTATTCACGCAGATCATCCGGGAAACCAAGCTTTTTGTTTGCTTCCACCGTATCATAGCCCGCCTCCTGCAGCTCATAGGCTTTTAATTTATTGATCAGGCCGATGCCGCGTCCTTCCTGGCGCATATAAAGCAGTACCCCTTTGCCTTCTTTTTCGATCTGCATCAGCGCTGCCTGCAGCTGTGGTCCGCAGTCACAACGCTTGGAGCCGAAGACGTCCCCAGTCAGACATTCCGAATGAACCCGGACCAGTGTTTCTTCCTCCGGATCGATCTCCCCTTTTACAAGCGCCATCATTTCTTTCCCATCAATGGAGGAAGTAAAACCAAGCGCCCGGAAATCACCAAATTCGGTCGGAAGGCTCGTATCCGCCTCCCGCTTCACCAGTTTTTCGCGGTGACGGCGGTAGCTGATTAAGTCTTTGATCGTTACCATTTTTAACCCGAACCGGTCAGCAATTTCGCGGAGCTCCGGCACCCGGGCCATTTCCCCGTCTTCCCGTGTAATTTCACAAATCGTCCCTGAGGCCGTTTTTCCAGACAGGCGCGCAAGGTCAATCGCAGCCTCCGTATGACCGGCCCGCTGCAGGACCCCGCCTTCTTTTGCAATAAGTGGAAACACATGGCCCGGACGCTGAAAGTCCCCCGGTTCTGCGGTCTGGTTGGCAAGATGCTGGATCGTCAGCGCCCGCTCGGAGGCACTGATACCGGTTTTGGACGACACATGGTCGACGCTCACCGTAAAAGCAGTACCGTGCGGATCAGTGTTTTGATCAGCCATCGGCTGAAGCTGCAGACGCCCGGCCTGCTCTTCAGTAATCGGAGTGCAGACGAGACCGCGGCCATACGTAATCATAAAGTTAATTGTCTGGGCATCAATGTTTTCCGACAGGGCGACAAAATCTCCTTCGTTTTCCCGGTCTTCGTCATCACAGACGATCACAACCTGCCCGTTTCTCAGTTCATCTAACGCTTCTTCAATGGGGTCAAACCAGCGTCGTTCCTCCATGGTATCGTTCCTACTTTCTTTGCAAAGGTTTTATTTATCTACAGTTAACAGACGTTCTGTATATTTGGCAAGCATGTCACATTCAATATTGACCAGATCACCAGCCTGTTTATCTGCCAGGTTGGTTACCTCCCACGTATGCGGAATAATCGACAGAGTAAAGGTTTCTTTTTCGTCGTCCACTCCGAAAATTGTCAGGCTGATGCCATCGACCGTGACGGAGCCTTTATTAGTCATGTAGCGGAGCTGCTCCTTCGGTGTCTTTACGTGCACGTAAATCATGTTTTCTTCCTCTTCAATGGAAGCAATGGTTCCAGTGGCATCCACATGTCCCTGGACAAAGTGTCCGCCAAACCGTCCTCCAGCCTGCATCGCAAGCTCCAGGTTTACGCGTATGCCTTCTTCCATGTATTTCAGACTCGTGTGCTTGAGCGTTTCAGCCATCACGTCTACGTAGACGCACCGCCCGTTTTTAGCCGTCGCTGTCAGGCAGATGCCATTTACCGCGATGCTGTCGCCAATGTGAATACTGTCCATATCCAGATTACTCTCAAGCTCGAGCTGAATTAAATTTTCCTGATGCGTCATTTTTGATACTGTTCCTGTCGCTTCTACAATTCCTGTAAACATGCTTTCACTCCCCGGACTGCAATGTATATTTTCGGTCCTGCCCGAATGTCTCTTCTTTTTTCAATGAAAATGCCCGGGCTTCCTGAAGCGTCGAAATACCATTTCCCTGATACACTCCAGGTGCATTTTCCCCGCCAATCACAATCGGCGCTACATACATTAAATATTCCTGAATCACTTCTGCTTCCAGGAAAGAGCCGAGAATGCCGGCCCCTCCTTCCACAAACAATGAAACGATTTTCTTTTTCCCGAGCACATCCAGCACCGCGGAGATATTTTTCACGCCGGAAGCGACCGGAATCACTTCAGCTCCTGCTTCTTCCAGGCGGCGCTGCCTCTCAGCATCAGCCGGATCGTTCGTCAAAACGTAGACCGGAGCTGCGGCGTCTTTTAGCATCCGGCTGTTTTCCGGCATCCGGAGTTCACTGTCCAGCACGACCCGTGCCGGCGTCACTCCCGTTTCCGGGACCCGGGCCGTAAGAGAGGGATCATCGCTCAGCACCGTTCCGATGCCGACTAATATGCCGTCACACCGGCGCCGTTCCTGGTGAACATCCTCCCGGGCTTCTTTTCCGGTAATCCACTGGCTTTCGCCCGTGGCCGTAGCAGTCTTTCCGTCTAGAGAAGAAGCTGTTTTAGCCGTCACGTAAGGTCGGCCGGTCTTAATAAAATGAAAAAATTTCCGGTTTAAGTAAGCCGCTTCTTCCTGCCTGACTCCGGTCACCACTTCAAGGCCTGCTTCTTCCATCATCTGTATGCCTTTTCCGGCTACAAGCGGATTCGGGTCTGACGCTGCCACCACTACTTTTTCGATGCCCGCTTCAATAATCTGTTTGGCACACGGCGGAGTACGGCCGTAATGGCTGCAGGGCTCAAGAGTGACGTAAATCGACGCTCCTTCAGCTTCGTCTCCTGCCATCGCGAGCGCATGGACTTCTGCATGTGCTTCCCCGGAGCGAAGATGCGCTCCCATCCCTACGACTCTCCCATCTTTAACGACGACGGCACCGACCATTGGATTCGGGTAAGTCTGCCCTTCCGTCGAGCGTGCCAGTTCGAGTGCTGTGTGCATCCAGGTATGATCCATATGGCCGGACCTCCTTTATTTTTGCTTGCTGCTATTGATTACAGAAATAAAAAAAGCTCCCGAATGAAAACATCCGGGGGCTTTTATACATACGTATCCAAAATAATATTCCGGTTCTATTCTGCAGCGTTACACCTGCTGACAGAAAAACAGAATTTTTTCGAATACGGTTTTCCTTCTCCCATCCAGACTATTACTGTCGGCTTCAGAGTTGCACTGAATCCACCGTCCACGCCAGGAGCGCTTACCGGGTCACGGACTGAAAAGCATTCGCTTTATCACCGTCGGTTGGGACTTGCACCCGACCCCGAAGGATGTTGATCGCAATCAACGTACCGTATGAAGTTAAAATACATTTTATTACGTTCTTAAATATCCGTCAAAAGATTCAGCTTACGCTTCGTCCCAGACCCGCACTTCCTTCATAACGTCCTGCGCCTGAATGCGGTCCACCTGGTCCATGTTATCTGTCACACGGCCGAATACCGTATGCACGCCGTTCAGGTGTGGCTGCTGGTCAAACAGAATAAAGAACTGGCTTCCGCCGGTGTCTTTTCCGGCGTGCGCCATCGACAGATAGCCTCTTTCATGAGTGCGCGGGTTCCCTTCCGTTTCACAAGGGATCGTGTACCCCGGGCCTCCGTCTCCGCGGTTGTTCGGGCACCCGCCCTGGGCGACAAAGCCCGGGATGACGCGGTGGAACGTAAGGCCGTCATAAAAGCCGTCATTTGCCAGACTTTCAAAGTTTTTCACTGTGCCCGGTGCGTCCTCCGGGAAAAATTCCAACGTTACTGTTTCTCCATTTTCAAATGCGATTTTACCTTTTTTCATCTCTCTCTACCCCTTTTTATTTTGTTTTTGCCTTTGCTGGCTCATAGGACAGGTCGTACTGAAGAATATCTTCGTATGTCTCTCCGCGAACCACCAGGTGCGATTCCCCGTCTTCGGCGAAGACGACCGGCGGACGCGGGAGACGGTTATAATTGTTGGCCATGGAGTACCCATAGGCTCCTGTACAGAAAACCGCCAGCGTATCGTTGGTTTTCACTTCCGGAAGCGGCAGATTCCAAATCAGCATATCGCCGCTTTCACAAAGCTTGCCGGCGACTGAAAACGTGTCGTCGGCTTTTTCATGGCCGCGGTTGGCAAGAATGCCTTCATATTCTGCCTGATACAATGCCGGGCGGATGTTGTCGGACATGCCGCCATCCACCGAAATGTACCGGCGGACACCGGGAATATCTTTTTTTGACCCTACGTCATACAACGTCGTGCCGGCATCGCCGCTGATGGACCTTCCGGGCTCAATCCAGATCTCCGGCACATCCATGCCGGTCCGGAGCGCTTCCTGTTTGACTGACTGAATCATATCCTGCACGTACTGCTCCGGTGCCAGCGGTTCGTCCCCTTCCACATAGCGGATCCCAAAGCCGCCGCCGCAGTTCAGCACATCCGGCGTGAACTGCAGGTGCTCCTGCCAGTGCACAAACTGATCAAACAGTTTTTTGATAGCCATTGTAAATCCGCTCGTTTCAAAAATCTGCGAGCCGATATGACAATGCACGCCTTTGATATTGATGGACGGACTCTGCTGCAGGCGGTAAATAGCCTGGTCTGCCTGGCCGGACGTCAGGTCAAAGCCAAACTTTGAATCCTCCTGCCCAGTGGAAATGTATTCATGTGTATGCGCCTCGATGCCCGGAGTCGTACGGATCAACGCTTCCACACGCGTCTGCTGCCTGGCCGCCTGCTGCTCAATCAATTGAATTTCATGAAAATTATCAATCACAAAACAGCCGATGCCAAGCTCAATGGCAAGAGCGATTTCTGCTTCGCTTTTATTGTTACCGTGAAAATGAACTTTTTCCATAGGAAAACCGGCTTTTGATGCCGTCATCAGCTCTCCTCCGGAAACCACGTCCAGACTGAGCCCCATTTCTTTCGCCAGCTGTGACATTGCAACGCAGCTGAAGGCTTTGCTCGCGTAGGCCACCTGATACGTCATTCCGTTATCTTCAAAAGCCTGCTGAAATCCCCGGGCCCGCTCCCGCATCAAAGCGACGTCATAGACGTAAACCGGGCTTCCGTACTCCTGCTTTATGTTAACGGTATCCACCCCGCCAATCTCCAGGTGGCCGTGTTCATTTATATGGTGCGTTCCATGAAGCTGCATATTATTCTCTCCTTCGTTGCTCCTCCTCGTCCGTTTATTTTAGCACGCTTCCGAAAAAGACAAAAGCTTTATGCAAGTAAAGAAACCGCGCAATTACTGCACGGTTTCATAAATGAGGACTGGTTTTTCCACCGCAGCTTCTGCAATCGTAAAGGCTTCAGAAATTTTTCTGGCGCTCTCAGCGCTATCCTGGGCGTTTACGTGCATGACCGCAATTGTATCTCCTTTTTGTACAGGGTCACCGATTTTTTTCGTCAGTTCGATGCCCACACTGTAATCAAGCACATCGTCCTTGGTGGCCCGTCCGGCTCCGAGAAGCATCGCACTTACGCCGATTTCTTCGGCTTCAATACCATGTACGTAGCCGGTGGCTTCCGCCTTCACTTCTACCCGGTGCTCAGCAGCCGCAAGACTCTCCGGATGATCCACAGCGGAGGCATCACCGTGCTGATTTTTCACAAATGCTTTCATTTTTTCAAGCGCTTCCCCGTTTTCAATCACCTGAAGCACCATTTTTTCCGCCTGCTCGAGCGTATCGGCTTTGCCGCCCGCGACAAGCATATAGGAAGAAAGCGTGACGCTCAGCTCGTGCAGATCTTCCGGCCCGTTGCCCTGCAGCGTTTCAATTGCTTCTTTTACTTCGAGCGCATTCCCGACGGTCCGGCCGAGCGGCTGATCCATATTGGAAATGACCGCCATCGTTTTACGATCGAGTGACTGGCCGATTTCCACCATTGCTTCCGCCAGACGCTTCGCTTCCTCCACTTCTTTCATGAAGGCGCCTGAGCCCGCCTTTACATCAAGCACGATCGCGTCTGCGCCGGCTGCGATTTTTTTACTCATCACCGAGCTTGCAATCAATGGAATAGAGTTTACGGTCGCCGTCACGTCCCGAAGGGCGTAAAGCTTTTTGTCTGCCGGGGTGAGGTTACCGCTTTGACCTGCGACAGCAATTTTATGCTCATTAACAAGATTGACGAATTCTTCCTTTGGAATCTCTGTTTCAAATCCGCGGAAGCTTTCCAGCTTATCAATCGTGCCGCCGGTATGCCCGAGTCCGCGCCCGGACATCTTCGCTACAGGAACGCCGCATGCTGCTACAATCGGTCCAATAATCAGCGTCGTTTTGTCGCCGACGCCTCCGGTGGAGTGCTTGTCCACTTTGATTCCCTCGATTGCCGACAGGTCGAGCTGATCGCCCGACTCTGCCATCGCGTAGGTGAGCGCGGCAGATTCCTTCTGGGTCATATCCTGAAAGTAAATCGCCATCGCAAACGCCGATGCCTGGTAATCCGGCACCTCGCCGTTGCTGTATGATTCCACAAACCAGCGGATTTCTTCTTCATTCAGTTCTTTTCCATCGCGCTTTTTTGCAATAATATCCACCATTCTCATAGTATGGCCCCTTTACACATTGCTGTTGATTACGTATTTTTGACGATTTCTTTCATTAAAGAGATAAAAATCGGTTTGGTTTTGGCCGCCGTTTCCATCACTTCCTCGTGGGATATGCTGACGATTTCTTCGCCGATAGCCATATCAGTAATACATGAAACACCGAGCACACGCAGACCGGCATGCTGTGCCACAATTACCTCCGGCACCGTGGACATGCCCACTACATCAGCGCCGACGTTCCGAAGCAGAATTAACTCTGCCCGGCTCAAAAAGTTTGGACCGCCGATGCCGCCGTAGACGCCGCGTTTCAAGTCAATTTCAAGCGTTTCAGCGGCCTGGAATGCTTTACCGCGGAGTACTGGATCGTAGGCCTGGCTCATATCGGGAAAGCGCGGCCCGAGATCGCTGTCGTTCCGGCCGATCAGCGGGTTGGTGCCGGTAAAGTTTATGTGATCCTCAATCACCATTAAGTCCCCCGGCCGAAACGACGACTGCATCCCTCCACACGCATTGGTGACAAATAAAAACTCGGCGCCGAGCGCTTTCATCACCCGGACCGGGAATGTCACCTCCTGCATCGAATAGCCTTCATAGTAATGAAAGCGGCCCTGCATCGCTACGACTGTTTTTCCTTCGAGCTCGCCGAGGACAAGACGTCCGGCATGGCCTTCCACTGTAGAGACAGGAAAATGCGGAATGTCTTCATATGGGATTACAGTAGCCGCTTCAATATCATCAGCCAGATCGCCGAGCCCGGAGCCAAGAATCATGCCGACCGCAGGCGCTGCACTGTACTTCGACTGGATGTAATCCTTTGCTTCTTTTATTTTTACAGCATTCATTCAGGCATCCTCCTGTGCGATCCGACGAAGGGTTTCTTTCATTAATTTCAAGAAATCTTCCTGGACCTTTGAGGTCGTGTCCATGACTTCATCATGGCTTAACGGCTGGTCAAGCATACCGGCAGCGAGGTTTGAAATGCAGGAAATACCGAGCACTTCCATGCCTCCGTGAACGGCAACGATTACTTCCGGCACCGTGGACATACCGACGGCATCCGCTCCCAGCACCCGGGCCATGCGGACCTCTGCCGGGGTTTCATAGGCCGGTCCGGTATTTGCCATATATGTGCCGCGCTGAATACGGATGTTCAGCGACAGCGCCGCTTCGTCAGCAATCTTGGCGAGTCCTTTCGAATACGCCGAGCTCATATCCGGAAAGCGGGGACCGAGTTCTGCATCATTTTCTCCAATAAGCGGATTAGCGCCGAGCCAGTTGATGTGATCATCGATAATCATCAAATCACCCGGTTCAAAGTCATGGTTCACGCCGCCCGCAGCATTGGTGACAAGAAGCCGTTTCACTCCGAGCGCGTTCATGACGCGGATAGGAAAAGTCACTTCCTGAAGGGAATAGCCTTCATAGTAATGAAAACGTCCCTGCATCGCTGCCACCTGCATACCCTCAAGTTCACCGAATACAAGCTGGCCCGCGTGGCCCTCCACCGTGGAAACAGGAAAGCCCGGGATGTTTTCATATTTTAGAACGACTGGGTTTTTAATCTCATCGGCCAGTACCCCCAGGCCAGAACCGAGCACGAGCCCGGTCGTCGGTACAGCGGAGATATTGGACTGAATGTATTGAACTGCTTCTTTGGTTTGCTGCTGGATACTCAAATTATTCACCCTTCCTTTTTAATTGCTGTAAAAAGCTTGTACCGTACTTCGGCATGGATAGACGGAAATTATCCGCCACCGTGGCACCGATATCGGCAAATGTTTTCCGGGTGCCAAGTGGAGCAGAGCCGGTGCTTTTGCTGTAGGCAAGCAGCGGTACGATTTCACGGGTATGGTCAGTGCCGTGATGCACGGGATCGTTTCCATGATCGGCAGTAATAAGCAGAAGGTCATTCTCCTCCATAGCTTCCAGCAGCTCTGGAAGCCTGGCGTCAAACTCCTCGAGCGCCTCTCCGTATCCCTGCGGGTCACGGCGGTGGCCGAACTTAGCGTCAAAGTCCACCAGATTTAAAAAGCTGAGACCCGTAAAGGATTTCTGCGCGGTTTCTGTAACACGGTCCATGCCATCCATATTGGAGGAGGTACGGATCGACTCCGTAACCCCTTCGCCGTCATATATATCGCTGATTTTTCCAATGGCAATGCTGTCAAGACCGGCATCTTCAATGTCATTCATGACCGTACGGCCAAACGGCTTAAGCGCGTAATCATGTCGGTTCGCTGTACGTTCATAGCTGCCGGGGGATCCGGTGAACGGGCGGGCAATCACGCGGCCAATCATATACGGTGCTTCATACGTCATCGCCCGGGCTTTTTCGCAGATGTCATACAATTCTTCAATCGGCACCTCATCCTCATGTGCGGCGATTTGAAGCACTGAATCCGCCGATGTGTAGACAATCAGCTTTCCGGTTTTTTGATGCTCTTCGCCGAGCTCTTCAATGATCTCGGTACCTGAAGCCACTTTATTTCCGAGAACACCCCGGCCTGTTTCCTGTTCGAGCTGCTGCAAAAGCTCATCCGGAAAGCCATCCGGAAATGTCCGGAAAGGCTCGTCAATGTAGAGGCCCATGATTTCCCAGTGGCCGGTCATCGTATCTTTGCTTCGCGACATTTCTTCCATATAACCGTACGAAGCCGTTGGTGACGCTGACGCCTCTACACCCGGGATTTCCCGGATATTTCCAAGGCCGAGTCGTTCAAGGTTCGGAATTTTGATTCCGTTCATATGCTGGGCGATATGACCGAGCGTGTCGGCCCCTTTGTCTCCGTATTCTTCAGCGTCAGGAGCTTCGCCGATGCCGACGGAATCCATAACAACTAAAAAAATGCGTGGGTACTTGTAGTTTTCCATTACTCTCTCTCCTTTTCTGCTAAGCTCTCGGATGAGCCTGCAGGTATACATCTTTTAATTTATGGTTGGATACATGGGTGTAAATCTGGGTGGTGGAAATATCGGCGTGTCCGAGCATTTCCTGGACCGCCCGCAGATCTGCCCCGTTTTCAAGCAGATGGGTGGCGAAGGAATGCCTCAGGGTATGCGGCGTTAATGCTTTTTCTATCCCTGCTTGGCCTGCTGTTGCTTTTAATATCTTCCAAAAACCCTGCCTTGAAAGCGGATTGCCGTGATGATTAACAAATAACAGCTCATGACGTTTGCTTTTCATC
This sequence comes from Marinococcus sp. LNHM3E3-2.2, assembly GCF_056034385.1. Classification (NCBI taxonomy): domain Bacteria; kingdom Bacillati; phylum Bacillota; class Bacilli; order Caryophanales; family Bacillaceae; genus Marinococcus; species Marinococcus sp. LNHM3E3-2.2. The sequence continues at coordinate 124,147 of NZ_JBQLIC010000006.1, forward strand.
AGGGTACTGCGACCGTGATGTATGTACGTGTCAATAGCCTCGGAAGCCACTTTCCCAAGCGGAACGATCCTTTCTTTGTTTCCTTTACCGATACAGCGGATAAATCCCATCTGCAGATGCACATCAGACATTTTCAATTCACACAGTTCAGTCACCCGCAGACCGGTAGCGTACATGCACTCAAGCATCGCATGATTCCGCTTTGCAAAGGCTGTTGTGCCCTCGGCCGCTGTGAGCAGCCGCTCAACTTCCTGAGTAGACAGCACGGTCGGAAGCTTCTTTTCCCCTTTCGGGATTTCAATCAACTCTGCAGGGTCTTTTTTTACCACCTGTTCACGCAGAAGAAACTGGTGAAACGCCCGGACCGATGACAAAAAGCGCGCCAGCGTAGCTGTAGAGCGTCCGGCTTCTTTTTGGGCATACAAAAAATCCACAATGTCCGCACGCTCAGTATCCGCCCATGATTTCTTCTCCCGGAGCTGCATAAATTTTCTATAGTGTTCCAGGTCTCTTTGATACGACTGAATCGTATTTTTGGAGAGGCCTTTTTCAACTTGGCAATAATGAATAAAGTCCAGTACCTCCGTGGTCATACGACCGCCTCCTGCTTCCCAATCTTCCCTTCTAAGAATAGCATAGTCGCTTATTACTAGGAAAGGGCGAATGCGCCAGTAAATATACCGCTTTCATTATACTGTAAAATAAAAAAAGCACCGCTTTTTGTCAAAAGACGATGCCCGTGCATATGTTAATTCGTGTGCAGCGAAGGAGCCTCCGCACTTTCTTTGTCCTTTTTTGCCTTCGCCTGACAGCGGTGGCAGACACCGTGGAATGTTAAACGATGATCTTTCACTTTAAACTGATAGTCTTTTTCTACAATCTTTTCGACCTCTGCAAGCAGGTCCTCCTGGATTTCATCAACTGTTCCGCATTCAATGCAGACGAGATGGTGATGAGAGTGGCTGGCTCCTTCTTTTCGAAGGTCATACCGTGAAACTCCGTCACCAAAGTTGATTTTGTCCACAACTTCAAGTTCATTAAGTAATTCCAGTGTTCTGTACACGGTGGCAAGACCAATCTCCGGCGCTTTTTCCTTTACCAGAAGGTACACATCTTCTGCACTTAAATGATCTTCTTCATTTTCCAAAAGCACCTGTACGGTTGCTTCCCTTTGCGGGGTTAGCTTGTAGCTCTGTTCATGCAGCTGTTTTTTAATACGTTCTACCCGATTTTCCAATTATCGCTACCTCCCTTATTCCTTCAAGGGTAATAAACTTATTATAATAATTTTAAATAAGCCTGTCAATATAAAACCGATAACCATTCTCAGTTTAAAATCATTATAAATAAATTGGCATGAAATTTGCATATAAACCTTGTTTATCCCGTAATTTCAGTAATTCAGGTATTGATTATCAATGAATTCCCTATGTGACAGATAAATGACGATATTCAATCTCAATTACCGCTGACCGAGAATCGTTTTTACATACTGCACTGCGTACATGGTTTTAGCGTCATGAATTTCTTCTTTCTGGATCAATTCATCTGCTTCCTTCACGCTTACCTCCATCAGTTCAATAAATTCATCCTCTTCGGTTTCCGGTTCTCCGGCCTCCAGTTCGAACGCCTCATACAAATGAACAATTTCGTCTGCAAATCCAGGAGAGGTATAAAATGAAGCAATTTTCTGCAGGCGCCCTGCAGTGTACCCGGTTTCTTCTTTTAATTCCCGGGCTGCTGTTTCTTCAGGACTGTCAGTACCCTCGAGTTTCCCGGCCGGTATTTCAACCAGCGGCTTTTCGAGCGGCTTCCGGTACTGCTTCACCATAACTATTTTCTGCTCCGGGGTGACCGCCACCACAGCAACCGCACCGCTGTGATTAATCACTTCACGCTTGCTGCTCCGCCCGTCCGGAAGTGTTACGTCATGCACTGATAAATCGACGATTTTTCCTTCAAATATTGTTTTCTTATTCGTTGTTTTTTCTGTAAAATTCATCGTTAACGTCCTTTCTGCATCGAATGTGATTCATTCGTTTTAGTTTACCAGTCTTTAACTGTCTGTGAGAATAGTCATTTGCTTATTTTCACTCTTCCTAATTATCACCAGATTTGCTACACTATCCAAGTAATCTGATGGAGGAGTTGGAACCATGAATATTTTTGAAGCTATTTTTCTAGGAATCGTCCAGGGAATTGCAGAATTCCTGCCGATTTCAAGTACCGCCCATATCATCATTGCAGAATTTCTCCTCGGCCATTCGATCCCCGGCCTCTCATTTGAAATTTTCTTGCACCTGGGATCAATCGTAGCCGTCATTTTTTATTTCCGCAAAGACATTCTTCATCTGATTCAGGTATTTTTCCGGTATATCGCCAAAAGGAACCGGGAGGACCGCCCTGAATTTTTCCTTTGTTTGTACATAGTACTTGCAACCGTTATTACCGGTATTCTTGGCGTCTTCCTTGAAGATTCGCTTGGCAGCGCTCTGAAAACGCCGGTGATGATTGCTATATCGCTTACCCTGACCGGCATTTTTCTCATCATCATCGAGCGGGCCTACACCATTGGCAGCCGTACCGTTAATGAAATGACGACGCTCGATGCGGTCATTGTCGGCCTTGCACAGACGGTGGCTGTCATTCCCGGCATTTCAAGATCCGGAAGCACGCTGATTGCTGCGTTGTTTTCCGGTCTGGACCGGGAGACATCGGTCCGGTTTTCATTTCTGCTTTCGATCCCTGTCATTTTAGGATCAACCGTGCTCGCCCTCGGTGATATTACAGACGGCAGCCTCGCTTCTATTGGGGCAGTATCGCTTATTGCTGCATTCATTGCCTCACTGATCACTTCATGGCTCGGCATCGTATGGCTGATTAACTTCCTGAATAAAGGAAAGCTCACTTACTTTGCAATCTACTGCTTCCTGCTCGCGCTTGTGACTATTTTATTTCTCGATCCGGGAAGTACAGTAGTCGAATAATCGTTTATCACATAAAAATCCAGCCGGACTCCGGCTGGATTTTGTATTTCATTATTTTTTGACAGTGATAGTCGCTACTACGGTTTCTCCCGCTTTCAGGCGGTTTTCGCTGTTCATCTGGATATTTTCGACCTGATCGCCTTCCGTGAATACGACTGGCGTGATTTTGCTGGCAGCTTTTTCACTGATCACATCCATATCAAATTCCATCAGCAGATCGCCCTCTTCCACGCTGTCTCCTTCGGATACTTTGCATGTAAAGCCTTCTCCGTCGAGAGACACCGTTTCAAGTCCGATGTGAATTAATACATCAAGTCCTTCCTCTGAACGGATGCCAATGGCGTGCTTCGTTGGAAAGATCTGTTCCACCTTTCCTTTAACCGGTGAAAGAATAATTCCTTCCGATGGATCAACCGCAAAACCTTCTCCCATCATTTTTTCTGAAAATGTCGGATCCGGCACTTCTGTAATATCAACGAATGCCCCGCTGACCGGCGATTTTATGGTGACTTCTACAGGCTTTTGTTCTTTTCCAAATAGTTTTTTTAACATTTTATTCACTTCCTTCTTATATAGTCACAACTGCGTTCAAGCTGTGCGTATGCTTTAGTAAGTGTAACGAACTTCACGCCTGCGCACAAACTTTCCGGAACGTCTTTACCATAACATTCCAGAGAATGCCTGATGTAATACTCTTTTTTTGTACGTTTATACAACACGTTTTAAATACGCGCAAATAAGGAATAGAACTCTATTCTAATTGTATATACCTTCTTTTTATAACAATTTAAACCTGAATTCTATACATACAGTCCAACACAGGGGGTGCGCAGATGATTACAGAAAATAAACAGCCACTTTTTGAGAAGTTGTTTTATTTGTATGACCGGCGCTTGATCCAAAAGCATTTCTCAGCCGTACATATGCACAATAACAGCATCTACACCGACGATGCTGCGCTTTTTTATGTGAATCACAGCAACTGGTGGGACGGCCTTTTAATCTACTTTTTAAATAAACACTGGTTCCGTCACCCGGGCTACGTCATGATGGACGAAGAAGGGCTGCGCGAATTCCCATTTTTCCGCAGGCTCGGAGCCTACTCGGTGGACCGCAGCAGCCGCCGCGATGTTATTAATGCCCTCCGCTACACAGAGGATAAACTCGTGAACGGTCATCACGTCTGGCTATTCCCGCAAGGGGCAGAAACCCATGCCGATCAGTTTCCGATCACTCTTCAGCCCGGCATTTCCTATCTGCTTCCCCGGGTGGATGTACCGTTTGTACCGGTTACGATGCACTACACATTTTTGCACCATCAAAAGCCTGAAATCTTCATAAACATCGGCCCACCGCTCCCGAGGACCCCGGAGAACCTCGCTTCGAGAGCGGCATCTCAGGACGCGCTGGAGCGTCACCTGCAGCATCAATGGGACGAGATGCGTGAAGACATCGCTTACGAGCATATGGAGAACTACACTACCGTTTTGAGAGGTTCACAGACGATGAGCAGCTGGTGGACCTCCCTCCGGCAGAAAAAATAGAAAGGACTCCCGCCATGTTCCTATGGATTCTCATATGCATCCTCAGCGCCTGGACGGTATTTACGATCATTAACGTGTGGACCCTTCCTTCTCTCGCCTCGTTTTCGGTACCGAAGCGACCGGGCTTGATCAGCGTTCTTGTACCGCTTCGGAATGAAGAACGGAACGTGCCAGCGCTTGTGCGGAGCCTCCGCCAGGCGGACGATCTAAAAACAGAATTTATCTTTCTCGATGACCATTCGACTGACCGCACAAAAATGCTCCTGCAGGATGCTGTACGCTATTGGCCTAATGCCCGCTACATTGAGGGAACCACGCTGCCGGACGGCTGGAACGGCAAAGTACATGCGTGCCATCAGTTGTCGAGTGAAGCTGCCGGACAGTATTTGTGTTTTGTTGATGCCGATGTAAGACTGCACGCGGACGCCCTCCGCTGGGCAGAGGGGGCTCTTCAGAAGCACGATGCCGGTCTGGTTACCGGGTTTCCTCATTTCAAAACAGAAGGCTTCTGGGGCCGGCTGCTTGTGTATATGCAGCATTTTGTCGTGTATGCCCACTTGCCCGTCGCAGCCGCTAACCGCACCACCTGGAGGGCCTTTACTGCAGCACACGGGGCTTTTTTGTTTTTCAGCCGGACAGCCTACGACCAGGCCGGGGGTCATGCTGCTGTTAAACAGGCGCTCGTGGATGATATGGCACTTGCCCAAAACATAAAATCAAAACACTTAAAAACACTGCTCGTTTCTCCGGGCCCTGCGGTTACCTGTTATATGTATACGTCCAGCCGGGAAGCGTGGCTTGGCTTCAGCAAAAATATTTTTCCGGGGATCGGCCGCTCGGCGATCATTGCTTTGGCCGTCATCACTGTTCATACTCTTTTTTTTATCGTCCCGGCCTTTCTTCTGCTGGCTGCCATTGCCATGTCCGAGTGGCAGCTCGCTGTCCCATACGTGCTGACGGCTTTGCTTCGCGCTGGGATTACGATAAAAGCTTCCCATCCGTGGTGGACAGTACTCGTACAGCCTCTATCTTCGGGAGCCATGATTGCTGTGCTGCTGTATTCGATTTATCTGGACAAAACGAAAAAAGGCTATTCATGGAAAGGGCGGACCTATCAATGACAACTACTGCTGTTATCGGCGCCGGACTCGGAGGCTTAAGTGCTGCCATTGTACTCGCTAAAACCGGGGAAAACGTTACTGTATACGAAAAAAACGAACGGGCTGGAGGAAAACTCCGCCCGTTTCAGCTGGGAAATCATACATTTGATTATGGTCCTAACACCATTACGATGCCGGATATATTTCACCGCGTACTTGCTTTTGCCGGCAAGGATCCCGGGCAGCTCCTTCCGTTCAAACAGCTGCCGGAGCATACCAGTAATTACTTCCCTGACGGCAGCATGCTCAACGTCTCCTCAGATGCCGAAGAAACAAGACAGGCCATTGCCCGTCTTTCAAAATCCGACGCCAGCCGGTACGATGACTACCTTCGGGAAGTGAAACGGCTTTACATCCTCGCTACTGAAAATTTTCTGCAGCGCACCTTCGAGTCGCCGCTGGATTACCTTTCACCGGGGCTCGCCCTTGCCCTTCGCAAAGTGCGTCCGGCCACTACCATGCATGCTTTCCACCGGCGGTTTTTCGAGCATCCGGATGTGCAGCAGGCGTTCGACCGTTATGCGACCTATATCGGCTCTTCGCCGTATGATGCTCCGGCAACATTCGCGCTGATTGCCCACCTCGAGCTCGCTGACGGCGTGTACTATACTCCGGGCGGAAACGTAAAGATTGCCGACGTGTTTTATGAAACAGCCAAAGAGCTTGGCGTTACCTTTTCGTTCAATGATCCCGTATACCACGTTTCCACCCGCAATGGACGTGCTCAAACCGTGCATGCAGCCTCAGGATCTCTGGAAGTGGACAGTGTATTATTAAATGGGGATCTTCTCAGCCAGTATCCGTTACTTTTCCAGGGCTTCAGTCAAAAGAGCCGGACCGTTCCAGCTCATCCCGAGCCATCTATTTCAGCATTTGTGATCATGGCCGGACTCAACACCCGCCTTCCGCAGTTAAAGCATCACCAGGTCTACTTTTCTGCCGATTATCCAAAAGAGTTTGAGCAGCTCAAGCACGGAGTATTTCCAGATGATCCAACCATTTATATCAGCAACTCCTCCTACAGCGACCGCGGCCAGTCCCCGGACGGCGACAACCTGTTTATTCTTATTAACGCACCAGCACTTCCCGGCGGCGCCATGACAGAAGAGGAAAAACAATCGTACAGAAATCTTGTATACGACAAGCTTGAGGAGTTTGGCCTTTTTCTGCGTCCGCATATTGTGGAGGAACGAGTACTCGGTCCGTCTTATCTGGAAGAAACGTTTGGCGCTTACAGGGGCTCCATTTACGGTCTCGCATCCAACCGGCGGCAGGATGCGTTTCTCCGGCCATTCAACCGCTCCCAGGATTTGAAGAATGTTTACTTTGCCGGCGGTTCCACCCACCCTGGCGGCGGCTCGCCCATGGTGACTACCAGCGGCGTTCTTGCTGCCTCCGCCCTCCTTAAGGATAACGGTGTTTTGCTTGATTTCTGGGGGAAAAATTAAAATGAGAAGCTTTCTGCTTTTCTAATAAAAGCAGCGCATACAAACAGCCCCGCTTACGATAAAAGCGGGGCTGTTTGTAATAGAAAGAGGGGAACTATTCCTCTCTCTCCTCCACTGGAATCCATATTTCGCTTTTGAAATCAGGCTTATCAAACTGATCTCCCTCCATCCACAGCATTTCCGGGCCGGATGCTTGCTGATAACCGGAAGAAGGAAACCATTCCGAATATACTTGTCCCCACGTTGTTTGAAGATGACTTGGAAAAGGTCCCTCAGAGGTAAATACAGCCCAGGTGGAAGCAGGCACTTCCAGCACGTCCCATGTTTCAGGGCTTTTTTTATCAGTAATTACGCCAATATAATGATCCAGCCCTCCCTGTTCTTCCATGCGTGCTTCAGAGAAATTCACGGAAGCTTGAATGAGCCCCGCCGGTTCACCGTTTGACAGCGCAAGTAATTCATTTATTTTCTCCTCGTTCAAGGATTTCCACATCGCATTAATTTCAGGGTTCTCTCCCTCAAAGATGATAGGAACTCTTTTACTTATGCCGACGATTCGAAAAGCTTCTTTTTTCTCTATACGGTAGTTCATTTCGTTTCCTCCCTGGACAGATAGTTGAAAGGTCATCCCTGGATATGCTTTTAAAGAAATTCCGTGCCGTTTTACTTCTGAAGGAGTTACACCGTGCAGCTTCTGAAAGGCCCTCGTAAACGAATCGGGCGAATCGCAGCCATATTTTAACGCTGTATCGATAACACGTACCTGGCGACGCTGAAGATCAAGCGCTGCCATCGTTAAACGGCGGCGCCGGATATATTCCGATACCGGGACGCCTGCTAAAGAAGAAAACATCCGCTTAAAATGGTACTCCGAGCAGCAGGCAATACGGGCCACTTCCTGAAAATCGATTACCTCCGTTAAGTGATTCTCAATATAACGCAGGGCGTTATTCATTTCCTGTAAACTATCCATAATAATGACCTCTCTTATTTAGAGAATATCAATCCCCTGAAATACGTGCCCTGCTTTTCGTGCCTGATAAAGTCGGATGATAACTATTAGCTTTCTGATTAAGAAGCGCACCGGACTATGTATATCATAAAAAAAAGAAATAGAAGCCCCTCACGGGAAAACTTCTATTCCATTTCATTATTTGTTTTTAAAATCGCCTTTTTTATCCTGGGCGACGCCTTTAAGCTTGTCTTTCTTTCCTTCGCGCTGCATCTTTGAATTGTTTGTGGCGCTTCCCATACGGTCTTTTGCTTCCCCTTTGACCTTGTTCGCGTTTCCTTTCAGTTTGTCGCCAAAACCTTTTTTACCGCTCATCTGTGATCCCTCCATGATGTCTGTCTACATCAGCAGTTCCCTTCAGCAGGCAGCGTCAAACAGAAGACTTTCCCCATCGTGCATATTTAATTGGCAGACTGCTTCGGGGCCAGGCTGGCCATCAATGCCTGTTTTATGACATTGGTGATAACGAGTGAAACAAAGCAGGCACCTTTCTGCTGTGCCTGAAGCACGTCTTCCCGGGAGCTTGCAATCGTACCGAGGGGCATTTTCATATCTGCACTTTTTTGATACAGCCCTCTAAGCACCTCCTGCACTTCCGGGTTGTCTGCTCCGTTTCTATACCCCATATTAACGGACAAATCCGTCGGTCCTAAAAACGCCATGTCGATGCCGGGTACCTCCATAATTTCCGTAAAATTTTCGGCCGCTGCCGGGGTTTCAATTTGAACGCTCACTAAAATTTGTTCATCGGACGCATTCATAAACGCTTCTCCGCCGTGGAAACCGTATCCTGCGGCCCTCATCGAAAACGCGGTTCCCCGTGTTCCATACGGTGGATATTTTGCTGCCCGTACCACCTTTACTGCTTCTTCCCGGGAATTTACCATCGGCACCTGGATACCCAGAGCCCCGCGGTCCAATGCCTTTTGAATGCTCGAGGGATCATAGCTCACGCGTATGATAGGCACCATTCCGACTAGCCGGGCGGCTCTGATCATTTCCTCCATCTCTGCCCCGCTGTAGGCGCCGTGCTCATCGTCCATGATAATAAACTCATAGCCTGCGTATCCGAGCATCTCTACGATTGCCGGCGAATAGAGGCTTGTGATAGCCCCCTGGGTCAGCTCGTTTTTTTTAATCTTATCTTTAACCTCGTTTTTCAGCATTTTCATCTTCCTTTGTTAGTTTTCCTGAAGCCAATAGGATAAAACTGCTGTTACTGCTTCGGGCTGGTCCAGAGGACTTAAATGGCCGCACTGGTCAATCAAAACCAATTTTGCACCCGGTATTTTCTTCGCGAGATCTTCCTGCATGGAAGGCCCGCACAGCGCATCCTGCCTGCCTGCCAAAACCAGCGCCGGACACTTTACAGCAGAAAGCACGTCTACCGCCCCCGGGCGCGTTTTATTGGCTTCAAGCTGCCTGTAGTAGCCCTCTTCCCCGACATCCTGACTCATTTGCCGAATTACTTCTTTAACGCTCTCACCAGCATGTTCCTGAAATACAGCACCAGGCAGGAACTGCTCCGAAACCATTTGTTCGAAGCCGCCTGCCTGCAGCTGCTTCTGCTGATTATCCCAAAGCTCTATCTGTTCTTTAGTCGGGGGATAGGGATTGGTATCGAGCAGTGCCAGCTTGTTCACCCGGTCCGGAGCCTCTTTCATTATTTCCATAGCCACAATGCCGCCAAGCGACAGCCCGGCAAGCGAAAAGGATCCGGAAACACTGCCCAGTATTCGCTCCGCCATCTCCTTCACGGAGGCGTCCCGGGTCATGTCTGGAATGATGATCTCTCTATCAGCAGAAAAAGCACGGTGTTGATGCTCCCATAACGCTGACGTACACAACGTACCGGGAATTAATACAAGAGGTTCCATGCTGCTCCCCCTCCTTTTGGAGTACTTATTTTTCCAGCCGCACCTCTGCCGACAAACGGTGCCCTTCCAATCCTTCAATTTCGGATTGTGCTGTAGCATGAGCGGCCAGATGCTGGGTGCCTCTGCCTGTAATTTCCTGATGGGTGGCGATTTTCACAAAATTCCCTACCCATAGTCCTCCGGTGTAACGGGCGCCCCGCTGCGTTGGCAGGGTATGATTGGTTCCTGAAACCTTGTCTGAGAAGACCACGGAGCTTTCTTCCCCTAAAAATATGGAGCCGTAATTGCTCAATCTGTCCTTAATCTCCTCATACGATCGCAGGTGCACGTGCAGATGTTCGATAGCGTAGTCATCACACACGTCGATGCCCTGGCTGGTGCTGTCTACAACAACAACCTCTCCCGCTTTTTCCCATGCCGCGTGAGCCGGTGAATCTTCAGAAAACTGCTTCAAATATTTTTCCACCTCAATGATTGTCTGGGCGGCCTGTTCTTCCGAGGTGGAAACAAGAATGGCTCTGGCATTTGGATCGTGTTCTGCCTGGGCTAATAGGTCTGCTGCGCACCATTCGGGCTTTGCATGCTCATCGGCAAACACGAGCACTTCACTCGGCCCGGCAATCAGGTCGATGCCCACTTTGCCGAACACCTGTCTTTTCGCTTCTGCTACAAACCGGTTGCCCGGCCCGGCAATGACATCGACCTCCGGCACCGTTTCTGTTCCTGTCGCCATTGCTGCCACAGCCTGCGCTCCGCCTATGGCGAAAATATCCGTTACCCCCGAGCAATGGAGCCCGTACAATACCGCCGGATGAATGCTGCCCTTATAATTAGCCGGACTGCACGCAATAATTTGTTTTGCACCTGCCACTTTGGCAGGCACCGTTACCATCGGTCCGGAGGAAAGCAGCGGAAACCGGCCGCCAGGCACATATGCTCCCACCTTTTCCACCGGTATTACCCGGTGCCCCATCCGGATGCCTTCCCCAAAGTCTTTATCCAGGGGCTGCAGGCATTCGAGCTGAGCTTCAGCAAACGCCGTCACCCTATCCACTACTCTTTCGATCAACCGCTTCGTTTCGTCTGAAAGAGAAGCAATGCTTTCGGTCATTTCTTCTTCGGAAATACGGATGGGCCGTACGGAATCGCTGAATTTTTCCTCATAGCGTTTAACCGCTTCGTCACCCTCCTGCTTCACGTCTTTAATAATTTGTTTTACAATCTGCTCTGTTTCTTCCGTCACTTCAGAAGAAATGGCATCAGCTTTCTTTAAATACTGCATAAAACGCCTCCCAGGTTCTATAAATTATTTCACTGCTCCTGCACTCATTCCTTTAACGAACTGCTTTCGGACGATAAGCATAAATATAATTGTTGGCAGCACATAGATAATGCCTGCAGCGGCCATTTCATTCCAGATGACACCGTTCTGACCGACAAAGTAGGACAGAGCCACCGGTAATGTTACGGCTTCCTCATTCGTTAAAATAAGGGCAAACATATACTCGTTCCACGTGATGACAAAGCAGAAAACAGCGGCAGTGATAATACCCGGCCGGGCCATCGGCAGTAGAATATGCCATATGACACGAAGCCTGCCGGCCCCGTCAATCATTCCTGCTTCCTCCATATCCTGCGGTATGCTGTCGATGAAGCCTTTAATCAGCCAGATCGCATACGGAATCGTGTGGCCAAGATTTACAATAATCAGCGCCAGTGTAGTATCGAGGGTCCCCCAGTTCCGGAACATAATGAAAAATGGAATCACGTTGACGATTAAAGGGATAAACTGCGTTGCCAGAATCGCAAACATGAATACCTGTTTCCCCTTCATGTCAAAGCGGGAGATGCTGTAGGCTGCCAGTACACTGACCGGCATAGTGATCAGCAGCGTGAAAAACACGACTATGGTACTGTTGGAGTAAAACCTCCCAAAATTATACTCTGCGCTGAATATTCTGCTGAAGTTCTCCAGGGTCGGCTGGAAAAACACGCTTAACGAATACACTTCCGATACCGGTTTGAAGGCAGTTAAGGTGATCCAAAAAATAGGCAGAAACAAAAACGTTACGACGAGCAATACGCCAATGGTTTCCACTACACCCAGCGTTATTTTTCGTTTGTGCAGTGCTTTGGCTTTCTTCTCTTCCGTAGCAGGTGCCGCTGTAGTATTCATTAGTTCCACTCGCCTCCTTTCACGAGTTTCCTCATGTAAATAAGAACGAAGCCGATCGTTATAATGGCGAGAATGTAGCCAAGAGCCGCTCCGTAACCCATGTCATAATACCTGAAGGACGTATTATAGATGAGGAAGTTCAAAACTTCGGTGGAATTCCCCGGTCCCCCGCTGGTTAGTGTGACAATGGGGTCAAACTGTTTCAGGGCAAACATCGTCATCAGAATAGAGGCGATCAAAATGATCGGCTGCAGCATGGGCAGGGTGATACGGAAAAGCGTCTGAAAAGCGGAAGCTCCGTCGATTTTTGCTGCTTCAAATACTTCTCCTGGCATGCCCATTAATCCGCTGATAAACATGAGACTCATAAACGGCAGCCATATCCAGACAGCCACCGAAATTAGTGCCGCCATTGCCGTAGAAGGGTTGCCGAGCCAGACGACATCTGACAGCGGAGGAACCAAAAATCCGACAATCCGGTCAAACAGCCCGTAATCCGGGTTCAGCATAAAACGCCAGGAGTACCCTACCAGCGCCGGACTTAAAGCAAAAGGAATGATCAGTACAGCCCGCAAAAACGACAGATGCTTTTTTTCTTTACTCAGCAGCATACCTACAGCTATTGCGGCTGCAATGGTGATAAAAACAGTGCTTATGGTGAATATTAGCGTCACTATGACGCTGTTCCAGAAATTTCCGTCCGACATTGCCTGAAGATAATTATCAAACCCTACAAAGGGGCCGGTTTCAAGCGTTTCAGTTAAATCCCATTCATGGAGACTGATCCAGAGTGAACGGACCAGCGGGAACACGGTAATCGTTCCAACGATTAAAAGTGCAGGGGCGAGCAGTATATATTTAAAATACTTATTGGTCATGCCTTTATCCTCCTCTTTGAGGCCGATGCCGATAAAACATTGTTAGGGAGCCCCCTTCACCGTAAGGGGGCTGAATGGTTTTATTCGTAATATCCTTCTTCTTCCAACAATTGTTCTACTTCCGCAGCCGCTTCATTCGTCGTTTGCTCTACCGGGGCTCCGGCTGCCATGTCTGAGATGGCACTGCTGATAATATTTGAGACTTCAGGCCACTCCGGAATTTTTGGAAGTGTCTGGGCGTTTCCAAACGCTTCTCCGCCTACTTTGAACAGATCGTCGCCCGCTTCATTTAATTCTTCGTCATTAAAATTCTCCGTCTGGGAAATGTCGGTGGAGAATTGATCAGACGGCGATTCTCCATTCAATGCATCCAGGACGATCTCTTTTTCGTTTTCCGGCTCGCTTACCCATTTCATGAATTCCCAGGCGGCTTCTTTATTCTCTGAATCCTTCATCATGCCCAGTGGGAAAGTAGAAATATTTGCGGTGCTGCCTTTTCCTTCCCAGCCGGGTACAGTAGTAAAGCCGACATTACCCTGAACTTCCTCGTCTGCTGAATCACTCAGGTTAAAGTCGGAATATACCCACCACCAGCCGACCCACATGGCAGAATTCCCCTGTTTAAAGTCAGTTCGTGCATCCTGCTCCCCAAAGGAAACAGAACCCGGGGAGGCAATTTCATCTTCCACTAACAGGTCAACGTACCTCTGGGTCGCTTCGATACCTTCCTCAGAGTTAAACACCGGCTTCATATCCTCGTCGAAAATATCGGCTCCGTTGCTCCACAAGTAAGAGGTCCACATGTACATGTTCTGCCCGTTGTTTCCGCCCTGATAATAAGGGGAAATTGCTGACATTTCTGTATTTTCTGTAATTTCTTTGCCTGCTTCCTCTAATTCCGTCCATGTCTCCGGTGGATCGATGCCTAAATCCTCAAAAACATCCTTACGGTAAAACATCAATTGCGCGTTTGCCCGAACCGGCAGACTGTGTACCTCATCGTCAAATGTGGATAAATTTAACGATGATTCCGGAAAGCGGTCAAAATTATAGTCGTCCTCGGCAGCGTACTCATCTAACGGCTCCAGAAACTGCTGCACAGACGGTCCCATCGTATCCAGATACGTGACCAGGTCAAAGGTGCCCTCTCCCGAAATACCTTCAGTAGTAATGCGGTCAAGCAGGTTATTGTAAGGCACCCCGATGAATTCTACTTCGATGCCCGTTTCTTCCGTGAATTCTTCACTTCTCGCTTCCCATGCATTAAACTGGCCGATATCTCCTTCGGTAACTGCTACAGTGACTGTCTCCCCTTCTAAATCTTCATCCCCCGAGGAATTACCGCAGCCGCTAAGCGCCAGTGACGAAACCAATGTTCCGGACAGTAGTAACAGTGATGGCTTTTTATACATTTTTATGCCCCCTATTTTTTATGCCTGCAAGCTGCAAACCAATTTCACTGCTGATTCTGCAGCATTATTTGCCGGCAGTTGCACATTGCTTGTTTCTCTGCTCATAAAACGGTGTTAAAAACAAACGTTCATATTCTTCAGCAAGCTGCAGCACGGTTTTCTCCTGATGCCAGCCTCCAACTAATTGAATCCCCACTGGCAGCTGACCGCCCGAAAGGCCGCCGGGCATGGACAGAGCCGGATGCCCTGTAATGTCGAACGGGCACGTGTATCTGATCATTGCTTCGTTTATATGCTCCCCGTCCAAAACCTGGTTTTCTCCCAGGCGCGGCGGGGTAACAGGAAGAGTAGGAGTTACTAAAATATCCATCTGTGTAAATAGTTTGGAAAGTTTGAGTGTCATTTCTTCCTTCTGTTTAAGAGCTTCCAAATATTCTAACGCCGAAGCTTTTTCTCCCCGTGCAAACGTGGGGCCGATATCTTCTGCGTAATCATCAAGAGATGCTTTTCCCTGATGTACAAGTGTAACCTCCGGTGCGGCAATTTTCCGGGCCAGCTCAATGGAGCTGTTGAAGAAAGCCGTGTCCACTTCTATTAGCTCGGCTCCCATTGAACGACAGTTTCCCAAAAACTGGTCGTACACCTTCTGCACCTCCGCACTAAGGTTTTCATTAAAGTACTGCTTGGGGACGCCCAGCTTGAGTGGTCTTTCCCCTGTCTGTGGATTGCCAGGAGTAGTTTTTTGCATGCCATAAAGCAATAAAGAAATATCTGATACATAATTAGCCATTGGTCCTGCATGATCCATCGAAGTGGATAACGAAAAAATGCCTTCGGTGCTGATGAGCCCATACGTCGCCTTTAACCCGGTGATTCCTGTACATGAGGACGGTATTCTGATGGACCCTGCGGTGTCCGTACCAACGGAACTGCAGCAAAAGCCGGCAGCTACAGCCGCCGCCGAGCCGCCGCTGGACCCGCCTACCATATAGTCCTGATGCCACGGATTGAGAACGTCCCCGTAAAAGGGATTTTTTGATGTAATCCCAAACGCATACTCATGTAAATTGTTCTTCCCCAAATTAATGGCCCCGCGGCTTTTTAGATTCGTTACCACTGCAGCGTCTTCACTGGGAACGTAATTCCTATCAATCCAGGATCCGTTGGTCGTTTTTGTTCCTTTTGTATTAATAATGTCTTTGTAGGAAACAGGAATTCCCGCCAGCTTGCTTTCGAAATGGCCCTTATTAAATTCTTCAGTTATGTTTTTTGCTTCAAGTACTGCTTCTTCTTCTGTTATGGAAATAAAGGAATGAAGTTCGCTGTCCCGGGCTTTTATTTTTCGCAGGCAGTCCGTAACTATTTCCGCAGGAGAAAACCATTTATGCTGATATCCTTCGTGCAGCTTGCGGATGGAATTCATGATACCTCCCTCCAATGATTGTTATGAAACACCGGTAAAGTTACCGTCCTCAGAGGAAAACTGGTTGTCGCCGCCCTCGTTATCTTCGTCCATTTGAGCATAGATCTGGCGCAGCACTTCCATGCCGTCAAACAGCATCCATTCCTCCTGAATCTTTTTGTTGCGGACTTTGAAATGATTCATCCCGTTGATTTCCACCGCTTTTCCGCTTGGTGAACCGAAATAGCCAATACCGCCATGTACACCTTGAATTCTCCAGCGCACAGCTACATCCCAATCGTCATCCGAGCCTTTTTTGTTGCACGTCACACGATCAAGCAGCACCTTGGCATTCGGTACAGAGGCAAACAGGTTAATGAACATGCCCTGGATTTCACTATGTCCGACCATGTCTTTATTGCATACGTAATGAATCACGGCATTGCTTTCGTAAAAATTCTTTACATAATTAAACGACCGGCGCTCCCACACTTTGTTGAACATTTCGAGTATAAAATCACCAATTTCAAATTCTTCGTGCTGCGGGATATACTCTTTTGGCGGAAGCCCTTCCTCTGCCGACTGGGACAGGCTGAACTGC
This sequence comes from Marinococcus sp. LNHM3E3-2.2, assembly GCF_056034385.1. NCBI lineage: Bacteria > Bacillati > Bacillota > Bacilli > Caryophanales > Bacillaceae > Marinococcus > Marinococcus sp. LNHM3E3-2.2. The sequence continues at coordinate 140,644 of NZ_JBQLIC010000006.1, forward strand.
AGGTTAGGAGCCAGCTGCTTTGTCTGCTTCGCGGTACGCTTAGCTATTTCCAACGGATCATAGCCGAGCTGCTGCACGAGGTGGTGCGTATCCATCACGAGCCATTCTTCATATATTTTGTTTTCATGAATCAGGCAGTCGGCGGTTGTCCGGAAAACGACTCTTTTCCCTGTTGCAGGACCATAAAGGGTGTCACCAATATTAGTCGCTACAGACCTGCCGCGGTGGGAAGTGAAAAAGCCTTCTTCATCATTGCCGGACCATACAATGCTCCACCCGAGGCCTGTACGGTCTGGAAAAGCCTGCAGGGTTTGCAGCGTCCCCGAGATTACTTCGTTAACACCGTGGCTGTTAATGAGTCCGCGGTGGATCTGCACGCCATGACTGTACGTATCATAAATAAGTCCGATGTCCTTTTCCTTCCAGATCTGACGGGTAATCCGTACAATATAATCCACGATATTGTGGTAATTGCCGTAGCCCTTCATCGATTGCTTTTTGATTTCATGCTCCGGGATACGCAGATAATCCTCATCATCCCGGGCATCCATCGCGTTTACTTCACTGCCGTCAGCGTAATGTACTAGATGCTTATGAACGGTGTCCTTTCCGCCTTTTGTTTCTGCCTTCGGGCTTTTTGTCACTTCCTGGGCCGGTTCTCCTTTTCCGGCTGTCAGTGCCTCTTCCTGTTTCTTACCTGTTTTGGCTGCATTCTTGTTTTCCATAAAATACCCTCCTGAGCATTGGTTGTGTCCCACTTGCCTATAGACTCTCGTCTACGTAATTCTTCTATTATATATTTTTTCACTCTCCCATTTTCAATTTTTCTGCCATTTCTTTTTCTCTTTCCTTAAAATCCTCCGGCGGCACCATTTTGCCTTTTTCGTCCGCATTGAACCCGTATTGGGCTGCTTGTTTCATCACGTCAGGCGCCCAGTAAGGATCCTTTCCTTCAAACACTTCATGCTGCTCGAGCACCGCAAACAGCCACGCGTCCTCATCGCTCACATTTTCCAGACCGCGGTACAGCCCTTTCGGCAGTGTGATCAAATCCCATGCTTCCAAAATAGCTTCACCTTCAATCTCGTCCGGACCTTCTCCCCAATAAAAGCGCCATTTTCCACTCAGCGGCATGAACGATTCAATATAATCATGCGTATGAAAAGCCGGGCCGTTTCCGGGCGGAGCCTTGACCATTCCAATCTGGAAGCCATGCGGCTCAGTAATAATCGGGTTGTATTCAGGATTTTCGCTTGCTGTGTCCCCGATCACTGCGTAATTAATCCGGTTGTGCCCCGGGATGATGCTGTCGATAAACATCAGCGGGATGCCCTGCGATTTCATGTCCTTAAATCGTACAATCCGTTCCTTCATTTGTTCATTAATGCTTTTTGTCGAGTTTTCATTCATGTACTAGTCCTCCTAAGACGATTGTTTTGTTGTGTATTATCAGAAGCTCTCACCAGACGGTCCAGCCGCCATCGACGACGATCGTCTGGCCGGTAACCATATCGGAGGAAGCCGAGCTGAGAAATGCCACTGCTCCGAATAAGTCTTCAGGCCGGGCCAGTCTGCCAAGCGGAATTCTTGCAAGCACTTCCTCTTTAAATTCTGTATCCTCAAACATTTTTTCTGTCATTGGTGTTTCAATAAAGGTCGGAGCTACAGCATTAACATTGATGCCGTAAGAAGACCACTCAATTGCCAGTGATTTGGTCAACTGCGTAATTCCTCCCTTGCTTGAGCTGTAGGCTGTGCGGTTGTAATACCCTACAAAAGCCATCTGGGAGGACATATTAATAATCTTTCCGCGCCTCGCTTCACGCATCCATTTTCCAGCAGCCTGACAGGCAAAAAAGACGCTTTTTAAATTAATGTCGTGGATTCGGTCCCATTGCTCCTCCGTTACCTCTTCTGCCGGCGCCGGGATATTCGTGCCGGCATTGTTCAGGAGCACATCGATCCGGCCAAACCATTTGTAAATACTTTCGAATAATTCGTCCAGGTGTTCGGTGTCGGTTAAATCAAACGGAAATGACTCAGCCGTCCAGCCTTTCTCCTGAATGATACGGGCTGTTTCCTGTAAAGCCTGTTCATCCCGGGCTACCAGAGCCACGCCGGCGCCGGCCTCGGCCAGCATAACCGCTATTTCCCTGCCTATGCCTTTATTAGCACCAGTAACGACGACCGTTTTCCCTTCTAAAGAGAATAGATTAGAGCTGATGGCTTTTCCTCCTTTTTTGTATACGTATTCAAAAACGGTTAAAAATTTTATGAATACGTATACAATAACAGGCAGCATTTTATTTGTAAACGCTTTCTTTGTTTTTTTATTATTTATGTGGTGCTCCGCTCAATTAAAATTGGCTCAATAACCTCGTCCGTATAGGCTTCCTGCTTTTCCCCGGATGCCAGTAAATTAATTAATTTTTCCACTGCCAAAAGCGACATACGTTCATGCTGCTGGGAAATGGTCGTTAAATTTATCAGTGGATTAGCCGCAAGGTTGATATTGTCAAAGCCAATAACTGCCAGATCACCAGGCACATTCAGATTCATCGTTTTACAGCTCTCCATAATGGCCAGCGCCATCTGGTCTGAAGCAGCAAATACAGCTGTTGCCGGGTCCGGGCCCTTCATTATTTCTTTTATATAATCCGAAATCGCTGTGTGTTCCAAATCCCCAACGTAAACGAGCGCTGGATCATAGGGAATGCTATGTTCTTCAAGCTTGTTTTCATAGCCAATACTTCTTTCATAAAGCGTCGAATACTTTGTTAACAGCGTCGCAAACCCTATTCGCTTATGGCCTTTGCCAATCAAATGCTCCATCGCCATGTGAGCACCCTTAACGTTGTCGAGTACAAAGGAATGACCCTTTTCTGAATACGTTTTTGTATTATACAAAACGACAGGGGTATCCGAGCTGTAAAGCCGGTTGATTTCTTCTTCATATCTTTCCACGGATCCGACAATGATCCCTTCCACACGCTTTCCGATCAGCGTATCTATCGCTGTTTTTAAATTGTCACTGCTGTGATTGGTATCTGTTAATATGACGTCGTAGCCTTTTTTTCTGGCTTCGGTTATAATAATTTTCGCGGTTTCCGCAAAAAAGGTATTCGCTATGTCCCCGACAATTAAACCAATCGTTCCGGTTTTTCGTTTGTTTAAACTTCTCGCGACTTCATCCGGCGTAAAGCCCATTTCGTCTATCGCACTTAACACCTTCTGCCGTGTGGCTTCCTTGATATAAGGATAGTTGTTAATTACTCTTGAAACCGTTGCCTGGGACACGCCTGCTTTTTTGGCTACATCGTTGGACGTCACAGTTAACTTCATTACTTACCAATCACCTTTTCATGTTCCCGAAATTAGTTGAATGCGTATTCAACTAATTTTAAATTAGCACATTTATCCATATACTTCAATTTTCGTGCCGCGTTCAATCGGTGGCGCTGTATCTTTGGACACGTAATGAAGCCTGGGCTTTATGGCCTTTGAAGCCTTCAAGCTCGCACAGTCGTTCGGCATATCTGCCTATTTCTACGCTGGCTTCCTTCGTCACACGCTGATACGTGCAGTTTTTCAAAAACTTGCCTACCCATAAACCGCCCGTATATTTTGCCGCCTGCTTGGTCGGAAGTGTGTGGTTGGTTCCAATTACCTTGTCCCCGTACGCTACATTCGTTTCAGGCCCGAGAAAGAGTGCACCGTAGTTTGTCATGTTTTCCAGAAAATAATCCGGATTGCTCGTGAGAACCTCTACGTGTTCATAGGCAAGCTTATCTGCCTCCTGAACCGCTTCCTCCACATCTTCTACTACGATAATTGAACCATTGTCCTGCCACGCCTGCTCTGCGACTTCCGCTGTCGGGAGTGTTTTTAACTGACGGGCAATCTCCTCCTCCAACGACTCGGCAAGCGATTGGGACGTGGTAATAAGAGCGCCCGGAGACGTTGGGCCGTGCTCTGCCTGGCCGAGAATATCAGTGGCCACCATTTCCACATCGGCTGTTTCATCAGCAATGACAAGCGTTTCGGTCGGGCCTGCAAATAAATCAATGCCCACTCTGCCGTACAGCTGCCGCTTTGCTTCCGCCACAAAAGCGTTTCCCGGACCGACGATCATATCCACCGGCTGAATCGTTTCCGTTCCGACAGCCATGGCGGTCATTGCCTGGACTCCTCCCAGCAGATAGATTTCATCGGCTCCAGCCATATGCATAGCTGCTACTGTAGCTGCCGGTATCTCACCATTACTCGGTGGCGTGCAGGCGATTACCCTTTCGACTCCGGCCACCTTCGCTGTCACAATACTCATATGGGAAGAAGCAACCATCGGATAGCGTCCTCCTGGAATATAGCAGCCTACGCTGTTCACCGGGATGTTTTTATGCCCTAAAATAACGCCGGGACGTGTTTCCACTTCAATATCCTGAATCGACTCCCGCTGATGCCTTGCGAAATTTTGAATTTGTGCCTGCGCAAAGCTAATATCGTCAATTACCTGCTGGGGGAGCTCATCGATTACCTGCTGAATGGTTTCCGGCGATAGACGGAACGCTTCCGGTGACCATTTGTCGAATTTTTCGGAGAGCTCCCGGACCGCTTCATCTCCCCGCTTTTCTACGTCATGAATGATCCCTTGCACCGCCTGCTGAACCTCCGTGTCCGCCTCCTGCTTTTCCTGATCGCTTTTACCTCTTTTCAAATAAGTGGGCATCAAGCATCCTCCTTTATTTTTGAATACGTATTCAATATAAACTAAACCACCTATTTTGTAAACGCTTTATTAAATAATCCGGCTGCTCTTTCATAAAAAATACGGCACCTGTTTATCAAGAACAGGTACCGTACGATTAAAAATTAACCCCACACTTTTATTTCATTTTTGCCGGACTGCAGCTGACCGATCGGACCCGGGACGTCTGCGCCGTCTTTTTGTTCTCCGAAAAAGTCGGTGTCTATCCGCAGCCTGCTTCCATCCGGATTTTCAAAATCTGCATCCACGATACGTGCCCGCTCCAGGTTGCCCGTATGCTTTATCTCACCGCGCATTTGCTCAAATTCATCAGGCAGCTCACAGGAAAGATATACACCGTCCTCTTTTTCGATGATCGTAAGCTGGGGGTCAAAGGATTCTTTGGTGAATGCCTCATTTTCTCCTTCAAACGGAACCGCCCCGTTAAAGTAGGCGTTATGATTAATATAGACCGGCTGCTCGATACTGTGGAACGCTTCATGGTCGCCGCCTACCTGGTCAACAGCTTCGATGTACTCCTCAAGCGATGCCGTATATCCGTTAAAATGGGAGGTTCCTACATTATCCAGGTCCGGTTTTCCGACAAACATGTTATTGTAAAAACGGTCGTCCCCGCCGTAGGTGGCCGCAAAGCCTGCTACCTCCGTGCTGTGAGGCACATGATACGGCGTTGCCCGGTCCAGCATTTTACGATGAACCATCCTGCCCGCAATCAGATTGTTAACGTAAGCTCCTCCCTGCGCATGATTATCCAGGGCATAGTCTGCTGTTAAAATATTATGGTCCACCACGTACGGCCCGCTGCTCACTTCTACAAAAAGATCGCGGCTGTTCCTGTAAAATAGATTTTTGCTTACCCTTGTTCCCTGGGTCTGCCAGTCGAGCCATACCCCAAGCGAGCAGTCATGGATGCGGTTGCTGTGAATCTGAACATCAATTGCTGCGTGCAGTTTAATTCCGGCAATTTCGTGACCGAAAAATTCCCGCTTTAATGCGATGTTATAAATGTGGTTATGATAGATTTCGCTGAACACGCAGCCCAGATGACCGACCACCCCGTTCTGGCCGCAATCGTAAATGGTGTTATTCCGGATAATGTGAGAGCCGATACGCTCCTTGCTCCACCCAATCTGACGGGCAAGAAATACAGATTCCAGCTGGTACTGGTAGCCTGGCTTGTCTTTTCTTATCGTCCGGTAGTTATCGCCGGTCGATGCTTCCTTTCCAATACTGATCGCGCTGCATTTGGAATCGTGAATCACGTTGTTTTCAATAATCCATCCTTTGCTCCAGTTCGGTCCGATCAACCCCGGCTGATCCGCTGTCGGAGGGGTCCACGGCGTTGCTGCCTGTGCCATTTCAAACCCCTGCACCGTAATATAGTTGAGCCCTGTCTCTTCCGGATAAAAGCAGGCCTTCCGCACGTTTATTTCCACCAGCTCTTTATTCGGATCAGTTCCCTGGAAATTGGCGAAAATCGTCGTATGGCTGCTGTCTGCTTCCGCATACCAGCGATACGTGGTCTGCTCCGGCCGATGGACAGGAACAATCGTTTTTGTCCAGTGGTCCAGAACCTCGGTCTGCTTTTCCGGATTCATCACTTCGTCGAAGGTTTCAGCTTCGTAAAAGGACATTCCGTTTAAATATACATCTCCCAGATGCCTGCCTGGGTTGTGTACGATCCAGTCCCCGAATATTTTTTCCGTAAACGGATTGTAGTCGCCAAATAACGTGTTTGGAATAACTGCCTTCCAGACCGTTCCTTCCACCTGTTCCCAGTAGTCAATTTGTTCCGAACCTTTAATCACTGCTTTTTCTCCGGGAGCAGCGGTATATGTAATTCTTCGATCCTCGCTCCGGCCTCCATTTTTCGGCTTCACCCATTCTCTGTATTCACCTTCATGCACTACTACGGTATCGCCTGCAGCGGCTGTCGAAGCCGCTTTATTAATTGTTAAAAATGGGTTTTCCCGTGTACCATTACTGCTGTCAGAGCCGTTTTTTGCTACATGATATTCAACTGCCATAAAGCTTCCCCCTTTTATCAATCTATTTTTATTATAGGCAGGAAGCTTCTTATGCTTCTATTCAAAAAATAGTATAATATAAGACAATATTAGTGTTTATGAAAGGGGGGAACCGGCTGTGGTCTTTTTTGAGCCTCATGGAGTCGAAGAGCAGGAATCATTTCAGAGTGTTACCTTGACTAATTTCAGCTTCCCGCTTCACTTTCACCGTGCCTATGAACTGATCATCGTGCATGAAGGACAGGTGCGGGTCACCATTGACCAGAAGGAGTATCTTCTGCAGCAAAACGAAGCGGTTTTTATTTTTAATAATCAGATGCATGAATTTACAACGGTCGGGCATTCCGCTATCACCATCATCATTTTTTCCCCTGAATTGATTGGCCGTTTCTTTATGGATTATAAAGGCCTCATTCCCGTCAATAATACGTTCTCTCTTTCACCGGACGCGCAGCTACCGTCCCGGGGCTCCGTCTACAGGCAAAAAAGCTTTTTGTACGGCATATGCAGTACATTAGAGGAAAATACCGATTTCAAGCCCGTACAGTATTCCGCGAAAACAAAAATACTTCATCAAATGCTTCTGTATGTGGATAATAATTACGCCGCCGAATGTACGTTAAAAGCGGTGGCTGAACATTTGCAGTATGACTATCCCTACCTGTCCAAGCTGTTTGTTCACATGGCAGGCATGACCTTTACCGAATACTTAAACTATTACCGGATCTCGCGTGCCTGTTATTTACTGAAAAGCAGCCAGAAGCCGATCGGGGAAATTGCTGCAGACTGCGGCTACAGCAGCCTCCGCTCCTTCAACCGGAATTTCCAGGCATTTGTACGCGATTCCCCCCGCAGGTTTCGGGAGCTTTCGTCCCAACAGGCTTAATTACCGGCGGAGGATTTCGTGATTCGGAGAAACGAATTCGCTTTTCTTTGAAATTCATACGAAACGGAAACCTCTTCCACCCTATGGCCCTCCGTTGTTAAATATTCAATCACTTCATCCAGGTGTTCGTACCGGTCGCCCTTCAGATCCACCAGCGGAAAAATACGCACTTCCTCTTTTGCCACTCTCAGCAATTCTGTAAGCGTGGCGATATGAAAGTCATAGCTCAGACGGTCGGCGTACATAAACAGGAAATGGGCGGATAAAACCATATCGAAGGCACTATCCTTAAAGGGAAGCACCGGAAGTTCCGCTGGCACATACCGGCCGCCTGAATGATACATATCTTCCGCACAGTCGTGCAGCGCCTGTTTGCGTCTGCTTTTTAAATCTTCAACACTACGAATGTACGCCCATTTGTAATTATCTTCGGCCTTCGTTATGTGTGCCGCCGCGTGCTCAATATCCTGCAGCCCTTTTTGTTTCAGGTCTTCGCCCCGGTGATCGTACGCAATATCACAGGCTGTCACTTCTGCCCCCAGACTGTTTCCAATAGCCGTAAACGAACAGGCCCCGGCCGGGCAATCAAGAATGCGTTTTCCCTGGATTCCTGCTTTTGAGAGGGCAAACATATCCAGGTATTCGTCAAATGTGCGCCCGATAAAAACAATACGATCCAAATCAAGCTTCGTCTTCTTCTCTTCTCTGCTCAACTCTGCTCACCTCAAATAAAAAAGATTACCCTCACGTTAGCATATGTTCTGCTACCAGGGTAATCCTTACTGGAAAAATAATCTATTTTTTAACCGTTATTTTACATCCTGTTAAGCTAATGATCCTCCGTCAACAACCATCTCGTCCCCGGTGACAAACCGGGATTCATCGGAAGCATAGTACAGGGCGGCATAGGCAATATCTACCGCTTCCCCGTGGTGAGGCGGAAGAGGCACGACATCTTGGTTATCCTGCGAAATGGTTTTCTGCCGCTCTCCCATGATAGGTGTTCTGATCGGCCCGGGATGAATGCTGTTTGCCCGGATGTTTTCTTCAGCAAAGTGCGCGGCCACGTGCGTCGTCATCGAACGGACCGCTCCTTTTGCTGCGCTGTAGGCTGTACCGTTGCCGCCGGCCGCTCCGGATCCGGTCAGTGCAGCCATCGAGGCTATATTGATAATCGCTCCCTGCCCGGCCTTCTGCATTTCCGGAATAACCTCGCGCATACCGAGAAAGTAGCCTGTCGAATCCACGTTCATGACTTTATTCCATTCTTCAAGAGAAGTATCCAGAATCTTGCTCGGATAATGGATACCTGCGTTGTTTACCAGGATATCCACCTGACCGTAGGCGTCCACCGCCTGTTGGACCGCTTTTTTCCAATTTTCCTCTGAAGTGGTATCCAGTTCAAAGGCGGTGATGTCTGCCCCTTCGTCCTGTATTTTCTTTACTTCCTCCTGCAGCAGGTCGAGCTGAACGTCGGCTGCTATCACCTTCGCTCCCTCTTCTGCAAACAGTTTGGCAGTGCCGAGGCCAATCCCACCGGCTGCCCCGGTCACAATCGCAACTTTGTTTTGTAAACGTGCCAATCTATTTCCTCCTTCAATGATTCAGACTCATCCGTTTTCTCTCGTACAAATACCCATTATGGAGAGCAGGTAATCAAGGCCCCTTTAAATGGTATACTTTAGACAAATCTTTAAAGTCTTAAGGAGGGATTCATATGGACGCGAGAAATAATTCATCTCAGCACCTTGCATCAAAACAGAAGAAAGACATACTGGCCATACTCGAAGACCGTTTCGGGCAGCATATGCACCGCCATGAAGAATTAGCATGGACTTCTGTTTTGGAAAAGCTGGAGGCTGACGACGAAAAACTGTGGTCATTGAACGAAATGGAAGCAACCGGCGGAGAACCGGATGTGATTGGCTATGACCGTGAAGAAAACAAATATTTATTCTGTGACTGCTCGCCAGAAAGCCCTAAGGGTCGCCGGAGTTTCTGCTATGACCGCGAAGCACTAAAAGCAAGAAAGAAATATAAGCCTGAAACAAGCGCTGTCGACATGGCTCAGGCTATGGGTGTTGAGCTTTTAACCGAAGAGCAGTACCGCACCCTGCAGAAGCTGGAAAAAGTTGATACGAAAACATCAAGCTGGATTCAGACACCTGCGGACATAAGAAAACGGGGCGGCGCTTTGTTTGGTGACCACCGGTACGGTCGCACGTTCATATACCATAACGGAGCCGAAGCGTACTACGCCGCGAGAGGCTTTCGGTGTATATTGAAAGTATAAAATACTACTGCTCTTCTTCGGCACTCCCTTTGATCCGGGTATTTATAATTTGATTGCTGCTTACAAACGTTTCGGATTCAATCATGCTCGGTTTTCCCATAGCGACTCCCTGAATAATGCGTAAGGTATTCCATCCTTCTTTTACTGGGGGCAACATTTTATGGGCCGTTAAATAGGCACCTAAGGCCGACGCAGCTACCCCGGTGGCCGGATCTTCCGGATAGCCGGCTCTTCGGGGGAACTGGCGCGCCTGCACGTATTTTTCTTTTTGTTGTGAAATAGCGAAAGGATAAAAGCCGGTCGTGTTGAATTCGTCACATAAATCCCAAAGATATTCAAAATCAGGATGAATCGAGTTCAGCGTATCTACACTTTTTAAAGGGATAATTAATTTATAACGAGACGTGGAAACGGATTGAACCGGCCATTCCGCCAATTCCTCTGAGCCAATATTTAGTGCCCTGCCTATTTCTTCTTTCGACGGCACGGTGTTCAGAAACTCGGGCGGGAACTGTTCGACACTTATCTTCAGCTTCGAATCACGCTTTGTCCATTCTACATTCACAGGGCCAAGCATCGTTTCCACAACGACCGGGGAATGGCTAACGGCTCCTTTGTTAGCTAAAACCGTAATGCTCCCTATGGTTGCATGTATGCACATTTCCATCTCATGGGAGGGAACAAAAAAACGAAGCTTAAGATCGCAGTCCGGACGGGTTGAAGATATGACGAAGGCTGACTCATGCTTAAACTCTTTCGTCATCTGCTGCATTGTCTCTGTGGAGAGGTGATCCGCGTTTAATACGACCGGGCACGGGTTGCCTCCTCCATTTTCTAAAGAAAACACTGTGGTGTGTACAACCTGATAGCTCACTTTTCTCCCTCATTTCGTTAGCTTTCAGGCTTATTATAGCATTTAGTACATATTTAAAACTGCTGTTTCTTTCCGGACTTTTATGCTTACTTATTAAACTCCTGTTGAATTTGCATCATCATCATAAACCTTGCCACCTCTCCGCCATTCGCCGCTGCCGCTATCAGCTGGCTGCCAAAGTTGTCCTTGGATTCTCCAGCCACATACAGCCCTTTAACGGAGGTTTCTCCGAATTGACCGACCACAAACCGATCGTTTTCATCCCGTTCCACGTCCAGACCGCTTAAAAATTCATAATTGGTGTTCCAGTGCACGTACGTAAAAGCACCCTCCACGTCCACCGTTTTCCCGTTGGCCATTCTGATCGTCTGCAGCTGCCCCTTCTCTCCAGACATTTCGGCGATTTTCCCCAAATGATAAGGAATATTTTTATCCTTGAGCACCTTTTTGTTTTCCTCTGTCAGGCTGTCATTGTCATCAGTGAATACTTCGAGTTTGTCTGTCCAGTTGGAGAGAAGTGTAACCATATGCATGACCGATTCATACGGATTGATAACGGCAAGCTTTTTGTTTCTCATTTCCCAGCCGTCACACCACGGGCAGTAAAAGACGCTTTGCCCGTAATAGCTTTCGATATTTTTAATGGCCGGCAGCTGTTCGATTAAGCCGGAGGCGATCAGCACCTGCTTTGATTGAAACTGCTCCGTAGGCGTTTGGACGATAAAGCCGTCATTATGCTGTTGTATTGTAATCACTCTATCCTTTAACAGCGTATTTCCCTCGTACTTCAGCGCGTCTTCTCTGGCCCGCTTCCGGAACGTCTGCGGGGTCACTCTGTCCTGTGTTAAATAGGAATGCGTTTCATGCGTTACAATGTTTCTCGGCTTATCCTCATCAATAATCAGCGCCTGCTTTAAACCCCTTCCAAAATACAGGGCCGCACTCAATCCCGCCGGGCCTCCACCAATAATAATCACATCATAAATCATTTTAAAACTCCTTCCTGTATATTAAAGATTCTTATTATCCATAATTATAATAAAGTAAAAGGATTTGCTACACCGTCAAATCCTTCAGCTTTTTGTTTTTTAACGTGCTGATTAAATTGTCCTGCGCTTCCATCATGGCTGCCTGGATTCTGCATTCATTTCCGTGATCAAAGCTGTCCTCAAACAGCGTCTGCACGCCGTCGATCGCAACTACAATATCGTACACGCTCACGTTTTCCCAGTTCTGCTGCAGCCGGTAGCCGCCCTTGGCACCGCTCGTGGAAGTAATGTAATTTGCCTTCACGATACGCGTTAACACTTTGGATAGGTACGTCGTAGAGACATTCAGCGCTACAGCCAGATCCTGTACCGGAATTTTCACCGTATCCCCGTCACGATGAATCATATACACCAGCGCATGCAGCGCATAATCCGTGGCTTTTGAAAATTTCATACCGCTTTTCACTTCCAATTAAAGATATTATAAATCTATTATATACTTGTATGGTTTAATTCGCAAGCTTAAATGCTAATCCAAATAAAAAGACTGATGACAGAGAATGATCTCCGGCATCAGTCCTTAAACTTTCGGGGGCCTGCCCCCTTTGATTCTTATAACAGGTTAAGCTACTGTTACATCCACTTCAATGTTACCACGTGTCGCTTTTGAGTACGGGCAGTTTTCGTGAGCGCCTTCGGCGAGTTCTTTTGCCTGCTCTTCCGAAACGCCTTCCACATGAACCGACAGCTGCACGGCCAGACCGAACCCGCCTTCGTCCTCTTTGCCAATGGAGACATTAGCAGTGATTTCCGTATGGTCCGGCTTGATTTTTTTCTGACGGGCGACCATGTTCAGGGCGCTTTCAAAGCACGCCGCATAGCCGGCAGCGAAAAGCTGCTCAGGGTTTGTGCCCGGCTCGCCGCTCCCCCCGAGCTCTTTCGGTGTACGAACGTCCAGGTTTAAATTACCGTCCTCTGAAGTGACACGGCCGTCGCGTCCTCCGACAGCGGTAGCGGTAGTTGTATAAATTGGCTGCATGTTAATTCTCTCCTTTTTGAATATGTTCCGTAATTTGGTGCAGCTGACGAAGCAGCTGCTTCGCACCTTCCTCATCAATCCCCAGCCGGGTGCCGAGGCGCGCAGGCAGACACGCTGCGTCGCGTTTTAATTCTCTTCCCTTCCCGGTGAGATGAACAAGCACGATTCGTTCATCCTCCAGAGAGCGCTCCCTTGCTACCAGGCCGGCGCCCTCTATTCGTTTGACCATTGGGGTCAGCGTCCCGGAATCAAGGTACAGCTTCTCGCCAATAGCTTTTACGGACTGATGATCCTCCTCCCACAGGACAAGCATCATCAAATACTGTGAGAAGGTGAGCCCGAGCGGCTCCAGCTCCTCGCGATACATTTTTGATATTTCCTTGGAACAGGCATAAACAGCAAAGCACAGCTGATGATCAAGCGATAATGGTGAATCATTCATGCGGATGGCCATCCTTTACATTTAATTGTGCACAATCAAATAGTACACAATATTATACTGAAGCACAAACAATGTGCTTATATCATTCGGGCAATCGGGCTCTTACCCCTCCGGATTTTCGGGAAAAGAATAGGAGTTCAGCATACAATTGACCGTATAGAAAAACGAAATCATATAGGAGGAAAATATGAAATATGACATAGTTGTCATCGGCGCCGGACACAACGGCCTCGCCGCCGCCATTCAACTCGCCAAGCAGGGAAAGCAGGTACTCGTCCTCGAGAAGGAACCCCGGCCCGGAGGAGCGGCTAAATCCGGCGAAGTAGCTGCTCCCGGCTTTATTCATGATTTATTTTCCATGAACCTCAGCTTGTTTTTAAAGTCCCGATTTTATATGGAAAATGAGCAGGAGCTTGCCGCGAACGGGTTTACCCCGGTACACAGCTCCCACCCGTATGCAAGTGTTTTTCCGGACGGAGACGGACTCGCAATTGATACAGAGTCAGAGAAAACGCACCAGAGTCTCTCCAGCCATTCCCCCGCTGATGCGGAGGCCTGGAAAGAATTTGATGCCCTATACGATCAGGTAGCTCCTTATTTGTACAAACTGATGCAGCGGGAGCTCCCTTCTCTCCGAGCCGGGCTTGTCGTGTTCAGGGCGCTTCTGGACTTAAAAATAAAAACCGCCCTGAGGGTTTCAAGTCAGCTTGCCAAGTCCCCGCGGCAGTTTGTCGACTCCTGGTTTGAAAACGATAAAGTTAAGTCGCTGGTCGTTCCGTGGGGCTATCAGATGGATTATGCACCTGATATCAGCGGTGGAGCCGCTTTTCCTTTAATAGAAGCCATTGGACATTACCGGGAGGGAATTCCATTTGCACGCGGCGGAATTCAAACGATGATTCAGGCAATGGTAACAATGCTCGAAGCGAGAGGTGGCAAGCTGCAAACCAATACCTGGGTGAATGAAGTGCGCGTCGAGGACGGTGAAGCCAGAGGTGTGATCCTGGCCGACGGGACGTATATAGAAGCCGGAGACGTGATTGGCACCGCTACCCCGACCCAAATAGCCGATCATCTGGTCGATGCCAAACATCTTCCAGCATCCTTTGTTTCTAAAGCAAAAAATTATCAATACGGTCCAAAAACGATGGTCATTCACCTGGCGCTGAATGAACCGCTTCGATGGGCAGCCGGCGAAGACATTGCCCAATCTGCTTATGTGCATGTGGGACCGTACGTGGAGGATCTGGCCCGTACCCATACCCAGGCACTGAATGACGTTCTTCCGGACAGCCCCCTGCTGATTGTTGGCCAGCCCAGTGCCGTCGATGCGAGCAGAGCACCGGAAGGAAAGGCAACGGTATGGATCATGGTTCGTTCTCTGCCAGCTCATCCAAAGTATGATGCACTAAATGAAATCGACCCGGGGCCCTGGTCCTCCATCAAAGAGCAATATGCCGACCGGATCATTGATAAACTGGCGGAATATGCACCTGATGTGAAGGACACTATTGAAGGCCGGCACGTCTTTTCACCAGAGGATCTGCCGAAGGAGGATCCTAATCTTGTCGAGGGTGACCATATGGCCGGCAGCCATCAGCTGTTTCAGCATTTTCTTTTCCGCCCTATGGTGGGCTACTCCCGTTATCAAACACCGATCAGCCGTTTCTATATGATCGGAGCCTCCACGTGGCCCGGCGGAGGATTAAACGCAGGTTCCGGGTATTTGTTGGGGAAAAAGCTAAAAAGCAGATCCTTTTTTAAATTTTCGCCTTTATGATTGGACCGCTATTGACTATCATTTCATTGCTTTAATAGTTCATTTGGAAAACCTGCAAGAGTTTATCCACTCCAGGGAGGAGATTTATATGAAAGCTATTGTAGCGACAAAATACGGTTCAGCAGAAGTTCTTCAGCTCAAGGAGGTAGAAAAACCTACTCCCAAAAACGATGAAGTACTGATTAAAGTACATGCAACTACGGTAACAGCCGGGGACTGTGAACTGCGCAAATTTAAAATGCCAATCTTGTTTTGGCTCCCCATGAGAATTTATTTCGGCATATTTAAACCAAGAATTAATATATTGGGACAAGAGCTATCCGGGGAAATTGAATCTGTGGGTAAAGAGGTTACTGAATTTAAAAAGGGAGACTTGGTTTTCGGTTCTACCCAGCTAAGGTTTGGTGCTTATGCCGAGTACGTTTGTTTACCGAGCAAATATGCGATAGTGATTAAACCAGACAATATGAGCTATGAAGAAGCTGCTGTCCTCCCCACTGGCGGCCTAAATGCATTACATTTCATTAGAAAAGCAAATATCCAGCAAGGCCAAAAGGTTCTTATCGTTGGAGCTGCTGGAAGTATAGGCACTTTAGCATTACAAATGGCCAAATCAGCTGGAGCTGAAGTAACTTGTATCGACAGCACGAAGAAATTAGATATGCTCCGTTCCATTGGCGCGGATAATGTTATTGATTACACTCAAGAAGATTTCACTAAAAGCGGTAAGAATTACGATGTTATTATAGACGTGGTTGGGAAATGTCCGTATGCACGAACCGTAAAGTCATTGAGCGAAAATGGACGTTATATTTTAGGTAATCCAAGTCTTCCAGGGATGATCAGAGGGCTGTGGACTTCAGTGACATCAGACAAAAAAGTTTTATTTGAATTAGCAGGTTATAAAAAAGAAGATTTATTTCATCTCAAAGAACTTTTTCGGGCTGGAACAATTAAACCAGTCATAGATAGACGCTATCCATTGGAACAAATGCCAGAGGCACACAGGTATGTTGATCAACAGCATAAAAAAGGGAATGTCGTGGTCATAATGCCGGAACAGTCTACAGATCAAGGCTATTGAGTTTCATAAAATGAGTCTATGCAGCTTCTTTTTATATAATTTAATGGTTTCCTCTAAAAAGCTTAAATAATTTTCAATATAGCCTAAACCTCCAAACGAATAACAAGCGATCACATCTTTATAGCAAACTTTTAAACTGCCTCCAAATAAGTCACTGGAGGCAGTTTTCAACAATTTTTTAATTTTGCACGATTTTTAACCGATTTTTCTCTATCAATGTCTTTATTTAAAACTAATGTCGGCAATGAGTGTTTCTATAAGATCTTTGCTTTTGATGTGGGATTGTTTTAACGCCTGTGATTGGTTCAAGAGTTTGAATTAATTAAAATTTTTATTGAACTTCGCGGTGACTTCTATCTTTTCTATCAGTCACTAGATCTTCAAACATAGCCGTTGGCAGGCTCTTTGCCCGATATTCTAAAAGATAACGGATTTAAGATTCGGAATGTTGTTACAGCGGATCTTACAACCACCCGGGTTAGGTATGTTCTTTGGAGAAGAGGTAGACCTTTTCGAACTTTCGAAAACATTAGATTGTTTTACTCTTTTACATGCGGATCAGCCTGCAGCTTTTCATGAAACAGCACACATAAGTTCAACACTCTTTTATTCGAATTCCGCTTTACCTGCCGTCTGCTCCCCACCGCGTACAAGCTACGATTAATTTCCCAAACCGGGACCCATGGCTAATTTTGACCGGGACGCATCCTCGGGGGAGTAATCGAAATTGAATGATCAACTAAGAATCTAGGATATGTTGTATTTCCTTAGGGTTTTGGTAAAATCGAGGAGAGAAAGCTGACTAACCAAACGAATGATCGTTCATGGCATCTTTGCTTAAAATTAGATTTTTATTTATAATTTTTATACGATACGTGAAATTTTCAAATGCGTTAAAAATACACGGCAACCAGGATCTCATTTTACATAACGATCACCAGCCGCTTTCCTTGAAGGAAAACACTCCTTTCTCCAGGAAGACTTATACACCGATATCTCTATGCATGGTTTTGAGAACGTGGAGTGGTGTACCACTCCGGACGAGCTGTTACTGTACATTTATCTGCATACCGATACCACGCTCCGGAAGCAGCGTAGCGACCGCACCAAGCGCAAGTATCTGGAAAACCTGCGGCCATTTGTACGTTACGTGCAAGACTACGGCGCCCTACAGACAATCCCCCCAGCGCGTGTACGCCTATCAGCCCCACTTAGAACGTACCAACGGCTATAAAGCCTCTACGCTCGTCCGGCACAGCATCGTGGCCAAGCAGTTTCTGCGCTTCCTGTATCAGGAAGGCATGGTAGCCACCGATTTGACGACCAAGCTCGCGCCAGTCGCCCAGCCGACCGAGGAGCTCGTGGACCGCTACCTGCATGAACACGAAGTCACTCAGCTTTTAAGTTACTTTCGCGACAGGGGCTCTTTTTTATATCTCCTGTTAGCCATGCTGCCGAGCACCGGCATGCGGATTGAAGAACTGGCCAACGCTAAGTCGCGGGACCTGGAGTGGCACTCGCCCGAGCAAGCGTTTTTCCTGCAGGTGCGCGGTAAAGGAGGCAAGCCACGGCCGATCTACCTATTTCCCGATGTATTGGAGATCCTCAAAACCTTTCGGGCTGAGCGCAACTGCGAGACTACCGCGTATACCGACGATACGGCGTTTTTTTAAAAACGACCGGGGGGCCACTACCATGTGAATTACCTGGACGACAGGTTCAGCAAAGGTACGGCTCAGGCGCCATTTCCGTTTGTGCAGCACCGCCAGGACTCGATCACTCCGCACACATGCGGCCACTATACCACGCATTACATGTTGGAGCACTGGGCGGATCTAGCCTCCGTTAGAGACCTGTTGAGACACACCTCCATCCGGACGACCGAACGGTATCTGCTTCGTCGACGCAACTATGCCGAATATGAAGGATTAAAGGTAGACAGATTCAATTTCTTTTAAAAAATACCTTTATCTTTGGTAATTATTTGGGAAACAAATTTTTTTCCATTGCTCAATAGATTGTTGAAAACGTTCTTCTAAATATACAGGTCTCAATTCAGTATAACCTTGATTGAATAAATAATTTTTAAAACTATCTTTTCTATTAGTTAACAATGAAAAAATCGGCTCGCTTTTTTCTACTAAACCACTAAACATTTCTAGTTCTTCAATATCAAAATGGTGATAAGTTCTTACTTCTTTTGCTAGAGAAGAAATCACTTCTTGTTCTACATAATCTTCATAATAGTCCAGAGTCGGTAAAAATCCTTGTGTAACTAAAACCAAATGAATTTCAGTAACACCTTCCATAGATTCATGCTTCTCTTTTTGGATTTCTGGAATTTTTTTATTCATTTTTTTTAGAGGCTCAATGATTAAATCATTAAGGTCTCGTTTTATATTAGTTTTACTGCTTTGTACTTCTGATGCAAACCTTACAAAAGAGCTTTTTATTTCAAAAATTATTAATTTATTATCTTTTTTCAACATTACATCTGAACTTTTTTTATGCTCTCGCCCGTAACAAAATTCATCAAAAAATTCAAAATCAGTCTCTGAATTTTCTTTTGAATGTTCAACTAAATTCATACAATATATTTCAAACGGGCGGCCGAATGCTGCGTTAAAATCTGTACTTTTTGCTCCATTATCTTTATATATATTTCTTAATTTATGGTAAATACCTTCAAGATACTGCTTTTCTAAGAATAAATAATTCATTGGAAGAAAATTATTTTCATCAATTTTCAAAATAGGATAACTTTTAAGTTGACTATAATTCCATTGGTCATTTAAATTTTGTGCAGCCCAACCTTTAGCCTCATCGATACTAATTGAAAGTTCTTCTATAGTATCCCTGCACTTCTCTTTATAGGAAATATCTTTAAATTTTTCCTCGACATTAATTACTGGAAAAACACTTTCATCTTTGGAACTATAAGCTACGCTAAATATGATGAATAAAATCATAAAATATTCATCTATACTTATATTATATTCCGTTTGAAAATCTTCATTGATATCGATGACGTTCCCACCGTCAAAAATGTCTAAATCAGCAGCTATTTTAGTATAAATTTCTTTATTTCGTGCCAAATCATTATGAAATTGAGGGCTATTATTAAACATAAGATTACTAAATACGTAAGCCATCAGATCTTCTTTATCTTTAATCGTCGGTTCTAAGTATTCATTAAGATCTAACATTAAGTTTTCAAATTCAGCAGCATTAAATTCATAAGATTCTTCATTGTTAAAATCACTATAAACTAATATCCATTTTAAAGCGTTAAGTATGGTTTGCTGAGCAAAAATAAAATCTGTATCTTCATCATTTGTGTATTGATTGTAAATTTGAAATGATTTGGTATTCAAAAATTTTATAGCTTGTAGAGGAGGGATGACTTTTAATTCTTCAATTAAAGTTTCTACGTCTTTTTTTGGATAACCTCTAGAAGTTTTAGTAGCTATCATTTTTTGTCCCATCAGAAACCCGCCTTTCGTTTAATTGGAATAAGTACAGGTTTTTTCATGTTTTCAAAATATTTAAATTCAAACTTACTCTTTACTAATGTAAAAATTAGTTGTATTTTTTATTTTTTCGCTGCTCGCTTCTTTGTTCTATTTGCTCTATAGCGCTTGATGGCAGTCCTTGAAACATTTTTTCGGATTCTTCTTGTTCGGTAACATTATAAAAAATAACTTGATTTAAGAGTTTAAATAAGAAGTGAGTGATATCTTCTCTATCCTCTTGAAGGTTAATAGTCGGCCTTTAAAAAACAAAAGCGAAGAGTACCGTTTCAATGGCCATGGATAAGTACAGGAGAAGAGATAGAATAACCAGATGAAGCTTCTTCAGCTTCAAGGACAGGAGTGTCGCAGCCAAACCCGACAGGACGAGAAGAAACATCACAAGGAAGATCCCGGAGATGCTCTGGTAGAGAGAAAAAGAACCCTCCTGCGTGAATGGGGTGAACCACTCCATCGGCAAGGTAAGAGAAAGGTACACGAGCGTCCCAACTAGGAGAATATTCCAAACCGCAATAGACATTATGGGTGAATTCATAAGTATCAGATCCTTCAGAGAGAGAAACGTAGCACCGAGCTACGCTCCATCACATTTCCTTTTAGCATATATGGTCGAACGGGGAACGCCCGTTACTTTTACAATATCTTTCACACTCATGTGATTGGTCGCTCGGTTCTCGAAGAGCTGTAAGGCTTGCTGAACTGCCTTTTCCGATTGGCCCGGACGGCTCATATGTTTTCCATACGCTTTCGCTCGTTCTCTTCCTTCTGTGGTACGCTCCCGGATCAGGTCGACCTCAAACTGCGCAAAGCTTCCTAGCACATTAAACAACAGCGTCTGCATGCTATTGGTTCCCTCTCCGGCGTGAAATTCCATATTATCTTTTAAAACAACACCGAAATACCTTCGGCTGCCAGTTCGTGCACAATATTGTTTAGATTAATAATCGAACGGACAAGGTGTATACGCGTGCATATCCGATACGTTAGGTCATGGGCGTCCCTCCAAAGTGTCTAAAAATCTATAAGGTATTGTACATTTTATTATGGAACCCCCCCCATTTTCAGAGACAAAAATGGGAGGTTTCGGGCACTGTCCAGAAGTTTTTTAGTTAAATCTGTTGATTTTTTGGTTCGTTATTAAATCTATGAGCTACTTCTGTTCGATATTGAAGCAGGATTTTAATTATCGTACTATTTCTAATGTTAGATGGGCTCTTCGTTTATTTTATTGGTAAATTAATAAAACCCTAGTTCTTCTTCCTCTTCTTTTTTTTTCTCTCTCTCTATATTGTTGATCAATTTTTCCACATGATTTTGGGCCCATTCCCTAACTATTGATGATTGATGACTCTCAAAGTATTTGTAAATAGAAATTTGTGCTTGGAGATGAGGAATCGGCGAGCCAGTCCAACTGAACGTACCTAAACGAGCACTAATATTACGTAACACTTTTTCATTAGAACCATACTGAGAAACTAGATAGTATGCAATCTGAGTTATGTTCGCTTCTTCCTCAGAGTCGACATCTCTCATAACCGGAATTGCTGCTGAGAGAAGCTCGGGCCCTTTATTATTAAGTTCACACCACTTTACTAGGTTTTCATATGGCACGCTTTTTAACGGCCAAGTGTATCCACCTAGAAGACTGCTTGGTTCTAGTATTTCTATTGTTCTATAAACAACTGTTTTATCCTCAGAAAGCAAGCCTTCACTGATTATTGGCCAGCTGTGTTCCCAACCATAGTCCATTAGAATACCAGTAAATTCTCGTAAACTTTTTCTTTGCTCAAAATTTAATTTAGTCGCTAATAAATTCACTATCTCTTGAGAATGAGCAGAGATAAATGTTTCTTTTTCTTCATTCTCATCGTTCAGAATAATCTTTTTTGTCACCTCACTAATTTCATAACTAAAAATTTTTCTATTAATTATAACTTCCGGTTTTAAGATCAAAGCTTTAAATTCACCCAATAATGATCTGAACTTTTCATCATCATCATAAGCATACATGTATAGAATGTGCCAACTAACAAGGTACCCTTCTTCCCCATACTTAACAATCTCTGAAATCAATCTTAATACTTCTTCAAATTTTAAATGATCTAAAACACTTCCATATGAAAAAATATTCAAGGTCTCAACATTTATTTTTCTTTCCTTTAATAATACGATAATTCTATCAATATCTTTTTCAGAAATACTTATAAACCTTGTTAAATCTACAATAAATTGCACAAACTCCGCACATTGTGAGAAATCATTTAAAAAATTATCTACTAGTTCAGAAGCTTTAGTCTGTAAAAAAGAAAGGACTCCTCCGATAAAAGATAAGTTAATGTATTCAATATCTTTATTAACAATTTCTTTCAAAGAATCTTTTGTTCTATTTAGTAAAAAATTTGGATCTTCAACCCATTTAGCAATTTCATAACCAAAAACGTACCCTTTTCTTTGTTCTCCGATTAAAACTAAATGTAAGTTACTTAGTAACTCTTCATAATGATTTTCAATAGTATATAAAGCGAATTGTTTTGCTTTTTCAGCAGAAATATCGATATATTCCCCTTTATCGTTTTTTTCATGTTCCCACTTCGATATACTTACGAGTAGTTTTAATTGATTTATGAAATCGTCTGGTTGTAACCATTTCTCCCAATTCTGCAATCGTTCTAGTCCTTCTTTTGGAATTTTAGAGCCATCAAAATCAATGGTATCTTTTATACTTTCTAATGCACTCGGCCAAAATGAACCTTTTCGATCAATTATTATTTTTATAGATTTTTCAAGTTCTTCTACTTTTCCATAGGAAACTAAGCCCCGTATACTATTTGCTATTATCTCTAGTGCTCTCTCAGACATTGCTTCACTATTTACTGCTATTTGTGTAATCTTTTCAAGTGCAACTTGCCAGTATTCAAAAACTTCACTCCAAGTTTCAGGCCTCCATTCTTGATTTATCGGTCTACTTCCTTGTTTTTCCACTCCTATCATTCGACTAAAATGATGAGTTTGCAAAGCGTGTCCCAGTGCTTCTACACCTAAAAACTGAACTTTAGATACTTTAGATTCTAAGGCATGGTCTATTACCTTTATCCTTACTTCGGGAGGAGCTTGTGTGCCCGATAAAACATAATGAAACAATTGCAGAAACTGTTCTGTTGCATTATTAGCCCAACTTTCATTTTCTGCGGCAGCAAAATATAATAATATTTTTGAGGAAATTTCGAATGTTTCTTCCCAAAAACATAGCTTCTCCAATGCCCAAATTAAATTTCTTCTACCTGATTCCACTTGCAATAATTCTTCAATGCTCATCGAACCAAAGGCCCTATTTAGAGCTTTTGCTGTAGCTTTAGGATTCACCTCTACTAAAGAACGGAAGAGGCGGGAACCCTTTTCAGAATTTAGAACTTCCGCTTGGCCAAAAGGGGCCTGCTCTCCACATAAATTCGAAGTTAATTCTTGAGCCTTAGGAAGAAAATGAAGTTTTGCCATTTGGTCACACAGAGCCTCAGACATCCCTGTTGGCATCTCTGCTGTTACAATTTGATATGCCGTTTCGGGTGCACAGTTTTTCCACCAATCCGCGGCCAGACGTATAGCTAAAGGCTGCGGTGTTACTCTAATGTATCTCCCCCTTACATCCAATATTCCCCTATCAATAAAATATTGACAAGCTGCATAAAATTCGTCATTAGTAACCTTGCATATATGCTCAGCAGCAAACTGACGTTGAGGTGAAGCCTCTTTTTCAAATCCTATATGTTCAAATAGAGCGCATGTTGATATTACTTTTTGTTTTGTGTGGTCTTTTTCATTTCTACCCCACAGAAGTTTTTCTATTAAAGTATTATCTTTTAAACTTCCGATATCATCTTCCATATTAAGCCTAGCCTTTGCTAAAAGTACCGCGATTTTGGGAAAGCCTTGAGCAAAATGAACAATTCGTTCAATGTCTTCTCGGGATATATTCTGATAGCTCTGAGAAATGATTCCTTTGATAATTTCATCTGATACTTGTTTTAATTCTATGTAAGGGTGATCACTGTCATATTTCTCAGGATTAAAATCTAATGTTAATAAATTCAACTGACTCTCTGAATGTTCTACTTCTCTCCTTAAGATGTTATGCATTTCAAAATTACAATTGTCTACAATGAGAGTCCCTCTCAAGCCTTGTGATCTCCAAGTTGCAATACTTCCAGATAATTTATTTGAATTCATAGCCGCATCTATATATATTGCTTGATTACTCCTAGAAAGTTGTGCTATATCACTTAAATCATCTGGAGGTCGAAATGCTTCATAGGCTAACCTTGTTTTACCTAACCCTGATAACCCTATGATACGTGCGACCCTCCTAACTCCCGTGAAGTGGTCTTTTAGTTGTGCTATATTGGCTGAATTTGAGTCATCGAATACATAAGTGTAATCATCTTCTTGATAACCGCTCCACTCTTTCCAAGTACAGGCCCCCTCTAATAAATGATTGCCTACCCAACCCCAAACTGCCACGACTGCTGCAATTGATTCATTCGTCCATGCCGCTATTGTTCCCGCATCATATATATGTATACATACAGAATCACTATCTATTTGTAACGATGAGTTATCGATAGCTTCTCTAAATTTATCAATTCTTTGCTGCTTTTGTTGTTCATTTAATGTTTGGTTATGAAATAGGATATAGACTCCTTTTTCTTCGATTACCTCTTTAACCTTTGGTTTGAGTTCAGTATCATTTGTTAATATTTCATCTTTGCATTTTGAAGGGGGCATGTCTGTGGCTTTGCACTGAAAAAAAGTAAAGCGACTTGGCAACCAATTTGTTTTTTCTACCCCCTCTGTCCACTTTATCCTGCCGTCTTCACCGCCGTCTGGAACATTAATATTAAGGGCTACTCCTACTGAATTAGCAGGGATATTCCATTTTTCAGATTCGGCATATAGCAACATTGACAATAATTCCGTTAGCTGTTGATCCGATAATTTTTCTATATCAGTGTGAGTAACTTTTAAAAATTCCATTATATATTTCTCCCCTAGAAAAAGTTTTATACTGATGCATGCTGTACACCTTTATAACAATTTCTCTTCCTCTTTCAATTTTGGTTCAATTCTACTTTCTTTCGCAAGGTTTCCTTCAGACACCTATTTAAAATCATTAAAATCTATTAACCTTAGCCATGGTAAATTTGTATTAACTTTATCTTTCCAAAATACTTAAATTAACAAACTGGTAGCTCGTAATATACGAAAACACCAATGGGGTTCATATGAAATTCGAGGGAAATAAACTTGGTTTGTCTCTTAGCACAAAAAGTCCCATATGTAACGAGGCTAATTCCTCACAATCTTTAAATATGAAATATATAATTTGCTCATAAAAGAGTTTGTTTACAACACCTCAATGTGTAAAACTGCTTGTATCTACTTTCAATCCAGCATGTTCCCCATAGTTTCTTCTTCGAAGGAGATAGCGCTCTGTCGTTCGTATCGACGCATGCCCCAACATATCCCGTACCGAAGCAAGGTCAGCTCCATGCTCTAGCATGTAATAGGTCGTATAATGACGACACGTGTGTGGCGTAATAGGATCTCGACGGTGCTGCACAAACGGAAATGGAGCTGAAGCAATGAGCTTGCTGAAGCGATCCCCTAGGTAGTTCACATGATAATGTTCCCCGTTTTTCTTTGGAAAGAATGCAGAGTCTCCTGTAAAGGTCTCGGTGATCATTTCACGCTCTTCCCGGAAGTCCTGGAGGATACGCAGCACATCGGCGAAAAGAAAAATCGGCCGCTCCTTTTCGCCCTTTCCCGTAATGTGCAGAAAAAAGGCCCCTTCTGGCGATCGCCACTCCAGGTCGCGCCATTTGGCATTTGCCAGCTCTTCAATCCGCATACCCGTGCTCGTTAAAACGACTAACAAAGTATAAGCAAACGTATCTTTTTGTTTGAAATAAGAGAGTAATTGCTGAACTTCGTGCTCATGAAGATCCCGGTCTACGAGCTCATCTCTCGGTTGAGCGACGGGAGCCATTTTTGTTGTCAAATCGACTTCCATCATGTCTTCCTGCACGAGGAATCGCAGAAACTGTTTAATGACCGTACTATGACGTGCCAACGTGCTCGCCTTATATCCCTTCTCTCGCTCGAGATATAGCTGATACGCATAAATACGTTGAGCAGAAATTTCTCTTAATCCTCCGAACTCTTGTACATAAGTAAGGAATGGGACAAGCGTTTCTACATATTTGCGCTTTGTTCGTTCGCTTCGCTGTTTACGAAGCGTATTGTTTTTATGTAAATAGATGTACATTAAAAATTCATCAGGTATCTGTTCCCACTCAACCCCTTCGAAACCTTGCGCAGAAATATCTGTATATAAGTCACTATTCAGAAACGAGTGAGAGCTTTCTAATGAAAGAGCTTGAGTTTGATTTCCCGGTAAAACAAGGTGGTTCATTCTATGCCCTCCCTATTGTTGTTCTTAACCCAAAACCTAAGGAAATTGAAGCTTTCATTAGTTATTATTTTATCATAAAAAGTAAATTTTGAAATTTTTCGACAATATTTACTTACTTGTTTAATTTTTGTTTTTTTAATTTAATTTCAAAAGTTTTAAATAAACCTTTTAGAAAAGTAGAAAAACATAGCAAGATTTACAGTTAAGAGTACTTTGATATTTATAGCTCTATTAATCCGCTCTGTAAATATGCGCGGAGTATACGAACAAACTTATGGAATTCTGTTTCTTTTAAGGTATGCCCTGCCTGTTTAAATACTACCGATTGTGCGTTTTTCATTTTTTGTTGGTATTCTCCGGCCTCTTCTTCAGATAAAAGTGATTCTTCTCCCGTACCTCTCAGGATGAGCGTCGGACAGGAAATCTAATGAAGAGAGGAACGAAACGAGAACTCCCGGGCATCTCGTTCGATTCCCCGAACGACCTGCTCGTCCATGAGATCGCTACCTCTTTGGTCTCCATATGAGGTCTGCAAGTAATGATCAGCCCATCCCGGACCCATTTGTTTATCGACTGCGGGGTATTCGGCTAAGATTAATCCCTCCAGCCTGGAGGGTTGTCGTAGCGCATAACCCAAGGCGTAGGAAACGCCACACGAATACCCCATCAGATAAAAGCGGTGAAGGTCAAAGAAATTCGCAACTGCCTCTATATCATTCACATGGTCCTCCAAAGTATATCCTGATGTTGGCGCACTGCTTTTCCCTCTACCCCGATGCGCAAAAACAATACACCGCCGGGGCTCTAACGCCCGGATCGTATCAATATAGTTTTCAGCAGGTTCGGATAATCCCGGACTAATAAATAAAGGAGTTGTCTCCCTAGTATCCGGAGAACTGTCCAGGCAGTGTAAAACCGTATTATTGCCAGAAATCCAGTATTCTCTCATCGATAACCCCCCTTTTTGCTGAAGTTTAGCCGAATCATTATTTTTTGCTCCCGCTCTCCTCCAAACGTTTCACAAAGCTCGAGCCTTCGCGAAGATACCCATGTTTTTGATAAAACTGATGTGCCGCCTTCCGTTCATTTCGATTACCACTCGAAACTACTACACCATCACATCCAAGGTGGTTCGCCCAGACCTCTACGGCTTCGATTAAAATTGTTCCAATGCCTTGGCGCTGTTTATCTGCTCTCACTGCCATAGCTAAAATAGCTCCATATGTGCCCGTTCTTTCAAAATAATGCATATGCCCCAAGCCAACAAACCCGAAAATTTCTTCTTTATCATTTACAGCGACAATTGCTTCGTATTGCGGCAGCTGCATTAAGTGGTCCATGCGATTAACGATATCCTCTGGCGTGCTCGTGTACCCCAATACATCAAAAAGCAACGGTAGAGAAATATAGTCCCGTTTCCTGATCGTTCGGCAATGAATCATCTTAGTAACACCTCCTTGTTTAGTTATAGAAGCTTGAGAAAACTATTACAGACGATAAATGTAATCACTATACCCCGACACTAATACTTGCCGCTGATGGAGAGGCAGCCAAAAGAAAGAAAACGTCTTTCCTTCTTCCTCCCCCGGGCGGTTGATGGCTCCGTTGGTTTAACGGGGTATATTATTAGTTGAATCTCTTCTACATTTCTTCGGGTGCCTGAACACCAAGAATACGCAACCCCTCCTGCAACACAATCGCCATTGCATGTACCAGGGCCAGTCTGGCTGGCAGCTCCTCGTCCTCCCTCCGTATGCGTACCTGATTGTAGTATTTGTTGAAGCTCTGGCTTAAATGAATCAAATACTTGGCAATGACCGAAGGCTCACTCTGATGGTAGCTTCTTTCAATAACCGACGGAAAAGCTGCCAGCGCTTTGATGACATTCCAGCTCGGAGCATCCGTTAATCCCTGCTCCACTGAAGACGGCTGATAACCGGCCTTCTTTAGAATCGAAAAGGCTCTTGCATGCGTGTACTGTACATACGGCCCTGTCGTTCCTTCAAACCGCAGCATATCCTCGAATTGAAATTCGATATTATTTTGCCGTTCGTGCTTTAAGTCATGAAAAATAATCGCTCCAACACCGACTATACGCGCAGTTTCTTCCTTCTGCCCAAGCTCCGGGTTTTTCTTCTCAATATTTCGCTGCGCCAGATCAATGGATTCCTGAATCACTTCTTCCAGTAAAATCACTTTTCCTTTTCTCGTCGACATTTTCTTCCCATTTTGCAGTATAAAGCCGAACGGGATGTGGATCATTCCCTTCGCCCAATCGTATCCCATCTTTTCCAAAACCAAAAACAGCTGTTGAAAATGCAGGCGTTGCTCGTCTCCGACAATGTAGTACGATTGATCGAACCCGTACTTCTGATGCCGATAGATTGCCGCGGCCAGATCCCGTGTGGCGTATAGCGTAGCCCCATCGGATTTTCGAATCAGGCACGGCGGCAGCTGATGGTCGCTCAAATCGACTACTTCTGCTCCTTCGGATCTTACCAGCAGCTCCTTCTCTTGAATCAGTTGCGCCACCCCCTCCATCCGATCGTTATAAAAGGCTTCGCCGTGGTACGTATCAAACTCTATACCCAATAGATTATAAATCTTTGAAAATTCCTGCAGGGATTCGTACCGGAACCAACGCCAGAGAAGGGCTGCTTCTTCGTCCCCCTGTTCGAGCTTTCGGAACCACTGACGTGCCTCTTCTTCCAAATGCGGCTCAGTCTTCGCTTTTTCATGGAACAGTACATACAAATCCAGCAGTTCTTTAATCGTATTCTGCTGTACCTGCTCCTCCGATCCCCAGCGCGTATAAGCCACCATTAATTTTCCGAACTGGGTCCCCCAGTCCCCCACATGGTTAATCTTGACCGGGGTGTATCCACACTTTTGGACAATGTTCGCCATGGCATTACCGATCACCGTCGACCGTAAATGCCCCATCGAAAAGGGCTTCGCAATATTAGGTGACGAAAAATCCAGCGTAATGGTCTTCCCTCTCCCCCATGCATGCGTCCCGTAATTCGTTCCTTCTTGTTGAATGCGCTGAAGAAGTTGCTGACTGACAGCTGCTTTATCTAAAAACCCATTCACATATGGTCCATCTGCCACCACGTTTTCAAATAACGGGCTGTTGATGCTGTCGGCCAACTCGGCAGCGATTTCCTTAGGATTGGTTCGGAAATGCCTGGCCAGCGCAAAGCAAGGGAACGCCAGATCTCCCTGCCCCTCATATTTTGGATATTCAATCAACGCCTGGACCTCCTCGACATTCAACACATGCTGAATGTGCGGGGTAATGGCTTCGGCATAATGCTTTTCGTATTCGATCATCTGCTTTTCCTCCTGTTTATAGCATAAAAAAATCCCGCCTCTGTATAGAGACGAGATCTTACCCGCGGTACCACTCCGATTGTTCCGAAGAACCTCCTTGCCCATTGATAACGAAATGACCCGACGGTTCCTACTTGGTTTCAGACCGTTCCTCCGAAGTGCGCTTCATCATGCACCGTTTCCCAGGCTTCCACCGTCCCTGAGTCGCTGCCAGACCGGCCGCATCATTACTCTCTTCTTCCCCGAATATGATTTATTAATGAAGAAGTGTATATGTAAAAGATAGAAAAATCAACCTTAAAATTACAAAAATGGTTTTCGAGACTGTGCTTTTTCCATAAATTGTGATATTTTAATAACAACCATATTTAAAGCATCCAACAAAACTATTTTCACGAAAGGACGAAAGCTCATGTAGGCAGCTCATCTTCCCCATATAAAAACTAAATACAGTGGGTGATATGATGAGCAGCACACGTTCGTTCTTTTTGTTGTTGAGTAATCAGTCCATCGCCAGTGCCGGCGATATTTTTTATCTTGTAAGTATCATCAGCGTCGTTTACGAACGCACTTCTTCCGTGTTTCTCGTTTCTCTTATTCCTTTTATCAATACGTTTTCCCGGTTTCTTGGCGGCTTGTTCGCTCCTTTGATACTGGAAAAAGGGAACCTGAGATCGATTTTAGCTTCGGCATCTATCGGTAAAGGGCTGCTGTTGATGACCCTGCCCATGCTTCTTTTAACAGCTATCGGGTCTTCATTTTTAATTTGGGCGTTGATCATTGTGGGCCTGATTGCCGTATTGGACAGTTGGATCACGCCTGCCCGGAACGCTTCTCTTCCCAGAATCGTCCCTCGGCGCTTTCTGGTTTGGGCAAACAGCCTGATGTCCGTTTCTGACCAAACGATTCAATTAACCGGGTGGCCTGTTGGCGCTCTGTTCATCGTACTGTTTCCACCAGGTGCAGTGTTTATAGGCACTTCCCTTACTTTTATGATAATTCCTTTACTGCTTCTTGGTGTTCGTATTGAGAGCAGCGACGCTTCTTTGCAAACCTCGTCGGTTTCATCGATGGCAGAAACCATTCAATCGGGATGGAAGTATGTATGGAAGCATCGTCCGCTGCGCACCATGTTTATTGTCGATGGCATCACTTCTTTAACAGCAGCCATCTGGATCGCTGCGTTACTGTATGTGTATGTTGCCGATGTGCTTCAGGAAAATGAGTCGTGGTGGGGTTACATCAATGCTTCGTTTTTCGCCGGCCTGATGATTGGCGGTATGCTCTGCTTCCGGTTTGAAAAAGCTCTTCAGGCTAAAGCCCGGTATTTTTTAATCGGCAGCTCGTTTTGTGTTGCGATATTCACCTTTTGGTTCGCGTTTCCAGCTTCCAACGCTTTCGCCCTGCTCATTTCCCTTTTGATCGGTATTCCGACGCAGGTTCAGGAAGTTACGCAAATTTCTCTGATTCAAGCCCATACGGAAGAAAAGCAGCTGGCAAAGGTATTTTCTTCCAGAGACGTTATTTTGACCAGCTTTTTTGGCCTTTCTTCATTATTGGTTGGAGGACTGGCGGAAACAGCGGGAGTGCGCATCGTTTTCATCATTGCTTCCCTCCTTTTGGCCATCAGCTGTCTGATGTATATACGGCACCGAAGAATATTATCGGTTTCTGCCGAAGAACAAAAGCTTTCTGCGTATAGGACACTGAAACAATAAATCATTATAAATAAACAGCAGCGCTATCTTTCTAGAGGGCGCTGCTGTTTATTTATGCTTTTTATTATCGGCTTCGTTACTTCAGCTGTTTTATAGAATTACGACAAGCCTATTAGAAGGTCATTCCGACTCCGAATCAAGTAAATATGGCAAAGTAGTTTAATAGCGTGCCAAAACATCCATGTTCTTTTTAGAACGTGCTAAAAATAATTCAAGACCTTTTGGTACGCAATAGTGCTTTTTTAGGTCGACATATACAATGACTAAAAAGGTCTACCTTTTGCAACGCTCCATAAATAGAAATTTGATCCAAAGAATAGTTGGCAATAGTTTCCTTGTTATGTACTTGATTTGGATTATATGAAAAAATAAGTAAGGAAAGATAATCTCAATATGAAATAAAAATGATTTTTTGTAATTTACAATCATATAGGTAAAGCACATTTGGAAAAAGGAGTGTCAATAATTGAAAGATAAGACGAAAGAAGTGGGCCATGCGATTGCAAAAGGAAGTTTAAGTGCAGTTCCAGTGGCAGGAGGGCTTTTATCAGAACTTTTTGGCCAAGTGTTTGTAGGTCCTGCTACAAAAAGAAGAGAACAAGTACTCTCAGATATGGACGAGAGGTTGAAAATATTAGAAGAAGAAGGACATGATATTCAGCAATTAGCAGAGAGTGAAGAGTTTTTAACGATTGCTATGCAAGTATATAATGTGGCCTTGAAGACGCATCAGTCAGAAAAAAGAGTGAAATTAATGAATGCCCTTTCTAATACACCTAAGCTTCATATTGGAGAAAATAAAAAGCAAATGTTTCTAACTTATATTGATGAATTTAATGAATGGCATTTGAGGATACTCTATTTTTTGGATAACCCAAATATTCATTTTAAAGAGGGGAGTAAACCGAATATTTCAATGGGGGCAAAATCTTCTATACTGACCATGGCCTTCCCAGAACTAGATTCTGAACGTGGGTTTTACGATCGAATAGTCATTGATTTATACAACAATGGATTGATTTTTCACGAATCGCTTCATACGACTATGTCTGAACAAGGACTATGGCAGTCAGGCACTTCTGAATTCGGCAAAGAATTTTTAGCCTTCATTTCTAATTAAATTTATTATTCATGATTTCTTCCATCAAACGGGTACCTCTGCGAAACAATTGTATATACTCTATCTTTTTGACTCTTAATGTGTACTTTTTGGGAGGCATTCTTGATAATAAAAAAATAATCTCTCCTAATACGTTAGAGAAGATCATTTTTTTATTATGTTTTTATGGAACGACAAAAAAACATATCGTATTGATGAGGAATAATCCGCCTAACACCCATACTACGATCATTTTTGCCGCTCGATGCTTGTGATAGACATGAACAAGAAGAAATAGGAGCGGTGTTACCGTACAGATAAATAGGACCCCTTTGTTCTTGTCTTCTATCGTATAGTGCATCTGATCTAATAAAAGCATCAAATTCCATGAAATAAATAAAACGATGCCATACATATAAAGAACGTATTTTGCACTGGTCATCGAACACCTCCATGAATAGCTGACCATATTTCTTTTTCCATAATAGCAGCCAATTATTTGAAAAGGACTATGATGGATGTTGTTCGATCTATTCCTTGTTATAAAGGTAAACTGCCTAGAGAAATGCCTGTTTTCCTTTAATATTACATGTCCTTCTCATTCATTTCTCATTTTCTTATAAAGAAATGCTCATCTCATGCCTTTATTGTAGAAGAAGAACCACAAATATCGGGGAGAAGTGGCCTTAAAAGAAAAATGTTTGGAGGCACTCTAGGGTGTGCATTTTCATGAGCACTCATTAGACTTAGTAGTTTCGAACGAATAGCAAAAACCATTCAAGGAGGAATCCATCATGAAATGGAAAATAGAAGAAGCGTTTCATCGCCTAAATAAGCACGCGGAAGAAGACGTTTCCACTCTCTTAATAAAGGGCCATCCGGCTTTATTATATTTAAGTGCGAAACAGGAACAACAATTACAGGACGTGTTTTATTTTCTTCGCGAAGAAAACTTGGTGCATATCGAAGCTATCGATGATCACTATCCCCGGGGGCGTCAAGCTCATGTGGTTCTCAAAGCCCTTCCCCTGCCACGGTTGGTGCAAATATGGGAGGAAATCGAATATTCTTAACACATTAAAAGCATGCACTTAAAAATGAAATAAAATTTTGTATAAATTAATTACGGTGCATGAAATTTTTAATATCACTGAAAGAAAGCCAGCTCAATCGGCTGGCTTTCAAGGTGGGTATCACATGTTAAGGGAGATGGCGATTGGGAGATCGCTCCCATCCTCAAGATACCACTTATTTGTCTCGTTGAACACGTCAAAGAAACAATCTTTACAAATATTTAAAACTTCCTTATAGCTAACGAATGATTTTGGCCTAAACCTCTTCCATCGCGTGCCCCGGAGTGTTTTTCCTGTTTTATCGGGAAGGGCTTATTGTTATATTTATGCCGCTATCGGGTATGGCCTATGGAGATAAATCTTCAAATTTCAGAGCCATCTTACATGGTTTACCCAAAAGGAGAGCGAAGACATGAGTCGTTGGTTCAATATTTTTATCGTAACACTTGTCATGCTGGTATCTTCCAGTGCCCTGACCGCCTGTGGGGATGACGAGAAATCGGATGGGATGCCTGAAGAGTTTCCTAATAACGAAGACGAATAATACATGGGGTGTTTTCATCATCTATTTCTAATACCTTCAAAGGAGAGAGCCAATGTTTAAGCTCGTGTTAACCTTAACGAATGGCCACCAGGTTTCGCATAAAGTAGCAGAGGAAGAGGCAGCCATCGATGCGTATTTTGATGTTCAGCGGGCGATGAGCACAGCGGCCAAGGGGACCTCCCAGGAAGTCTTGGCCCTAGGAGACTCGTTGCTCCTTCGCGCAGATGCTATTATATGCTGTGAACTGAAAGGGCCGCGAACTCAATAATCAGCTTCAGGAAAGAAAGATTTTCCCATAGAATCATCAATAATCTTCCATGCAATAACTATTTTCACATGACCACCCAGGAGGCATCCGCTATGAAATGGAAACTCGAAGAGGCGCTGAAGCGCGCGGCGGATGTTATCGTCCTGCAGAAACACTACCATCTCTCGTCACCCCTTCCTCGGAGCGACGTCTTTTCCCCGCGGCCCTGGTATGACTCCCGGCAGTTGAAAAGCACGGGAGCTTTCCTCCTGGCCGGCTTGTTCTATAGCCGCCGTCCCCAGACAGCTTTGCAGCGCCTGTCGCAGCGATCCAAACGTCTGCACCGACGACGGCCATCCAGCATCCGTCACCTCCAGCGCCATATCGGGGCTCATGCCGGTGATCACGGGATCGCCCCCCATCAGCCTCACCCCGTCCAGCACTTCCTGAAAGATGGTGATCACCTGGGATTCCATATGCGCCACACCGGAAAGATCGATCATGACCGTCCGGAGTTTCTGCCTGCCCACCTCGGTGAGAACTTTCTCTTTAATAAACGCCATGCGATGCTCGTTCATGGCCCCCACCAGCGGCAACACCCCAATCGTGGGGTGGATCGGAATGAGCGGGGCCGAAAGATCCTCCACCAGGGCTTCCTGTTCCTCCAGGGCCGCCTGTTTATAGGCGTTATAACTTTGTAAAAAGGTATGTAAAAAGGCGTCGATCTGATTGTTCACGTCCCGCTCCCAGTGAAAAAATTGGGAGGGGTCGACCACCCCGCTCAAGCGTTGATACGCTTCGATGACGATCCACGTCGTCCGTCGCAGGGCGTGGATCCATGTTAATTTAAATGACAGGTCGATCGAGGCGTTGGCCCACATCCGGCCTTCCTGGCGGGCAAAGGCTTGCAGCTCCTCTGCTTGATCATGGATCGCATAGGCCACGATCTGCCGGGCATTCGTCACCAGATCGATGTGACCATACTGCAAAATATCCCGGATATCTTCGCGGATCGCTGCCGCTTCCTCAAGTAAAATTTCTTCAAAATGGTGCGTATTGGCCTCCACAAACGCCTCAAGCGTCATGGATGCCTCGAACGTGTAGCGCATCGCTAAGTCCCTCCATGATTGTTTTTTGGTCCATAAAAATAAACCGAACAAAGCCTCCCAGCTTCATTCGGTTTATTAACAGGCTCTTTGTCCTTTAATTGTCACCAAAAAACATTATTCTTTTCTTTGTTCCCTGCTTCATCTTCCCTCAAACGTCTTTTTCATTTGAAAAAGACAAGATAGGTTTCACCGTTAGTTCTTCCCTGTGCCTAGACAGGGTCGGAGACGAGAAAAATCATGCTTTTGTCGTTTTCGAAGTTCCAGTCCACAAAATGTCACGAATCGGCACCTCTAGAATATCAATGTCGAGAAGACAGTGCTTCTCCCCTTTTTAACTGCCTGAGGCTACCGGAGAACAGGCGGGAACTCGACTACGCGCCATCACTAACCACCACGTTTGATAAAATATGTAACGTATAATACACCAAAGAGGAAAGCTACTTTGGTATTCGATAGCTTCCCTCTCAGCTAACTTAACTCGAGACCTCGAGGCTATTTCTTTTTCTTTCTCACCGCATTAAAAATCATGCTTACAATTAAGACGAGGATAATCGCCCCGATCAAGGCGGGAATAATAGCAAAACCACCGATCGCTGGCCCCCAGCTGCCGAGAAGCGCCGTGCCCAAACTGGCACCGATAAATCCGGCGATAATATTACCAATAATACCAAAAGGGACGCCTCGACCGGTAATAGCCCCTGCAGCCCAACCAATCAATCCACCAATGATTAAACTCCAAATAAACGATAACACACTGTCACCTCCCATCAATGTTAATTTTTATCTATTAACACTCTCTTTTTCCATTTCCTGCTGATGTAAAGATCAAACCTTCTTCCATATTTTTCTGTTAATGTATATCCATTTCTATCAATAATATCTTGTAAATGTTCTCTTTTTCCATTTTTATTTTTATTTGTATTGAATTTCCTCTATGATATTATGCGTACGATATTCTTATTTCAGGGGGCTTTATATTATGAACGAGGAAGAGCGCCAGCATGATATAAGCACCTCCGAAACTTTGGTCATAGTAGCTTCCTTCTGGGCCCCGTGGTGTACGCCGTGCCACCGGTTGCCGTACATTTTAGATAACGTGCAACGAAAAATGGAGGACCAGGTCGCGATTCTCCCGGTAAATATCCAGGACTCCCCTTCTCTTGCTGAGGAATTCGAGGTGACAGTCCTGCCTACCCTGCTGATCTTACGCCAGGGGCATATCCTCGAACGCCTGGAAGGGCTTCATTCTTCGCCGGAAATTATCCATCTCTTAAAACCTCATATGTAATGACAATTGGGATGTATGAAGGAAACCCAAACGTTCGCTTCTTACCCCGTTCCCTCTCTTTGTTCCGTAAATGTGGAGGCTAACATTGGTCTATTGCCTTCGTTCGGCCGACAGGTTTCTACATTATAGGCTTAATTTTCTCCAAGGGATCTCCTCCTACTTTTTTCCTTTTTGGTTTTGCGGATGATGATAAAAACCTTTCAAAATCCTTCAACCACAGGGATTTGGGTAGTTATTTTCCGTTTCGGCAAAGTCCCTTTTTTCTTTATTTTACAAGCAGCGGTTTCCCCCTGGGGACACTTCCGCTTCCCCATTCCCCAGTCCATCCCCGTATAATAAGAAACGAAGGAGGTTCATCGATTTGCAATTATTTTTTATCATCTTTTTTTGCTTATGTTTATTTTTTCCAGTGCTCCACCTGTTCCACTGCCTCCCCTGGTTCCGGGAAACGGACGAACGACAGCCGGTGGTCACCGGCGGCCGGACAGGCATCAGCATTATTATTCCATCCTACAATGAGGCCGGCATTATCCGTACCTCTATGCAGAGCATGAAGGCGTTGGATGCAGAACAAGCCGAAGTTCTCTACATCGATGACGGCTCGCGGGACGATACTTTTATGCTGTTGAACGAGGAGCTGGACCTGCACCTTTGGGAGAAACAAGCCCTTGGCTCTCTCCCCCATCAGCCCGTGGAAGGGGTTTACCGCTCGTCGCTGCATCCGAACATCTACGTCATTCAAAAAAGGAACGGCGGGAAAGCGGACGCCCTGAACGCCGGTATTGAATACGCCGCCGAAGAGGTGGTGGTGACGCTGGATGCTGATACGGTTCTCACCCCGGAGGCACTGCCCGTCATCAACAACAAATTTTCCGATTCGGATGTGGTGGCCGCCGGCGGCATGGTGCATGTCCTGCAGACCAAAACCGCCTCGCCATTGCGGAAGCTCACCCTCGCGGGCACCAGCATGCTGCTCCGTGTCCAAATGCTCGATTTTCTGAAGGCCTTCTACGTCACCAAGCTGTCGCTGGCCCGTTTTCAGGCGCTCGCAATCATTTCAGGCGCTTTTGGTATTTTTCGCAAGGATGCCCTGCTTGATGTTGGCGGGTACCGATCCTCCGTCGGAGAGGATATCGATATTACCCTGAAAATCCACCGCTATATTGGACGGCAGAAAAACAAAAAGGTGTTACTGCTGACCGAAGCGATCAGCTATACCGAGCTCCCCGAAACATGGAAAGACCTGTTTAAACAGCGGATCCGGTGGCAGAAGTCCTACATGGACTGCCTCGTGCACTTTCGTTCGTTTTTTACCCGGACGCTCGTTACAAAGGCGGTTTCCTTTTTCTATATCATCGAATCTCTAATCGTTGGCATTTTGGCTGCTTACGTGACCGCCGGCTTCTTTGTCGCCAACGCCTTCCTGAACATGGCGTTTGTCTTTGTGGGCTTTATCGTCGTCTATATGAGCTACATATTCGTGTTTAATTTCATCTATAATATGCTGGCCCTCCGCCAGGTGAACCACTACGGGTTTACGTTTAGCCAAGGCGACCGCCTCCGTCTGCTTACGACCATTGTCTTTGACGTCTTCGTGCACCGGTTTATTACGATGTACTTTGTCATGTACGGAAGCATTGCTTATTTTTTCAACAAAGACTGGAAAAAAGTCTCCCGCACGGGAAATTACTACGACCTGAAGGCAGCTCCGCCGGAAGCCAAAAAGAAATCTTAAATGCAAGGGGGCAGCCCGAAACATGAAATGGAAAAAAATCGTATTAATCATCGGCACCAGCCTTGGCGTTATGCTGGTTGTCGCCGGCAGCTACGGCTGGAATCTGGTTGCCACCACTTTTACGGCCATCCAGGAAGACGTAGACCGGGCGGAATCCGACAACCGCCTCGACACGATTAATTTGGACGAGGGAGATCCCTTTTCCGTCTTATTGATGGGCGTAGACGAATCCGGGGGCGCGGATGACCCCAACCAGCGCACAGATGCGCTCGTGCTTTTGACGGTCAATCCGGACACGAACTCCACCCAGATGGTAAGCATTCCGCGGGACACCTACACGACCATCGCAGGCGAAGGGGAAAAGGATAAAATCAACCACGCCTATGCATTTGGCGGGAAGGATGAAACAATCCGCACCGTCGAGCAGTTGTTGGACGTGCCTGTCGATTACTTTTTTCAGGCGGACATGACCGGCTTTGAAGACATGGTTAACACCATGGATGGTGTCCGGATCGATAACTCATTCGCCTTCACGTATAAAGGCACCCATTTCGCCGAAGGCTCCCAGGAATTAAACGGCGACGAAGCCCTGAAGTATGCACGCATGCGCAAAGACGACCCCCGCGGAGACCTGGGACGCCAGGAACGGCAGCGCGACCTTCTTCTTGGGATGATGGATAAAGGCACGGACATTTCTTCTGTCCCGAAAATTAAAAGCATTCTTACCGTCGTGGAAGACCACGTGCGCACCAATTTCCAACTAAAAGATGTTTGGACGGTTCAATCGAACTACCAGCCTGCCCTGGACGAGGTGAAGCAGCATGAAATCGAGGGGGAAGACGGCGAAAAGGACGACACGTATTACTACATGCCGGATGCTGAACAGGTGCAGGAGTTGTCCGACCAACTGAACCGGCATCTAGAAATCGAACATTCCGGCGATAGCGCCTAACGTTTTTTCGACCATTTGGACGTGCGTTCTCCAGTCACTTTCCCGTATAACGCCTTTTATTCCCTCCAGATCCCAAGGTCTATTTTCTACGCACAGAGAACTATGTTTATATGGACGTGGTGTGGGGGGGCCTCCTGCTTCCCACCATATCGTCAAAGCCATCCCTCAGCTAAAACTGTGGCAGGCACTTCACGGGATCAAGAGTTTAAATAATTTATTGCCCCCTGGGAACTGATTTGATCTCAGCGGGCAATATTTTCACCTGTAGCCTTACTAATACTTAAAGTATATCGTTATCTTCTAGATTCTTCACGCGTGTGGCAGTACTGCTATATTGTATTTCTTAACGTACAAATTAAAAAACCAACCTTCGTGCGGACAAAAAACTGAATCCGACCATTACGGAACCTAAACACGAAGACACCACAACGAGAAAGACGTTTGCGACGAGTTGGCAAAAGGAAAAGACTTTACATCCCATCTTAAAGGAGGCTTCCAGATGAGCAGCGAAGACCCGAAAAAAGCCGACCAGGAAATTCAGGCGATGGACCAGGAAGACAAGGACGAGATTTTAGAGCATTTCGCTACGTTTAAGGATTATTTAGGGGATCAGGTTCGAAAGGGCGAAAAATTAAATCTTAGCGAAAAAAGCCTCGCCCAGGGCGCAAAGCGCGTCTCGGATTATTTAAATAAACACGAAGAGCCCCGGAATAGGGAAGAAAAAGTATTGCATGAGCTATGGAAGGAAACTGAAAACGACGAGGAAAAAGACACGTTTGCGCGATTACTCGTTCGGCTGGCCCAGCAAACCAACGATGAAAAATAGCATTGGTCCATGAAGCAAGTGCCTGCGGGCATTTGCTTTTTTATGTTTTCGGTTTCGGTTTTATCCTTGGTTACCATATGAATAGCTCTCCCTTTCTTCTGCCGGAATCCGGCAAGAGAAGTAATACATCTTACAGCCGTTCCCTTCTTCCTTTTCTATAATAAAACAGTAGTCATGAACAAGGAAAACGAACAAGATAATGAAGATGAATGATTCCGCTCCGTGTCGTGCCTCCTTTTCAACCTCTAACCATGGGGCTTAACGGAAAGACCAGATCGATTCATGATCCAAGGTAGCAAAACGGCGGAACAGACAAATGATTTCTTCGTCAACTACTTTTATTCCTTCCCGATTGCCGATGTAATCTATCTTACACCCCCCGTTTCAAGACGTTGGGCCAAGGTAATAGCATGAGCAGCATCATCAAGGAACAGAAAATGTACCATACAGGAGGAGTTCTATTATGATCGAACACATTAGCGCCGTATCCAAAGGCATGAATACCGAAAGCACATCTGGAGATCACAAAATTGTGATTGATGAACCCGCGAACATGGGAGGTACCGACGAAGGTGCTAATCCCCTCGGCACATTGCTCGCCTCGTTAGCCGGCTGTGAAAATGCGATTGCCAACTTTGTGGCGAAAGAAATCGACTTTGACCTTCAGGGCATTGAGTTTGAGGTCAAAGGCGAACTCGACCCGAACGGCATGATGGGCAAAGGCGATGCCCGCCCGTACTTCCAGACCATTACGGTAAATGCCAAAGTCCACACCAGCGAATCCGAGGAGCGTGTCCACGAACTTCAACAGACAGTGGATGCCCGTTGCCCGGTCTTCACGACCATGGTCGCTGCCGATGTTGAAATGCAGGCCACCTGGACCAAAGCATAAATCAACCGCATCCAAACCAACGAATAGAAGGAGATGGAGATACCCGTGCCTCGGGCTTCCATGCCTCACTTTTGACAAAGGAGAGATTGATCATGGCTATTGTTCATGTGACTGATGATAACTTTCACCAGGAAACGTCCGAAGACATCGTATTAACCGATTTTTGGGCTCCCTGGTGTGGCCCCTGCAAAATGATTGCTCCCGTGTTGGAGGAGATCAATGAAGAAATGGGAGATCAAGTAACCATTGCGAAACTCAATGTCGATGAAAATCAGGCGACGGCCGGGAAGTACGGCGTGATGAGTATTCCCACGATGCTCTTGTTTAAAAACGGGGAAGTCGTCGAACAGATTGTCGGCTTTCAACCCAAAGACCAATTAATGAATTACATTCATAAATACACCTAAATGAAAACCTGACCAACGACAGGCCTCCGCTCGTTTCGTCCATCGACAAACGTACGGGGGTGTTTGTTTCCTTCGAGCGTCTCCCAACAGAAGGAAGCTTTCGTTTCATCACCAATTTATAGGAGGTCATATGTTGACACCATCATTATTCACCCAGACATCATTAAAAAATAGAACATTACACAATCGGTTCATGGTCGCCCCGATGACACGCATCAGCGCGCAATCGGATGGCCGGGCGACGGAAACGATGCAGCGCTATTATGAACGCTTTGCTCGCGGAGGGTTCGGCGGCATTATTACCGAAGGGATCTATACGGACGAACATTATAGCCAGGGGTATTACCATCAGCCCGGCCTCGCCAACGATCAGCACGTTCAAGCCTGGAAACCTATCGTTCAGGCGGTACAGACCCATGACGCCGTCTTTATTGCCCAACTGATGCATGCCGGCGGCCAAAGCCAGGGGAATCCGTACACCGATGAGCGTATTTCTCCTTCCGGGATGGCTCCCAAAGGCGAACAGCTGGAGTTTTATGGAGGAAAAGGACCGTTCCCCCCCTCCCGCGCGTTGACGGATAAAGGCATGGACCAGGTGCAGGAGGCCTTTGTGGCCAGTGCCTTACGCGCTAAACAGGCTGGTTTTGACGGCGTCGAGATTCACGGCGCTAATGGCTATTTGCTCGATGAATTTTTAACCGAATACATGAATCATCGCCAGGATGCCTTTGGCGGATCGCTCGAGAACCGTCTGCGTTTTCCTCTCGCTATTATCCAAGCAGTGCGACAAGCCGTCGGAGAGGACTTCATGGTTGGGATCCGTATCTCCCAAATCAAGGTCTCGGATTCGTCTTATCAGTGGTCCGGAGGGGAGAACGATGCGCAGGTCGTTTTCGAACAACTCGGAGCTTCTTCCTTGGATTACATTCATGTCACCGACAGCGATGCCACCCAATCCGCCTTCGGGGAAGGGACCCGGACGCTTGCGCAGGCTGCCAAAACCTTTAGTGCTCTGCCGGTCATTGCGAACGGCGGCCTGGGAGACGTAGACCAAGCCCATACGTTCATTGCTGACGGAGACGCCGACGTTATTGCTTTAGGCACAAGCGCCTTGGCTAACCCCGATCTACCTCACAAAGTAGCCAACGGCGCCCCTTTGGCTTCCTTTGATTTTGCGAACACCCTGCTTCCCCAGGCGGAAATTAAAAATCATGAACTGCAACTGCCCTTGAGCGAAACAGAATAAATTTCTAAAAAAGAGGATGAGGATGGAAGTAAACAGGGTGCCTGCATAAGGTGCCCCTGTTTCACCTGGTTTCTATGTGATTATTTTTTGACGAATAGCCAACGAAAGGATGGATAACATGTCTACAAACTTATTTTCTCTTTCTCAGCAAGTAGCCGTCGTCACCGGCGGTGGCAGCGGTATAGGAAAAACCATGGCCGAAACGCTCGCGGGTGCGGAAGCCCACGTGATTATTCTCGGCCGTACCCAAAGCAAAATTGACGAAGCCGCTGACAACATCAAAAGCGAGACCCACGCAGAAGTGACACCCCTCGTCTGCGACGTCACGGACAAGGAACAAGTTTCGAATACCGTCTTACGCATCATAGAACAATACGGGCGAATCGACGTGTTGGTTAATAATGCCGGCACCGCCGCTTATGGGAAGATCGAAGATATCAGCGAAGAAGACTGGGAGCACGTGTTCCAAACGAACCTGACATCGGCGTTTCTCCTGACGCAGGCCGTTGTCCCTCACATGAAAAAAGCCCATTACGGCCGCATTATAAATACGGCTTCCGTTGCCGGCGGCGTGAGTTTGTTCTTCAGTTCGGTCTATGGACCAAGCAAGGCCGGACTGATTCACTTGACCAAACAATTATCCGGTGAACTTGCCCCGTACGGCATTACGGTGAACGCCATCAGCCCGTGGTTCTTTAAAACGGATTTTAATGCTGAATCTCTGGAAGATGACGATTTCCGCCATTCTGTCGAGCAGCGCACCCCGATCCAACGGACCGGTCGACTTGATGAATTAAAAACGTCCGTATTGTACCTCGCGGCTCCCGGGTCGAGCTATGTGAACGGCCAAAACATCTATATTGATGGTGGCATGACCTCTTTTGGTCTGTAACACGAGGCTTCTTCAGCCATAACCATAGTCGCTTCTCTAACCGATACCACGAAAGGAGCTTTTTAATGGCTGCGAACGCCATTTTTGCCTTTGATGTCTATGGCACCCTGTTTAATGTTCAATCGATCGATGCCACCTGCGAGGAGCATTTCCCCGGACAGGGAGAAAGCATCGGCCAGCTTTGGAGACAAAAACAAATCCAGTACTCCTTCCTGCGTCAGGCGATGGGGAAATACGTCCCTTTTTCCTCTGTCACACGGGACGCCCTGCGCTTCTCATTGGCCGCCCATGACCTTAACTGGTCGGCAGAGATCGAGCAGACCTTCATGAAAGCTTACAGACATCTGTCCCTTTATGAAGAAAGTCTGCACGTGCTGCAAACGTTAAAAGAACAATCAACCACGCTGATCGTCTTCAGCAATGGGTCGAGGGACATGCTGGAGCCTCTGCTGGAACAGGCGGGCTTAAACGACTATCTCGATCACGTCCTCAGTGTGGACGACATTAAGCAATTCAAGCCCTCGCCGGCGGCGTATCAGCTCATATTAGACACCGTGCGCGTTCCCCGGGATCAAGTAACGTTTCTATCCAGCAACGGCTGGGACATCAGTGGTGCCAAAGCGTTCGGCTTCACCACTGCATGGATCAACCGCAGCGGCCAACCGGTTGAAGAACTGCAACTGCCTCCGGATGACCATTACACCACACTCAGGCCATTGATTAGAAGCTGATTTTTCAGGAAAAAACGCCGCTCCTTCTCCGTGAATAGGTGGCGTTATCCTCATGTAAAGCACCTTACGGATATCTGAATTACCGGCCTATATTGTGAGAGGAAAGGAGAAAGTAATGATGACGCTTTATACCATTGACGGCTGCCTGGATTGCCAGCATTGGAGAGAAGAACTGGAAAATCACCGTATTGTTTTCGAGGAAAAAAACCTTTTGACCGACGATCAGGCCGTGGATGAATTACTTGCCTTCATCGGAGAAGTGAAGGTCCCAGTACTTCTCTGCCATCAGAAACAGCTCCACCTTTCCTCTGCGTTGTCTGGTTTCAGCTAAACCTGACCTTTCTATCTCTTTCTTTCCTATTTTCGCTTTTATTGTAAGTGTTTATCTCTACGAGCAGTAACCAAGGGAAGTGTTTCGCATAGGGGCGTCCAGCAGCGCCCATTCGAAACATCATAAATATAAAAAACAGAGAGGGGGATTGAGATATCTCAATCCCCCTCTCAGATTGTTGAGAAACAAAATAAAAGCGTCATGTTTGTTCGTGGATCGTTCGATCCACGTTCTTTTTTGGCTGG
>NZ_JBQLIC010000007.1:0-181632 GCF_056034385.1 Marinococcus sp. LNHM3E3-2.2
TCAGCGAACGTTTTTTACTTCGAAAGAGTGGAGTCCTCCTC
Source organism: Marinococcus sp. LNHM3E3-2.2 (assembly GCF_056034385.1). Classification (NCBI taxonomy): domain Bacteria; kingdom Bacillati; phylum Bacillota; class Bacilli; order Caryophanales; family Bacillaceae; genus Marinococcus; species Marinococcus sp. LNHM3E3-2.2. Next base: position 42 of record NZ_JBQLIC010000007.1, read on the forward strand.
CAGCTTTTTCATCAGCTCCGTAATAACGTCATCCGGGAGCGAAAGCTGTTTAAAATCCTCAAAGGATGCCTCCTTCATTTTTTTCACGGAACCAAAATGCTTTAGAAGCATCTGCTTGCGCTTTTGTCCGATCCCGTTGATATCGTCCAGAAGAGAGGAAAACATCGTTTTTCCGCGCGTCTGACGGTGAAAGGTAATTGCAAAACGGTGCACTTCATCCTGCACACGCTGCAGCAAATAAAAGGCGGAGCTGTGCCGCTCAAGGGGCACTCTGACAGCCTCTTCTCCCATTATAAGCTCCGAGGTGCGGTGCTTATCGTCTTTGGCAAGTCCCGCTACCGGAATATTTAAACCAAGCTCATCCTCGATAACGCTGACGGCTGCACTCAACTGGCCTTTCCCGCCATCAATAAGAATCAGATCCGGCAGTGCCGCTTCGTCTTTTAAGAGGCGGATGTATCTTCTGCGCACAACCTCGCGCATGGACGCATAGTCATCCGGCCCCTTTACATCCCGGACCTTATACTTTCTGTATCCTTTCTTCCAGGGCTTGCCGTCCACAAAAGTAACCATTGCCGCTACCGGATCTGTACCCTGGATATTCGAGTTGTCAAAAGCTTCCATACGGTAAGGAGTATCAATGCCCATTGCTTCACCGAGCTGTTCCACCGCTTTAATTGTCCGTTCTTCATCCCGTTCAATTAATGCAAAGCGATCGCTGAGCGCCTGCCGGGCATTTTTTTCTGCCAGATCAAGCAGCTCCCTTTTTTGGCCGCGCTTTGGCTGCTGGACCCGGACGTTTACGAACTGTTCAGCCATAGAGGCATCCACCGAGCCCGGAATAAATATTTCCGACGGCTTTATATGCTGCTCCTGCATGTAGAACTGGCCCAGGAAGGTAAGAAAATCCTCCTCCGGCTCCTGATACATTGGAAAAAGGGAAACGTCCCTTTCGATCAACTTTCCCTGTCTTACAAAAAATACCTGCACGCACATCCAGCCTTTGTCGTAGCTGTAGGCAAACACATCGCGGTTCACCTGATCCTTTACAGACATTTTCTGTTTTTCCATCACAGAATCAATATGCTGTATTTGATCCCTCAGCTCTTTGGCGCGTTCAAACTCCAGCTGTTCAGAAGCGGTTTCCATTTTCGTTTGAAGCTCCGCCCGGATTTCATGATGGCCGTTGTTTAAAAACCGTGCAATCTGCTGAATCATATCGTCGTACTGGTCCCTCGTCACCGTAAACTCACACGGGGCCAGACACTGGCCGATATGGTAATACAAACAGACCCGGTCAGGCATCGTCCGGCATTTGCGCAGTGGATATAATTGATCAAGCAGCTTCTTCGTTTCATTTGCCGCCCCGGCGTTTGGGTACGGACCAAAGTATTTTCCGCCATCCTTTTTAATTTTTCTCGTAATGATCAGCCGGGGATGCTCTTCGTTGGTGATTTTAATATACGGGTAGGATTTATCGTCTTTAAGAAGCACGTTGTATTTTGGTTCGTACTTTTTAATTAAATTCATTTCAAGTATTAATGCTTCCAGGTTGGAAGAGGTCATAATATATTCAAAATCGGTAATTTCCATTACGAGCCGCTGGGTCTTTCCGTCGTGCGACCCTGTGAAATAGGATCTCACCCGGTTTTTCAATACCTTTGCCTTACCTACGTATATAACGGTCCCGTGTTTATTTTTCATTAAATAGCAGCCGGGCTGATCCGGCAGAATAGCCAGCTTTTCTTTTAATTGAGTCATGTGCCCAACCCCTCTTGGCGTGTAATATCTATGGTGTTCCTTTCCTTTTTTAAATCAGAAGAAACAAAAAACTGCCGGCCCAGAGACCAGCAGTTTCGTGTTTTACAAATGTTTGTTCAAAAGCTCCACCAGTTGTTCCTTAGGCTGGAAGCCGACAACCTGCTCGACGACTTCGCCGTCTTTAAAAATCATTAGTGTTGGAATACTCATTACGCCGTATTTTCCGGCTGTTTCCTGGTTTTCATCAACATCTAATTTAGCAATTTTAATCTGCTCGCCCATTTCGGTGTCGATTTCTTCGAGCACCGGAGCGATCATTTTACAAGGTCCGCACCAGGGTGCCCAAAAGTCAGCAAGTACTACACCATCAGACGTTTCACCTGCAAAGTTTTGGTCCGATACATTGACAATAGCCATGAATGGTTCCTCCTTTATATCTCTATCCTTGCATTTATTCTTCGTTATTATAGCATTCCCGTGCTTTACTGGCTAACGTTTAGCTTAAAATTTTTAAAGGCTCCATCTGATTATATTTCCGTCTTCAGTGCCTGATAAACTATTTCCGCAAGGGCCGGCCCCTGGGCTGCCAGTGAATAGCTTCCTTTTTCCATTACCCATGTCGTAATCGCTTCATTGAGTATGCCGACAAAACAGATTCTTCCGATTTCAATGGAAAGCGAGCGAGAAAAAACCTGTTCCTCTTTTCCCCTCTTTATAATATCAATAACCGCCTGAAAAAACGGGGATAGTATGCGCTGCATGTTGTCATGAATCTCACCCTTTGTCTGCAAAAGTTCAAAATGGGCAAGCGTAGCAAGCTCCGGCCGGCCTTCCATGAATTCAAGCTGCAGCTGGGCCATTTCAAACAGCTGCTCTTTAACAGAAATATCCTTTTGCATGATTATTTCAAGCTTCTGCATGAATTCCTGCATTTTTTCCTCGAAAATGGAAATTAATATGTGCTCTTTATTATTAAAATACAAATAAATCGTGCCGTCTGCCACCTTTGCCTCTTTAGCAATATCCGACACCTTAGCCTGATGATAACCATGTTCAGCGATTACTTTGATTCCCGCCTCAATAATCTGTGCATGTTTCCTGTTTGGATTTTTCCCCATATATATCTGCCACCCTTTCAAACAAAACCATCCATCATGCCGGTTCCTGCTTCACCCAACCGATATAATGCCTTTAAAAACGCCTCACTCCCGTAACAGAGTAAGGCGCTTCATTGCGTTTGGGTAATACTGGCACAGTATTTTAGTTAGTTATAAATGTACATAATCCATAAAGGGATGTCAACCAAAATGCACATACATAGTCCTAATTAATTAACTATTTGTGGATTTTTCGTTACATTTTCTTCTATTTAAATGATAATTCCGGCACCTATTACAAAAGAAACCCCTACCGAAATAATAAAGGAAATGATTCCCACTGCACGGTTATCTTTGCTGATTTCCTCATCCACCTTAAACATGGGAGTAAGAAATTCAAATATTAAATAGCTTAAAATTAATAATACAAAACCATAAAAACCCCATAGAAGCATAAACAGGATACCGTCGTTATGCATGATGGAATAATGAAGAATGTTGGAAACCCCAAACAGTTTCCCGCCCGTCGCCAGGGCGACAGCGATATTTCCTTTCTTGATTTCTTCCCAGTTACGGTAAGGAGTAATAATTTCAAATATCCACAGAAAAATTACCAGGGAGAGTACAGCAACGCTGAAGTTGCCAGCTGTATTTATAAAAGCATTATCCATCCACGCATCCACGTGCACCCCTCCGCTTACTTAAGTTCTGCCACCGTGTTACCGATGCCGCCTTCATTCATCCCGCCATCCCTGGTTGATTTTACGCTGGGATGGTTTTTCAAATATTCTTTTACACCCTTGCGTAGAGCGCCGGTGCCTTTTCCGTGAATAATATGGACTTCCCGGTAACCGGCGAGCACTACTTCATCGAGGTATTTTTCGAGGCGCTGTACGGCGTCTTCGTATCTTTCCCCGCGCAGGTCCAGTTCGGGCTTTGCCGGGGCGGCTGTAGAAGTCGTTGCGACCTGACGTTTAGGCTCTTTCACGGGCTCTGATTTGAGCTTTTCCATTTCTTCGGGTTTCGCTGTCATTTTCATGATGCCAAGCTGCACCTGAAATTCCTTGTCATTTACCTTTTCTACAATATGTCCACGCTGCCCGAAGCGAAGCACCTTCACTTCATCTCCTACTTCAAAGGTACGTTCTTGCTGGGCTTTTTGTTTCACCTGTTTCTGCTTTTTGGTCATCGCAGGAGCTGCCTGTTCCATCTGCCTGCGGGCTTCGATCAGGCGGTGTTCTTTAATTTCCGCGCCTTCCTTCTGCATCTCCTTCAGCTCGGCAATAATTTCCTCCGCCTGGGCTTTCGCCTTATCGACTTCGCTTTTTGCTTTACCTTCTGCGTTCGCAATAATCTGATCCCGTTTTTGCAGCACTTCATTCCAGGCAGTATTCAGCTCCTGCCAGAGCCTGGACGCTTCCTGCCGGAGGTCATCTGCCTCCTGCCATGCCGATTCTGTTTCTTTTCTTTGTTCATCCAGAGAAGCAATCATCGTTTCGACCTGCTTTGTATCTGTGCTCATTTCTTTTTCTGCATTGGAAATAATAGAATCCGGCAGGCCGATCTGCCTTGAAATAGCAAACGCGTTGCTTCGGCCCGGTACACCTACGAGCAGCCGATACGTTGGCCTCAATGTTTCCACGTCAAATTCGACACTTGCATTCATTACCCCGTCACGGTTGTACGCATACCCTTTCAGTTCACTGTAGTGCGTGGTAGCAATCAATCTGCCCCCGGCTTCCTGGACATAGTCCAGAATGCTGACGGCAAGAGCCGAGCCTTCCTCCGGATCGGTGCCGGCGCCTATCTCATCAAAAAGCACAAACGATTCGCTGTCCACCTGCTTGACGATATCTACAATGTTCGTCATGTGGGAAGAAAACGTACTTAAGCTCTGTTCAATCGACTGTTCATCTCCAATATCGGCAAACACTTTCGAAAATACAGCGGCTTCTGCTTCTTCTTCTGCGAGGACAAACAGCCCTGACTGGGCCATGAGCGTCAGCAGACCAGCCGTTTTAAGTGTCACGGTTTTACCGCCCGTATTGGGGCCGGTAATGACAAGCGTTCCAAACTCTTCCCCAAGCTCCAAGTCAAGCGGCACCATTTCTTCCGGGTCAATGAGCGGATGCCGTGCCTCCATGAACCGGAACCTTCCTTCATTGTTCAGCTCCGGCTGCACCGCTTTCTGATCTCTTGCATAGTAGGCTTTGGCAAATGTGAAATCGAGCTCGGTCAGCGTATTCATATTTACCAGAATCTCTTCCCCGTCTTCAGCAATATATGAAGACAGTTCCTGGAGAATTCGCTCAATTTCCCGCTGTTCTTTCAGTCTTGCCTCTCTTAGTTCGTTATTCATCGAAACGACCGCCTGCGGCTCAATGAAAAGAGTAGCCCCTGTGGACGACTGGTCGTGAACAATACCGCCAAATGACGAACGGTATTCCTGTTTTACCGGCAGCACGTAGCGGTCGTTGCGTATCGTTACGATGGAATCAGACAGGCGTTTTTGCTGGTCCGGCGACCTGGTGTACTGTTCAAGCTTCGAACGCACCGATGACTCGAGGCTTCTCATCTGCTGCCGGAGTCCGCGCAGGGCGGAGCTTGCACTGTCTAGCACCGCCCCGTTTTCATCTATACAGTCACGGATCTGCTTTTCAATCTCGGGGAGAGTCACTATCTGCCGCACCAGCCCCTCAAGCAGCGGGAGATCCACCGTCTCTTCTGTCATATCCAGAATAAACGACCGTATCCGGCGGCCGGCATACAGGGTGTCCGAAACCTCTGTGAGCTCGCCGGCGTTCAGCATCCCGCCGATTTGAGCCCGGCGCACATGGGCATGAATCTGGCGTATGCCGCCGAGGGGTGCCTGTCCCCGAAGCCGTATTACTTTGGCTGCTTCCGCGGTGAAGCTCTGTGCTTCCTTCGCTTCCGCAAGCTCCCGGTAGGGCTGCAGCCGTTCAATCCGTTCTTTGGCAAGAGTGGAGCCGGCATGAGCCTGCAACTGCTCTTTCATTTTTTCGTATTCCAGCACACGGAGTGTTCTATCATTCAACAATGCTCACCTCTTTGGTTGTTCTATTGTTTCTTGCGCTTCAGCCATTTTTTTAACTGCTCCGCCGTCATTGTATTTATGATCTGCTCTGGCTGAAGAAGCGCTTTTTTGGCAATGGATATGCCTACGTCCATATGATCAAGCATACCAGGGTTGTGGGCGTCCGTATTGATTGCAATAAGAACATTATGCTCAGCAGCCTTTCTCAGCCATTCAGCCGAAAGATCCAGGCGGTTGGGATTGGCATTCAGCTCCAGCGCTGTGTTTGTTTCGCCCGCCCGTTTCATCAGCCGGTCTACATCTACTTTGTATCCGTCCCGTCGTCCTAAAAGTCTTCCCGTCGGATGGGCAATAACATTTACTTCCGGATGCTCCAGCGCCTGTTCCATCCGGTTCATAATTTCTTTTTCTGTCTGGGAGAAGGAGGAATGGATGGAAGCAATGACGACATCAAGCTCTTCGAGAACTTCATCCTCAATATCGAGCGTTCCGTCGGGCCGGATATCCATTTCAATACCGGCAAATATCTGAATATTTTTTTCTTCTTCTCTGACGTTACGTATTTCTTCTATCTGCCTGCGGATTCTTTCTTCGTCCAGTCCGTGGGCGACCCGCAGGTATTTAGAATGGTCCGTAAGAGCCAGCCATTCGTAGCCGTGTTTCTTTACTTCCTCCACCATCTCACGGATGGAAAGAGACCCATCGCTCCACGTAGTGTGCATATGAAGATCACCGCGGATATGCTTCTTTTCTATATATGAATACGGCTGCCGGAATTTATCCGTTTCATCTCTCCCCAGGCGCGCTTCGGGAGGAATAAAGTGCAGACCAAAGTGGCCGTAAAATTCGGTTTCATTCTGAAACGTAGTTTTGCGTCCATTCTGATCTTCAATGCCGTATTCACTTAATTTTTCGTTTCGTTCCTTTGCGAGCTGCCGCATTTGTACATTATGGTCTTTAGAACCGGTGAAATGATGCAGGGTGCTTGCAAAATCTTCTTCCTTTACCAGGCGAATATCTACTTGAACATTATATTCCCCTTTAATTTCAATGCTGACCTTGCTTGTACCGTCATTAATAACCTTCGTTATTTCGGGCATCTCCACCAGCTGTTTGCGGACATTTTCGGCGTTTTCCACACTCATAATATAATCCAGGTCCTTCACCGACTCTTCCACCCGGCGCAGACTTCCAGCCCGCGCATACCTTTGCACCCCTTCCACTTTTTCGAGGGACGCTTCAAGCTTTTCGGCCATTTCCAGCATATAGGCAATCGGCAGTCGCTCCGGTCGCTTGCCTTCTTCTGCGAGCGCTTCGAGTATTTTCTGCTCGGTTTTCGCCCCGAACCCTTCGAGATTCTGTACTTCATGAGTTAAACACGCCTGTTCAAGCGAGTCCCGGTCCGTTATGTCGAGCTCCTGATAGAGCTTCGACACTTTTTTTCCTCCCAGTCCAGGCAGCTTCAGCAGCGGAATTAATCCCTCCGGCACTTCTTCTGTCAGCGTCTGCATCAGTTCTGTTTCCCCGTTGTTGTCCCGCCATTCTTTTATCAGCGCAGCTGTGCCTTTACCGATGCCTTTTAAGCTGCCAGCATCTTCAATTTCATTTAGTGAACGCTCATCATATTCAAGCGCTTGAGCCGCTTTACGGTAGGCAGAAATTTTAAACGGGTTTTCCCCCTTGATTTCCATATATACAGCAATTGTTTCCAAATGGCCGATCAGATCTTTTTTATTCATGCTATTCTCCTCCACATGTCAGCTTTAATCATGTTAGGCATTCTTTTTTGAGTATAACGGGAGTTAATAATTCTGTCTAAGCTCACGCCGCCGGGCTGAAGACATAAAAACAGACTTCCCTGTGAAACACAGGGAAGTCAGCCTTCATTCTCTATTGGGCCGTCCATGTTCCCGGGGTCTGCCGGCATGATTTGCTCGTACCAGCCGGAAAGCCATGGGGTTTCATGTAATATAAAGCTGGCGACTGCCGAATTGTTTATTACCGGCTCAAGAGCCGGAAACGGCATCAGCATAGCTGCAGCCAGCACAACGAATAAAATTACGTACGTTTCGAGCACCCCAAGCACACCACCAAGCCAGTAATTAATCGTTCTAAGCACCGGAAGTCTGGCAATGCCGCCTGCTGCTCCGGTTAAAAAGCCGGCGATGATGCGGGTGCCGATAAACAAAAGAAGAAAGGCAATCGCATAATAAAACAAGCTGCGGGTATCAAAAGCAGCCAGGAACGTCCCCTCCGCCTGCTGGCCGAATGGGTAGGGGACCCATTGTTCTAAAAACTGCGCGACTTCTTCATAGAATAAAAACGCAACAATAAACGCTGCCACCAGACTGACAAGGCGAAGCAATTGAAGAACAAAGCCTCTTTGAAGCCCTGTAAAAAAGCTTCCGATTAAAATCACAACAAGCAGAACGTTTATTACTATTTCCATAGCCATTACCCTTCAGAATCTTTGTCCTTGTTTACTTCTTCTTTGAGTTTTATATAGTCATCCACTACGTTTAAAGCCGTCAATACCGCCAGGCGGGTCGTATCCAAATAAGGATTGTATGCTTTATACTCTTTCATTCTCTTATCTAAATAATTGGCGACCTGATTAATATGCGAGGGTTGTTCATCACCGACAATCGTGTACTGCTGGCCGTATATTGTAACCGTAGTGCGTTTTTTACTTTGATCATCAGCCACGTCTTCCGCCCCCTGTTCTTGAATGTGCCTTTTCCTTAATAGTAACAGAATAAAAAGGCTCTGAATATCTTTCCCTTTACAGGCCCTTTTTTAAACCGGGAGATGCCCGGCAGCTGTTTACTGCCTGAGCTCTGCCCCGGTTTTTTCTTCAAGCATGCGAAGCACCTGGTTGTGCGCGGAGCTGACCTCTTCATCGGTCAGTGTTCTTTCCGGATCCAGGTAGACCAGCGTGAACGCCAGGGATTTTTTGCCGGGCGTTAGATTCTCGCCCTGATAAACGTCAAACAGGGAGGTGCTGTAAAGCGTGCTTCCACCTGCGGACTCAATGACTTCTTTTACTTCAGCTGCAGGCACATTTTCATCCACAACAATTGCAATATCACGGGTAGTGGAAGGGAAGCGCGGAAGCGTTTGATAACGAACCGGCGTTTCCACCGCCTGAAGCAGGGAGGTTAAATCAACCTGCAGGGCATACGTTTCGGCTATATCCCACTCACCAGCCGTTGTTGGGTGAATTTGGCCGACGTATCCCACCGTTTTTCCATCCAGCTGTATGTCTGCGGTACGGCCGGGGTGCATATCACTGTGCTCTGCCAAAGTGAACGAAGCACGGCTTTCTACGTGCAGCTCTTCAAGAATGCCTTCAGCAATTCCTTTCATCACGTAAAAGTCTGCATTTTTTGTTTCTCCCTGCCATAGGTGGCTTTCCCATCTTCCGCTTACTACCGCAGCAAGCATAATACGTTCTTCCGGCTGTACAGCAGCATTCTCTTCTTCGGAAAGAAACACCGAGCCCATTTCAAACAAAGCGATATCTTTCGTCTGGCGGTTGCGGTTATAGCTGACTCCTTCAAGAAGCTGAGGAATCAGGCTCTGCCGCAGTACTCTGCGGTCTTCGCTCATTGGCATGGTTACTTCCATCGTATACTTTTCCGGGTACAGCGTGAAACGGGAAGCTGAGCTGGCAGTCGTCAGGGAATAGGTGACAGCTTCACTCAGCCCGGCACTTTCCAAAAAACGGCGTACTGTCCGCTTTCTTTTCTGTTCGGCAGTCAGGCTTCCGGCCGTTGTAGCACCTTTAGGAAGTGTACTCGGAATGTCCTGATAGCCGTGCATCCGAGCGATTTCTTCAGCCACATCCTCTTCAATGCGGATATCCGGGCGGCGGCTTGGGATATATACTTCGATACTGCTCGTTTCCTTGTCGGCGGTCTGAAAGCCGAGACGTTCGAGAATACGGACCATTTCTGAACCGCTGAGCTCCATTCCAAGCAGCTGATTGATACGGCGATCACTCACCCGTACCCAGCGGCCGCCCGGCTCCCGGTGGTCCTCCTGCTCGATGCCCTGAAGCACAGTGGCGCCCGCATATTCAGCGAATAAATGCGCCGCCCGGTCTGCTGCCTGCTCCACTCTCTCCGTGTCGAGCCCCCGCTCATAACGGACACTTGCATCGCTTCGTATCCGCGTATCTTTAGACGCCTGGCGGATCAGGGACGGATGAAACAGGGCCGCTTCAAGCAGAATATTTGTTGTCTGGTCGCTCACCTCAGAGTGCTCTCCACCCATCACTCCTGCAAGGGCTGTCGGCTTTGTACCATTGGTTACGACCAGATGCTCCGTCGAAAGATGATGCTTATTACCGTCGAGCGTCTGTATTTCTTCGTCTTCGAATGCTCTTCGCACGAGCACTTCGTCGGAGCCGAAGGCGTCAAAATCAAACGCGTGCAGCGGCTGCCCGTATTCAAGCAGCACATAGTTGGTAATGTCCACGATGTTGCTGATCGGCCGGATGCCGGCAGCCATCAAGCGGTTCTGCATCCAGTACGGAGAAGGATTCACCTGAATGTTTTCCGCGACTCTCGCTCCGTAATAAGGAGTGTCTTCGCCGTTTTCGATTTTCACATTAACCGCTGCTGATGCAGGCTTTTCGCTTTCTTTTACCGAAGTCACAGGGAGCCGGACGGTCCGGTCCAGCTGAGCTGCCACTTCGTAGGCGACCCCGAGGATATTCAGGCAGTCGGCACGGTTTGGCGTAATATCCAGATCCATCACTGTATCGTCCCAGCCAAGAGCTTTTACCGCATCCGATCCCGTCTCCGGATCCTCGTCAAAAACGAAAATGCCTTCAGCCACATGCTTAGGCACCAGCTTGGCTTCCACGCCGAGCTCCTGGAGAGAACAAATCATGCCGTTGGACTGCTGGCCGCGGATTTCCGCTGCTTTAATTTCCATCCCCCCAGGCAGAACGGTGCCCGGCTTTGCCACTACGACCTTCTGTCCGGCTGCCACGTTGTCAGCACCGCAGATGATCTGTACTGTCTCTGCTCCCTGATGCACCTGGCAAATGTTTAAGTTATCCGCATCCGGATGCTTTTCGGCTTCGGTAACATACCCGACCACGCATCCCTCAATCGGTTCGGCACGCCGGTACAGAGCGTCCACCTCTACACCTCCTGTAGTCAGGCGATCGGCAATTTCTTCGGGGGTAATATCTTCAATATCCACATAATCTTTCAGCCATTTATATGAGATCAACATATCTGCATTCTCCTTCTATACTCGAGTGAATTGTTTTAAAAAGCGCATATCGTTCGTGTAAAAATGCCGGATATCATCAATGCCGTATTTCAGTAGGGAGAAGCGCTCTACTCCCATGCCAAAGGCAAAGCCGCTGTATACGTCCGGGTCAAAACCGCTCATTTCCAGCACGCGCGGATGCACCATCCCGCACCCGAGAACTTCAATCCACCCAGTATGCTTGCAGATGCGGCAGCCTTCCCCGGCGCAGATACCGCATGAAACATCGAGTTCTGCAGACGGCTCGGTAAAAGGGAAGTAGCTCGGGCGGAGACGAATTTCTCTTTCCTCTCCGAAATATTTTTTCACAAATGTTTCGAGCACCCCTTTTAAATCACTCATACGGATATTTTCGTCAACCATCAGCCCTTCGATCTGCATGAACTGGTGGGAGTGGGTAGCATCGTCATCGTCCCGGCGGTAGACCTTGCCCGGGCAGATGATTTTCACCGGCCCTTCGCCGTGGTGGCGTTCCATCGAGCGGGCCTGTACCGGCGACGTTTGTGTACGCAGCAGCAGATCACTGCTGACATAAAAAGAGTCCTGCATGTCACGGGCCGGATGATCTTTTGGCAGATTCATCGCTTCAAAGTTATAATAATCGGTTTCGACTTCCGGTCCTTCAGTCACTTCAAACCCCATACCGATAAAGATATCTTCAATTTCTTCCACAACGCTTGTCAGCGGGTGCTTCGCCCCTCGTTGGACCTTACGTCCCGGCAGTGTTACATCGAGCGTTTCTTTTTCAAGCTTTTCCTTTAATGCTTCGTCGGCAAGCGTTTTTGTTTTTTTCTCCAGACGCTCCTGAATAGCTTCCCGTACTTCGTTTCCTTTCTGGCCGACCACAGGACGCTCTTCCTTGGACAGCTGCCCCATCCCCCGGAGCACTTCCGTAATCGGACCCTTCTTCCCTAAGTATTTTACTCTCACCTGCTCTAATTCCTTTGTATCGCCAGCTTCTTCAATCTGCTGCAGCGCTTCCTGCTGCAGCTCCTCCAAGCGTTCTATCATATTCTGATTCCCTCCATTTTTATGCCAAATAAAAAGAGCCCTCTCCCTGAAAGGGACGAAGGCTCGCGGTACCACCCTTGTTAGCTGCAGTGCACAGCTCACTCTCCTGTAACGACAGGTTCCGGCACGCTTTTCTTCCACAGGGAATACTCCAGCGGCTGCTCCGAAGCGAATTCACAAATCCTTACTGCAAGGTATTTTCAGTCAGCGATACCTTTTCCCTGTTCAGCAGGAAGCGATGCTACTACTCTTCATCTGCGCATTTGTGTTTATATGTTTCAATATGAATTATTATAGAAAAAGCCTGGCCCGATTGCAACCATCACCAATCTGTCTGCTTCAAGTGATACAGCAGAATGCCGGCAGAAACTGCCGCATTTAACGATTCTGCCTGGCCCGGAATCGGAATGTACAGGTTCTGGTCGGTCCGCTCGAGCCATTTCTTTTGTACGCCGGCTCCTTCGTTGCCAATGATTAACGCAAAGTAAGGCTGCGGCTCAAGTGCCGAATACGACGTACCTTCATCAAGCGAAGTGCCAAAGCACGGAATGTCCGTTTCCTGCAGCCATTCCAGCCATTCACCCAGGTCCTCCTGCAGTACCGGGACATGAAACAGTGAGCCCTGGGTCGCCCGGACCACCTTTTCATTGTACGCATCCACCGTACCTGTGCCGAGAACGACTACCCCTTTTCCAAGCGCGTCAACCGTCCGGATAATTGTTCCCAGGTTACCTGGGTCCTGAATGCTGTCCACCAGCACGAAAAATGAATATCCACCGCTTCTTACATTAGAAAATTCAGGAATTCTGCATACAGCTACAATATTTTTCGGGGTTTCCGTCAAGCTTATTTCTTTCATTACGCTTTCTGTTACCTCTGTGGCCGGTGTTGGAATTTCATTAAAAACCTGCGGCCACTCTTTATGCTCTTCAATGAAAATTTCTTCAATCCAGGCCTCCGACCGGACGGCTTCTGTCAGCGCGTGGTCTCCCTCAATTAAAAAAAGCCCTGACCTTTCACGTTCCTTACGTTTATGAAGTTTTTTTATCTCTTTTACTTTCGGGTTTTTTGCCGATTCTATCCGCTTCACTTCGCTGTCTCCCCCAGTATTTTCTCTCATCGTAGCACACTTTGCCCCGCCGCAGAAAGAAAATAAACAGCCCTCCCGTCCCTCATGGACAGAAAGGCTGGTATTTTATGCTTCGTACGTTAACGAATCTACTGTGTCGCGGTCCAGACGCTTAGCAATTTCTACGATTAACTGCACGGCATGCTCAAAGTCATCCCGGTGCAGAATAGCCGCATGCGTATGGATATAGCGGGTCGGAATCGTAATGGCCATCGCCGGTACTCCTTCGCCGGACAGATGAATAGACCCTGCATCTGTGCCGCCGTTTGCCATCATGTCGAACTGAAAAGGAATTTCTTTCTCTTCAGCCACACCGACAACGAAATCACGCAGCCCTTTGTGTGCGATGACGGAGGCGTCCATCATAAGAAGCTGCGGGCCTTTGCCGATTTTCGCTCTGGCATCGTTACTTGTGACACCCGGCGTATCCCCGGCAATCCCTACATCGACAGCAAAGCCGATATCCGGCTGAATAAGGTTGGTTGCTGTTTTCGCTCCGCGCAGGCCGACTTCCTCCTGTACAGCACCGACGCCGTAAATTTCATTCGGATGGGATTCATTTTCGAGACGCTTCAGCACCTCAATCGCGATAGCACAGCCAATACGGTTGTCCCAGGCTTTTGCCATCAGCAGTTTTTCATTATTCATCACTTCAAAATCACATACCGGCACGACCGAATCTCCCGGACGCACGCCGAATGATTCTGCTTCTTCCTTGCTTGAAGCACCGATATCGATGAACATATCTTTAATTTCCATTGCTTTCTTGCGCTGCTCCGCCGGAAGAATATGCGGCGGCTTTGAGCCGATCACCCCGGTAATATTTCCTTTTCTCGTCATTACATTCACCCGCTGGGCGAGCATCACCTGGCTCCACCATCCCCCGAGGGTCTGGAATTTCAAAAAGCCATTCTCATCGATTCCCGATATCATAAAACCAATTTCGTCCAGATGTCCGGTAATCATTAATTTCGGACCGCCGGCCTGTCCGGTTTTTTTAGCAATCAGGCTTCCCAGCCGATCGGTGCTCATTTCATCGGCGTAAGGAGAAATATACTGGGTCATTACTTTTCTCGGTTCCTGTTCGTTCCCCGGAACGCCGTTTGCGTCCGTGAGGTCCTTTAGCATCTGCAATGTCGGGTCTAATTCTGCCATTTCGTGCTGCCTCCTTTATGTACGGTTGTTTTACACACACATGCAAAGGGAAAATATTATTAATGCTGCGGGCTAATATTCTCATCCATACAAGCGGTGTGGTGCGGGTTCTTCCATATTCAGTATAAAGAACTTTGCCGCAGGGCTCAAACATAATCTATCATACCCTGGTGCCTGTGAAACTTTTTAGCAGACTGTGCGTATATATTAGAAATGAGAAGGCTTATGTACGCTTAATCCGATAGATGCAGAGGAGGGTGTAAAGATTGGGTATTCTTTTACGAGTGCTGCTGTTGATCGCTCTTATTATTATCATATACTCGTTTTGGAGATACTGGAATAATTCTAGGAGAAAGCTGGAAGCAGCTCACCATAAAAAACAATTCTATCTGCTTGATGACCAGCAAAACGTGCGGAAAAATTTACTGGCGACCCATAAAGGCGTCATGTTTGAAGGCGAAAAATACGTAGGTACAACCGAAAAATCGTTTGAAGTCGTTACGATTTCGCTGTGGGTGATTGAAAGTGAGCATTTGCGCGGCTTCCAGCGCGAGGATTTCACCTTTCTCGAGCGGGAAATTTTATCCCTCTATCCGGAAGCTGCTATCGAGTGGAACAGCCCGGTGAAGGAGTTCATGCAGCAGCTTGAAGCAAAACAGCCCGAGAAACAATAAAAAGCGGAACGCCTGATTTACCGGGCGCTCCGCTTTTTTGTTTGATTATAAGTTTGATTTCGCTTTTTCAGCAAGCTCTGCAAATGCTTTTTCGTCATTTACCGCAAGGTCTGCGAGCATTTTACGGTTCATTTGGATACCGCCCTGCTTCAGGCCATGCATCATGCGGCTGTAGGACAAGCCGTTTAAACGGGCTGCTGCGTTAATACGTGCAATCCACAGCTTACGGAATTCGCGTTTGCGCTGGCGACGGTCCCGGTAAGCATACTGCAGGGACTTCATTACCTGTTCCTGTGCTGTTTTAAACAGTCTATGCTTAGAACCTCTATAACCTTTCGCGAGTTTTAATACTCGTTTACGTCTGCGACGTGCCACATATCCGCCTTTTACTCTTGGCATCGTCAACCCCTCCTTAGCTTATCTTAATTATTTGGTCGTGCTTATTTTTTCGTTTTCGGCAGCAGTGTCTTGATACGCTTGTAGTCGGACTTGGAAACAAGCTCCGGCTTACGCAGGTTACGCTTTTGCTTTTGGGATTTATGCGAAAACATATGGCTCGTGAATGCGCGTGCGCGTTTTACACGGCCGCTTCCTGTTTTGCGAAAACGTTTTGCTGCTCCGCGGTGAGATTTCATTTTTGGCATAAGTGACATCCTCCTTTTTTAATATAACGGGCTGACCGCTGTCTACTCTTTACTGGATTCTTCTTTTTGCTCCCGTTCCTGCTCTGCTTTTGGAGCGAGCATGAGGAACATGCTGCGGCCATCCATTTTCGGCTTCGTTTCAATCGTACTCACGTCTTCACACTCTTTTGCAAACCGGTCAAGCACCTCTTTACCGATATCAGAGTGTGTGATCATACGACCGCGGAAGCGGATAGCTGCTTTTACTTTATCGCCTTTAGACAAAAACTTTCTTGCGTTACGCAGTTTTGTATTAAAGTCGTGTTCTTCAATGCTCGGGCTCAAACGAACTTCTTTCACGTTGATCGTTTTTTGCTTTTTCCGGGCTTCTTTATCTTTTTTCTGCTGTTCAAAACGATATTTACCGTAATCCATAATACGGCAGACAGGCGGTTTTGCGTTTGGAGCGACAAGAACAAGGTCAAGGTTTTCTTTCCCGGCCAGCTCTAAAGCTTCGTTTCTTGATTTTACTCCAAGCTGCTCTCCGTTAGAGTCGATGAGTCGAACTTCACGGGCACGGATGCCCTCGTTTACCTTTTGGTCCTTACGAATAATAAGCCACCTCCAGAAATTTAGTGCGCGGGGCTTCCACGCAAATACATACCATTGGCACAACGAAAAAACGTGCAGACACCCTCTAAAACAGAGAAGCGCCCACACGTATACAGAATATATGCTCTACACATTCAATATATTAGTAATAACCAGCCAACGTTTGTCGGTCAGGTGAGAAGCGGGCGCTTCTTCTTTAGGGATTAATTATTTTCACACTAGGACATCTTAGCACGGCCCCATTAGGACGTCAACCTTTTTATCGATATTCGTTGATAGCCGCTGTTACATTTTCCACGAAATCATTCAGCGGCTGTGAGTCCGAATCCTGCTGACCGTATCTGCGTACATTTACGGCGTTCGCTTCCTGCTCTTTGTCACCAAGCACAAGCATGTAAGGAATTTTCTGCGTCTGGGCTTCGCGGATTTTATAGCCGAGCTTCTCATCCCTTGTATCCACTTCCACCCGGACATCCGAGGCCTGCAGTGCCATTTCCACTTCTTTCGCGTAGTCAAGATGAACGTCAGGCGAGACCGGTATGATTTTCACCTGTACAGGGGAAAGCCACGTCGGCAGGGCGCCTTTGTACTCTTCAAGCAGAAAAGCGATAAAGCGTTCCATCGTGGACACAATGCCACGGTGGACGACTACCGGACGGTGCTCGCCGCCGTCGCTTCCCACATACGTGAGATCAAATCGTTCAGGCAGGTGAGTGTCGATCTGGACAGTGGAAAGTGTCTCTTCTTTGCCCATTGCTGTCTTTACCTGGACATCGAGTTTCGGACCGTAAAATGCTGCTTCGCCTTCTGCTTCCACGTATTCAGCGTCAATCGCATCCATCGCTTCTTTCAGAATGCGCTCGGAATTTTCCCACATCTGGTCATCGTCCACGTATTTTTCTTTATCCTCCGGATCCCGGTAGGAAAGCCGGAAGGTATAATCCTTGATACCGAAATCATGATAGACTTCACGAACCAGGCGTACAGCACGAATGAACTCATCCTTCAGCTGATCCGGACGGGCAAAAATGTGACCGTCGTTTAGCGTCATCGCCCGCACCCGCTGAAGACCGGCAAGCGCTCCGGATTTTTCATAACGGTGCATCGTTCCGAGCTCTGCAATGCGTACCGGAAGATCGCGGTAGCTGTGCTTTTTATTTTTGTAAACCATCATGTGGTGCGGACAGTTCATCGGCCGAAGCACAAGTGTTTCATTATCCATTTCAATCGGCGGGAACATGTCGTCCTGATAGTGGTCCCAGTGGCCCGACGTTTTATAGAGCTCGGAGGAACCAAGTACCGGCGTATACACGTGATCATAGCCGAGACGCACTTCTTTATCCACAATATAGCGCTCGATAATCCGACGGATCGTGGCACCGTTTGGAAGCCAGAGAGGAAGGCCCTGTCCGACTGTCTGACTTGTCGTAAATATGTCGAGCTCTCTGCCAATTTTACGGTGGTCGCGCTCCTTAGCTTCTTCGAGCATTTTCAAATGATCGTCAAGCTGGGACTGTTTTTCAAAGGCGGTTCCGTAAATACGCTGCAGCATTTTGTTGCTGCTGTCCCCGCGCCAGTATGCCCCGGAAATATTCATCAGCTTAAACTTTTTTAATTTGGATGTCTGCGGCACATGAACGCCGCGGCATAAATCGACAAATTCTCCCTGCCGGTAAAGCGCGATCTGTTCTCCTTCCGGGATATCCTCAATTAATTCCAGCTTCAGCTCGTCGCCAAGCTCTTTAAAAAAGCGGACTGCTTCTTCCCGGGACACTTCCTCGCGAATAATTTCAAGATTTTCATCGATGATTTTATTCATCTCTTTTTCGATTTTAGGAAGGTCTTCCGGCGTCAGCTGGTGCGAGGTATCAATGTCGTAATAAAATCCGTTTTCAATCACCGGGCCGACACCAAGCTGCACATCATCAAACAAGCGCTTCACCGCCTGGGCCATCGCGTGCGCGGTGCTGTGCCGGAGCACTTCAAGGCCTTCCGGGGACTGATACGTGATGATTTCAATCTGACCGTCCTCCCGGAGCGGAGTGCGGAGATCCACCATTTTTCCATTAATTTTTCCTGCCAGCGCACTCTTTTTCAGTCCCGAGCTGATCCCGCCGGCTACTTCTTCTGTCGTCGTGCCAATGTCATATGACTTTTCATTTCCATCTGGAAATATGAGCGTAATTGCCTGTTCTGCCACTGTGATTTATCCTCCTTTTATTACTGTAATATACAGAAAAACACATAAAAAAACCGCCCCCTCGAAAGGGGCGGGCTCAGCCGCGGTTCCACCCTAGTTTCCCTCCCCTGTAAAGGGACGACTCTATCCGGGTAACGGCCGGGGATCCGCCGGCAGATACTGCTGTTCCCTGCCGAAGCTCCGAGGGGGTAAAAATAAAACGGTTCGTAGAGAACTTCCAGCCATGGTTCTCTTCTCTGGGACGCCTGTTTTATTTTCATGGCCTCATCCTTGCATTTTCCTTTTCGCTATTTCAGCATAGCGAAAAGCTTCTTTTCATGCAACCTGTATTTAGTTTTGCATTACAAAGTCTTTTTCGCTGTTCTCTTCTCCCTCAAACACCCGGAGTGTATGATACTTCGTATTACGTTGAGCCGGCGTGTAGCCTGCTTCCCGTATTAAACGAAGAATACGGTTGATGTTCACTTTGTGTGTGGTACCGGCTGAAGAAACAACGTTCTCTTCCATCATAGTACTGCCAAAGTCGTTACAGCCGTAGGAAAGGGAGCGTTTCCCCGTTTCTGGTCCTGCTGTTACCCAGGAGGACTGGAAGTTCGGGATATTGTCCAGGAACAAGCGTGAAATGGCAACGTTACGGAGATAGCCTTCCGGTGTAATACGCTCGCCTTTCATGCTTGTGTAATCCTGCTGGAAGGTCCAGGATATGAAAGCCAAAAAGCAGTTGGATTCATCCTGCGCCTCACGAATGCGCCACAGGTGTTCTGCCCGCTCTTCATTGGATTCGCCAAAGCCGATAACCATCGTTGCAGTGCCGTGCATACCGACCTCTTTAGCCATTTTCATGCAGTCAATCCATTGGTCGGCCGTGCATTTCAGGCGGCTGATCCGTTTTCTCGTTTTCTCTGTGAGAATTTCGGCGCCGCCGCCCGGAAGTGAATCCAAACCTGCTTCGTGAAGAGCCGTTAATACCTCTCTCAAGGACAGGCCGGACACTTCCATCATTTTGTACACCTCTGCCGGTGTAAACGAGTGCATCGTCACATCAGGGAAATGACTTTTAATTTTTTTGAGCAGGTTCGTATAGTATTCAAATGGGAGGTTCGGGTTGGTCCCGCCCTGCATTAAAATTTCGTCTCCTCCTACATCCTGAAGCTCTTTAATCTTCTGCAGAATCTGGTCATCCGAAAGAAGGTATCCCTCTTCCGATCCCGGCCGGCGGTAAAATGCACAGAAACGGCAGAAGGTATCGCAGACGTTTGTGTAATTGACATTCCGTCCTATGTTAAAGGTAGCAACAGGCTCGGGGTGCCAGCGTTTTTTAATTTCATCTGCGGCAGCTCCCATTTTTTCTATTTCATCGCTTTCATACAAGCGCACAGCGTCATCCATTGTCAGTCGTTCTCCGTTTAATGCACGTTCCAGTATTCCATCAATGCTCATTTGTATACCCTCCAGAAAATTCCTTTGTGGCGCTCGCATGAAAATACCGCGAATCCAACCCATTTTCTGCATGCTGGGCGCTATCATCATGGTAGCATATTTATTTGTATTATACACTTAGAATGCCCTATGCATTTCCAATTATCCCCGGCGGTTCTGTCCGTCCATGAACACTTCTTCTGTGAAAGGGCGGATGCGCTCCATGATACGCTTAGCTTTCAGCCGCTCGTTACCACCCTTCTGGGAATACGTCAAATGCTCTTCAAGTTCACTGTAATCATAGTTGGAAGTATAAACAGTAGGAAGCTTTTCCATCATCCGGTACTGCAGAATAACTCCTAAAATATCGTCTCTTGTCCAGGCACTCATCGATTCGGCTCCAAGATCGTCGAGTATGAGCACCGGCACGCCTTTGACGCTGTCCACCTTTTCCCTCACCGTATTATCCGAAAGCGATTCTTTGATCTCACGGAAAAAGTCCGGCACGTGTACAATCATCGAGCCGATGTTTCGCTCCGCCAGTTCATTCATGATGGCTCCGGCAATATACGTTTTACCGACCCCGAATTTTCCATACAGGTAAAGCCCCTGTCCGTCTTCTCCGGGCACGGTGGTCGATGCGAAATGCAGTGCTGCGGTTCCTGCCTTCGCTCTTGATTCATGGTCCATATCCACCTGGTCAAAGGAAGCATGCAGTATCTCTTTTGGAATATAATAGCTTTTAATAAGTGCCTGTCTTTTTTTCTTTTCATCATCGTGTATCTTTAATGAACAGCGGTGATAGGCAACCGTTACTTTCCCTTTGTCTTCCATCAATTCCGGCTGATAGCCCTGCATCAGGTTCGGGCAGTTTTCAAGCCCAGGACAGGCATCGCAGTTACTGCGCTCCCTTTTATACTCAAATAAAGCTGCCTTGTTTTTTTCGTATTCTTCCGCTGGTATGTGCGGATGACGGCGCTTGAAATCGATAACTCCCGGATAGGCAAACACTTCTTTTTCAAGTCTGGCCATCCGTTCCTTCCAATCCTTATCCATCCATCTGTTCAACGAGGATCCGATCGAATCCATCCAGCCGCCTCCTTTCTTTTAACGGTTTGCTCTTTCCCGTCGTTCCTTAAGCATTTCTTCAAAGCGCTCTCTTTCCTTCGACAGCTGCTCCTCCTGCGTGGAATTTTCACCTTCTGCCGGTTTATTCTCTGCCTGCTCTTCTTTTTCCAGCCACTTAGGCAGCTTATCGTTTCGGACGTAGCCCTGAGACCGCTTATTCGTATAATTGTTTTTAGGTGCCTGGCGTTCCTGGGCCTGCTTGTGTTCTTCCTTTGCGAGCTTCATGGCATCCTCTACGGTATGTACTTTTTTTCTTGTCCACTGGCCGGCAATTTTATAGACAAGCGCTTTGCTTAATTTCATATTATTTTTCTTCATCACGTAATCTGTCAACACGTTCACAACTCCCGGGGATAAACGGTAGCTGAATAAAAGCTCCTCCACGAGATGGATATCCGACTCCGGCACAGTAGCTCCTTCGGCCACCGAACGAAGAAACGTCACGGGGGACGTCTGTTCATAAAACTGCTTCATTTGCTCCTGTTCAGACACCGGGCGGCCCTTTGCCGGTGCCGGCTCCTGACTTTCTGTACGGTTCCCGAGCGCAGGCGGGGCTGCTCCGTGCTCCATACGGTAATGATTTTTTGCCTTTTTACGCAGGTCTTCTATATTTACTTCATCGTCTGCTGATAGGGACTCCTGAATCACTTTTCCCATATCAATCGGCGATAGCTGATACACAAAAGCAAGCCGGCGGACGGTCTGCTGCAGCGAAGGTGTTAACAGCCGGGAGCTGTCGAGAAAGGAAGGAAGCGAAGCTTTTAGCAGCTCCATGTCGAATCCATTCTCTTCAAGCTGCAGGCGCGACGGCTCACTGCCACCGACAAATTCTGTTCCTTCATCTGCCGGAGGCGGCTCGGAAGCCATTTCCGACGCATGCAGGGAAGCAAATACTTCATTGAACGAAGCCGTAATTTCTTCTGCTCCTTCAGGCACAGCCGAAATGCCAAAACGCTGGCGCAGCTGAATGTATTTGCTTTTCCCAAGACGGTTATATAAAAATACGCTTAACACATCGTCCTGAAAAAAAGCCCGCGGCGACATAGGCGGCTGGATATCATAAACAAATGTTTTATCCTGTGAGTGTGTTTCGAGTTCATA
The DNA here is from genome assembly GCF_056034385.1 of Marinococcus sp. LNHM3E3-2.2. Classification (NCBI taxonomy): domain Bacteria; kingdom Bacillati; phylum Bacillota; class Bacilli; order Caryophanales; family Bacillaceae; genus Marinococcus; species Marinococcus sp. LNHM3E3-2.2. The sequence goes on from NZ_JBQLIC010000007.1 coordinate 22,293, forward strand.
AACCCTGAGAAGCCCGATGCCTTCAAGCAGGCGGCGGGCAGCGTAAATCTCATTTAAAGGCATCTGCAAAAAAGCCATCAGTTCATGATGGGTTGCTTCGGAGCTTTCATAGCAGTCTTTTTCAAGCTTATTCTGCAGAGTCTGGTAGAGAGCGATCGCTTTGCTTCCGACTAACGGCTGGTAGAGCATAGACATCGTTTTATCCGTGCTCTCGCTGAATTCTTTACTTGTGCGAACGTAGTACCCGTCCACCGGTTTTACTTCCATCCAATGCAGACTCAAAGCGCCGCCCTCCTTTTTATGATTTTGATGAATCTTCTTTATTTTCTTTATCAATCAGTTCTTTTAATTCATTGATGAATACATTTATATCACGAAACTGCCGGTAAACAGAAGCAAAACGGACATAAGCGATTTCATCAATATCCGCTAGCTCTTCCATGACAAGCTCCCCGGCTTCCTCGCTTTTCACTTCTGTTCGTCCTTCTTCCCGCAGTTTATTTTCAACCCTCGAAACGATGCCCTCGAGCGTTTCCATTGGGATTGGCCGCTTTTCACAGGCTCTGATCAAGCCTCTCAGCATTTTTTCCCGGCTGAATTCCTCCCGGTTCCCATTTTTTTTCACTACGACAAGCGGCAGTTCTTCCACAATTTCAAATGTAGTGAAGCGGTGGTGGCACGTATCACACTGACGCCGGCGCCGGATGGAACGGCCTTCATTGCTCGGCCTCGAATCCAATACACGTGTGCCATTGGAGTAGCATACAGGGCATTTCATTATTATCATCTCCAATTTGATGGGCGGTCTCTATTTTTATTGGTTCTATCATATCACATTCGCTCCTGGCGGGAGGATGACAATTTGTGTATTTCTTTGAATCCCTTGTACTGCAGGCAATAAAAAACCGTTCAAGCAGCTACCTGTGCTTAAACGGTGTTCGTATGCGTATTATAGGGCATTCGCTTCCGGGCGCTCTACACGGATAGGGCCTGTACCGCGGGGGATTTCTATTGTTTCTTCCGCTTCGGCACCGAGTGAACCGGCAATATATTTAGCCGCCGTGTTCGGATCAATATGGTCTCCGCAAGTATACACATCGATGCTTGCATAGCCGTGTTCCGGAAAGCTGTGAATCGTTAAATGCGATTCTGAAATGATGACTACTCCGCTTACACCCTGCGGTGCAAATTTATGAAAAATCACTTCTCTTATTTCAGCGCCTGCTTTTAAAGCGGCGTTTACAAAGATACGTTCGATTGCATTTACATTGTTTAAAGTTTCTTCGTCACAACCCCAGAGCTCGGAAATGACATGGCGTCCCATTGTTTCCATGGTACGTTTCCCCCTTTGTTTCTTTTTATTACATCATTAGGTCGTTGTATTTTTATCGGCCCGTCACGTTTTAAAGGCTACTCTGGGGGAAAGTTAGTCCAATTTGGCACTAACCCTTACAGTAACCGCTAGTATACCTGTATACGCCTGAAAACTGTGCATTTCTGCCGTCAAATTCAAGGACGCACAGGCACGAAATTCAGTATACGATGTTTATTTGCAATTTGCAACCAGTTTTCACATGCAGCATCTTTAAAGCTTTGATCCAGGGCTTTAATGCCTGTATATACTCCATAACTTCTGTACATAATTCCCCATAGAGGATAAACAAAAAAGCGCCCCACTTACGGGACGCTTTCCCACATTAACGATTTTTAAAACGAAGCGACGGAGGAGTAGCCGACAGCTGGTTCTCCGACCATTTTTACCAGATCCACTACCCGGCAGGAGTAGCCCCACTCATTATCGTACCATGCAAGCACTTTAACCTGGCGGTCGTTAATGACCATGGTGGAGAGAGCATCTATAATAGATGAATTTTCGTTTCCATTAAAATCTGTTGATACGAGCGGGTCCTCGCAGTAGGAAATAATACCCTTTAACTTTTGCTCAGAAGCTGTTTTCAGCGTTTGGTTGATCTCTTCTTCGGTGACCGGGCGCTTCATATCAATGACCATATCCACAAGTGACACGTTCGGCGTTGGCACCCGGAGAGCCATACCATTCATTTTTCCCTCCATGGAAGGAATCACTTCTGAAAGAGCTTTAGCTGCTCCGGTAGACGTCGGGATAATCGACTGGCCGCAGGCTCTCGCCCGGCGCAAATCCTTGTGGGGATTATCCATATTGTTCTGGTCATTGGTGTATGCATGTACAGTTGTTATTAAACCGCTTTCAATACCGATGTTATCCTCAAGCACCTTGACGACCGGCGCAAGGCAGTTCGTCGTGCAGGATGCGTTTGAGATTACGTGGTGGCGTTCCGGATCGTAGTCTTTTTCGTTTACTCCCATTACGATGGTTGTATCGACTTCTTTGCCGGGAGCAGTCAGCACGACTTTTTTAGCTCCGGCTTCTATATGCATTTCAGCGTCAGGGCCACGGTTGAATTTCCCCGTCGCTTCGACCACAATATCTACACCCAGTTCTTCCCACGGAAGTTCGAGGGGATTTCGGTTTTGAAGCAGGCGGATCCGTTTTCCGTCCACGATCATTTCGTCCCCTTCGGATTTTACTTCAAGCGGAAACGGACCGTGCACACTATCGTATTTCACTAAATGAGCCAGCGTTTCAGGAGGATACATGGCATTGATGGCTTTCACTTCAATTTCAGGGTCCATCATTGCCTTTCGAAAAACCATACGCCCAATTCGTCCGAAACCGTTGATCGCTATGCTTGTTTTCATTTAATATCCTCCTCTGGAAATATGTTATACTTTTATAAGTAAAATCTAAAAATAGTATAACACATTGATAGCGCATTCTTGCAACCTATTTTTAAAAAATAACCACTTTCTTTTACGAAAAGTGGTTATCCATCCGTTTTTATTTTATTTTCCATTGATGGAGCAGCTCGTTCACCTGGGTTTTGGTTTCCTTTTCTGTCCCCGAATTATCGATCACTGCATCCGCCAGCTCTCTTTTTTCTCCGAGAGGCATTTGCGATTTGATTCTCGCAGCCGCATCTTCTTCTCCCCGGCCGTCACGCTCCACGAGCCGCTGCTTTTGCGTTGCTTCATTGACATAAACGACGATAATGCGGTCGACCAGAAAGTTTAAATTGTTTTCGAGCAGAAGCGGGATGTCGAGCACGACATGTTCATTTCCTTCACGTACGAGATCATCCCGTTTGCTCATCATGCGCTGCCTGACAGCCGGGTGAATAATTTGATTAAGCACCTGGCGTTTTTCAGTATCATTAAAAATGACAGAGCCTAATTTTTTTCTATCGAGCGTTCCATCAAACTGGAGAATTTCCGGGCCGAAGTGCTCAATAATCTGCTCCAGGGCAGGCTCCCCCGGCTCCACCACTTCCCGTGAAATCACATCAGCATCAATCACGGGAAGGCCCTGCTCCCGCAGAGCGTCTGCCACCAGTGACTTACCGCTTGCTATTCCGCCTGTAAGGCCGATAACCATTCCGTCCCCTCCTTCGTCTGGCAGACTGGACAGTAGTGCGTACCCCGGCCCGCTACTACAGCCCGCTCAATTTCATGACTGCATACTTTGCACGGCTCCCCTTTTCTTCCATATACAAACAGATTTAATTGAAAAGCGCCGGCCTGTCCGTCTCCATTCACATAGGAGCGTACCGTGCTTCCTCCCTGTTTGACTGCCTCTTCGATCACTTCTGTGATCTGCTTTCGAAGGATTTCTACCACAGGCTTTTCAAGTCCTGCGGCCGGAGCGTCCGGCAGAACACCCGCCCGGAACAGCGCTTCATCCACATAAATGTTTCCGAGACCTGCAATAATTGATTGGTCGAGCAGTACCGCCTTAATACTGCGCGAGGTTTTTTGAAACCGGGCGTGCAGGTAATCAGCGGTAAAAGAAGCATCACGATAAGGCTCCGCCCCGAGCTGGTTCAGCGGTTTTTCGTTCCACTCCTCTCCTCGGCTGAACACGTGCATCGTGCCGAATTTACGCACGTCACGGTAGCGGAGCTCCGTACCGTCGGTGAAATAAAAGCGCACATGCGTGTGTTTATCCGGCTCCCCGCCGTCACTCCATTCGTAACGTCCTTCCATACGCAAGTGGGAAACAACAGCCAGATCTTCAAGATAAATTACTAAAAATTTCCCTTTACGGTGCACGCGCTCGATCGTCTTTCCTCCAAGCATCATTGAAAAGGCTTCATGGTCATCGGGGCGTTTAATAATATTAGGCCAGTATACTTTCACGGTCTCCACCGTTTTTCCAACGGCCGTGTCTTCTAAATTCCGCCGGACCGTTTCTACTTCCGGTAATTCAGGCATCGTTCTCTCTCCTTATTTCGCATCATACCATGTCGGGCCCTGGGCCACGTCTGCTTTTAAAGGCACCGACAGTTCAATTGTCTGCTCCATCAGCTCCGGGACAAGCTCCTGCATGGTTTTCACTTCATTTTCGGGTACTTCAAAGATCAATTCGTCGTGTACCTGCAGCAGCAGCCGGCTGTTCAGTCCTTTTTCTTCAAGGGCTTTGCTTACATCCACCATCGCTTTTTTAATAATATCAGCCGCCGTGCCCTGAATAGGAGTGTTCATAGCTGTTCTTTCTGCAAAGCTGCGCTGGTTAAAGTTGCGGCTGTTCATGTCGGGCAGATACCTGCGGCGGTGCAGAAGTGTCGTTACAAACCCGTCGCGTCTCGCTTCATCCTTGATCTCATTCATGTAATTCTGCACGTTGGGATAGCTTTTTAAATAGCTCTCAATAAATTCTTTCGCTTCGTTTCTCGTAATGCCAAGGCTCTGCGAAAGGCCGTAATCCGAAATGCCGTAAACGATTCCGAAATTTACAGCTTTCGCACTTCTGCGCATGTTGGATGTCACTTCGTCGTGCCCTACGCCAAACACATCCATCGCAGTTTTTGTATGAATGTCCATATTGTTCTGGAAAGCTTCCTTGAGCCCCTCATCATCTGCAATATGAGCGAGCACCCGGAGTTCAATCTGTGAATAGTCTGCCGATAAAATAGACCACCCGGATTCAGAAGGAATGAAAGCCTTCCGGATACGCCGGCCTTCTTCAAGGCGGATTGGGATGTTCTGCAGATTCGGCTCAGTAGAACTCAGCCGTCCTGTCTGCGTAATCGCCTGGTTGAACATCGTATGAATTTTGCCCGTAGTTGGGTGAATAACTTTTAGGAGCCCCTCAATATATGTCGAACGCAGCTTCGAAATCTGGCGGTACAACAACAGACTTGGAATAATTTCATGCTGGTCACTCAGTTTCTCGAGCACATCCGCCGACGTGGAATAGCCGGTTTTCGTTTTCTTAACAGCCGGCAGTCCGAGCTCTTCAAACAGAATTGGCCCAAGCTGCTTCGGCGAATTAATGTTAAATTCACGCCCGGCTTGTTTGTAAATTTCTTTTTCAAGCTCTGTGAGGCGGCCGTCCAGCTCATCACCGATCACCTCAAGCTGCGAACGGTCCACAGAGATGCCCTGGGTTTCCATCTGTCCGAGTACAAGCGACAGCGGCATTTCCAGCTCCTTAAACAGTTCGAGCTGCTCGTTCTGTTTTAAGTCCTCTTCAATTTTCCCCTGCAGCCGGTAGACGGCTTCACCTTTCCGGATCAGATGCTCTGCCAGTGCTTCTTCCTCCGGCTTCGTACGTTTGGCCCCTTTACCGTAAACAGCTTCGTCGGTGTCCACCACCTGCAGATTCCGACGTTTTGCTATATCAGATACGTGATGCGAAGATACAGAGGGATCAATTAAATAGGAGGCTATCAGCGTATCATGGGTGATACCCCGGAGTTCCACGCCTTTCCAGCCCAGAGCAACGACAGCACGCTTTGTATCAAACGTATATTTTTCTTTGGATTCGTCTTTAGCCCATTCCTGGAATGCTTCACTCTGCAGCGCGTCTTCTGTGGAAACAAAATACCGGCCGGTTTCATTAATAACCGCTATGCCCCAGATACTCCCGTGGTGATAATTTTCTTCCGGCACTTCCACCACCAGGGCAGACGGGGAAACGAGCATATCCTCCTGCACGTCTTTTACATGCTTGTATGCCAGCTCATCGAATGTCTGCTGCGCTTCATCAACGTCATCAAATTTGTTTAACAGCGTTTGAAACTCCAGCTCGCGGAAAAGATCTGTCACTTCTTTTACGTCATAGTCTTCATGCTTTAATTGCTGAAGCTCTAAATCGAGCGGCGTTTCCCGGTAAATAACAGCGAGTTCTTTGCTCATTTTCGCCTGTTCTTTATTTTCTTCGAGCCGTTCCTTCATTTTTTTTCCGGAAATTTTATCAATGGACTCCAGTACTTTATCCACGGAGCCGTATTCCTGTAACAGCTTTAATGCGGTTTTTTCCCCGATCCCGGGCACGCCTGGAATATTATCCGAGCTGTCCCCCATCAGCCCCTTCATATCAGTAATCTGAAGAGGAGTAAGGCCGTACCGATCCTGAATCGCATCCGGGTCATACAGTTCGGTGTTTGTTATTCCTTTTTTGATAAAGGAAACATGCACGTGAGGACTGACCAGCTGCAGCAGGTCCCGGTCACCAGTATAGATGCGCACGTCCCAGTTTTCATCCTCGGCCCGTTTCGAAAGGGTGCCGATAATATCATCTGCTTCATAGTTCTCCTTTTCGATATAAGGAACTTTAAAAACGTCCAGCACTTCACGAATGACTGGAAGCTGTTCGGATAACTCAGAAGGGGTTTTTTCCCGGCCGGATTTGTACTCGCTGTAAGTATCGTGGCGGAAGGTTGTTTTCCCGGCATCAAAGGCCACCAACACGTGGCTTGGCTCCTCGTCCTCCAAAATTTTTAAAAGCATGGTTGTAAAGCCGTAAATCGCATTTGTATAAACGCCTTTATCGTTATTTAAAAGAGGCAGGGCAAAAAAGGCCCGGTAAGCAATACTGTTTCCATCCAATAATACTAGTTTACTCAAATTATTGTCCTCCTTATTACAAAAAGCCGAACCGGCTTCTTATGTACTTCATCAAGCGGGCTTTCACGTTCATCGTTATATTTTATCATACACCGTGGACAGCGTCAGAATGTCTACCTGAAAAAAGCATAAAAAAAGAACGAAAGCCAAGGGGTGCTTTCGTTCCAGAGGGGATGCAGCCCGCTACAAAAACAGACAGCGGATGAAAACCCGTTCGACCACTATGTTATCGCATAAATGTAAATAGGTCGTTTACCGGAGGTTAAGAATTTGTAAATTCTTCCTCTACGGGCTGTCTCTCCCCGGGAAAACGCAGTGTGAATACCGTTCCTGCGTCCCTGGTGCTATTCACTTCGATACGGCCGCCGTGGGCGTCCGTCAGATGTTTAACAATAGCAAGTCCGAGCCCGGTGCCGCCCGAACCGCGGCTTCTCGCTTTATCAACACGATAGAACCGCTCAAAGATACGCGGCAGCTGCTCGGGACTGATACCGATGCCGTTGTCTTCTACTTCAAGCACTACTTCCTCTGCTTCTTTAAACAACCGGACCTGCACTTCCCCGCCTTCTTTTGTATAAATAATGGCGTTATTGACCAAGTTGATAATAATTTGTTTCAACCGGGCTTCGTCCCCATCCATATAAATTCCTGCGTCCACACGCGAAGTAAGCAGCAAATGTTTATCAATCGCTTTAGGCTCAAGCAGGCGGACGGCTTCTGCAGCCGTATTGCTCACATCGAATCGTGACCGGTTTAATTCAAAATAATCCTGCTCAATTCTTGAAAGCTCCAAAAGATCACTGATTAAATCCTGGAGCCGGTCGCTTTCTTTCCAAATAATATCCAGGAACTGTCTGCTTAGCGCTTCGTCATGCATAGCCCCGTCCAGGAGCGTTTCGGTAAAGCCTTTTACGGAAGTAACCGGCGTTTTTAATTCGTGTGATACGTTCGCGACAAAATCTTTCCGCACTTCCTCCAGCTTTTTCAGCTCTGTAATATCATGCAAAACAAGCACAATGCCGCGCAGCTCATCTTTTTCCCCCAGCACCGGAGCACCGTAGACGTGGAAAAAACGCACTTCAAGTTCATGAAGCATCTGCACAGTGGCACTGGACCGGCTCTCTGTTAAAAATATTTTCTGGATAAGCTTAATGATCTCTTTCTCGTCCATTGCTTCATAGTACAGTAAATCGAGCCACTGGCTTGTGTCTTCCTTAAAAATACGGGCACAGTAGGCATTCATCAACGTAATTTCGCCGCGGCTGTTTATAAATACCAGGCCGCTTTCCATCGTATTGATCAGCGTTTCAAGCCGTTCCTGCTGCTCCTGATTTTCCTTTGTCACACTTTCAAGATTAAATGCGAGCACGTTAATCGAACGGGTCAGCTGACCGACTTCATCCTGCGTACTTCCATAAGCCCTGGCGCTGAAATTTCCTTTAGCCAGTTCATTGGCCGTTCTTGTAGCCTGAGTAATTGGTTTCGTCAACTGATTTGTCACTTTTGTTGTAATATATAAAATGATCAGAAGCGCGATACCAAAGCTCCCAATCAAAGTTCCCCAGATCAGCCAGTTAGTGGCATTGATCCGTTCAACAGGAATAGCCAGCCTCATATAATGCGTATCGTTTTCATACGAAAATGGCACAGCGTAATAAAGGAGCTCTGCTTCCACCGTCTCACTGTACCGCAGATTACTGCCTTCACCGTTTTCCCGCGCTGATTCTATTTCCGGACGCCCGAAATGGTTATCGAGTTCTTCAGGCTCCGCTTCAGTTTCTCCAATCACGGTTCCGTTTTCATCCATAATCGTCACACGGACATCCAGCTGGCTGCTGATATTCTGTGCCAGTGCTTCCCAGCTTTCTTCATTTCGTTCTTCAGCAATCGAGGCAGAAAGGTTGGCCTCCCTTTCCAGACTGTTCTCGAGCTCATCCACGTAAAGAGAACGGACAATCTGTCCGATCACAAGCCCTACGACGGTCAAAACGATTAAAATAATCGCCATCAGAGCTACGATCAGGCGGGTACGGAATCTCCTCATGCAGGTGCCGGCTCCTCAAATTTATAGCCAAGGCCGCGGACCGTTTTGATGTATACCGGTTTTTTCGTATTCGGTTCAATTTTTTCACGCAGATGACTGATATGTACATCAACGATTCTCGTGTCTCCGACAAATTCGTAATTCCATACTGCATTCAACAGCTGGTCACGCGTAAGCACCCGTCCTTTATGGTTAATTAAGTACACGAGCAGCTCAAATTCCTTCGGCGTCAGCTCAAGCGCTTCTTCTTTTACATATGCTTCATAATTTTCCGGATACACTGTTAAGTGGCCGATGCTTTTTCTTTCTATCTTTTCCATTTCCGTTTCCTGTCCGGAATAGTCCACTCTGCGCATGATCGCCTTGACACGGGCAACCAGCTCACGAGGACTGAACGGCTTTGTCATATAATCATCGGCTCCCAGTTCAAGACCGAGTACTTTATCAAACTCTTCGTCTTTTGCCGTCAGCATCAAAATTGGTACCTGAATCTTTTCTGTCCGGATTTTCCGGCACACTTCAAGGCCGTCGATCTCTGGAATCATTAGATCGAGCACAATTAAATCGTACTTTACCTCCTGTGCTTTCCGGAGTGCTTCCACGCCGTCGTAAGCTGTATCCACCACGTATCCCGACTGCTCAAGATTGTATTTTAACAGCGTTACGATGGATTCTTCATCGTCTACTACCAATAACCGTGTTGCCATATGAACCCTCCGCCTCTCAGCGCCCCCCTTGGCACTGATTATTTTCCCGAGCTGCTACATCTGTCACATTCATCATACTATAAGCGAGTCATACAGCTCAATGTTTATCGCTTTTCTCCTGATGGCATAAAAAAAGCTGCCTGTATCGTACAGGCAGCTTCAGCACTTCTTTAATCGTTCGGTAATGCCTTCATGACATCACGAACAGAATCAGCAGAAGTATTCAATTGATTTTGTTCTTCATCTGTCAGCTCGAGCTCGATAATTTTTTCCAACCCGTTACCGCCAAGAATGGTCGGTACCCCGAGGTAAAGATCATTATATCCATATTCGCCTTCAAGAAAAGCAATAGATGGAAGCACTCGCTTTTTATCTTTTAAAATCGCTTCAACCATTTCCGTGAGAGCGGCGGCTGGGGCGTAATAAGCACTCCCATTACCGAGAAGCTGCACAATTTCCCCTCCGCCCTTGCGCGTGCGTTCAATGATTGCGTCAATACGTTCCTGGGATATGAGCTTAGTCAGCGGCACTCCGCCAGCGTTAGAGTAACGGATCAGCGGTACCATGTCATCTCCGTGGCCACCAAGAACGAATCCCTGGATGTCTTCAACGGAAATGCCGGTTTCCTGGGCGACAAACGTACGGAAGCGTGCCGTATCGAGTACTCCGGACTGACCGATAACACGGTTTTTAGGAAAGCCGGATTCTTTGTACACCGCATATGTCATTGCATCTGCCGGATTGGTGAGCACGACAATAATGCATTCCGGCGAATGCTTCACCACTTCTTTTGTGACAGATTTCATGATTTTTGCGTTTGTATTAATCAGATCATCCCGGCTCATCCCCGGCTTTCTTGCAATACCTGCTGTGATTACGACAATGTCCGATCCAGCTGTATCAGCGTAATCCGAGGTGCCGGTCACATTAACATCCGACCCATATACTGGAGTCGACTCGAGCATGTCGAGTGCTTTTCCTTTTGTCGGCCCTTCATTGTCCGGGACGTCTACAAGCACTACATCCCCAAGCTCTTTCTGGGCAACCATAAGAGCCGTAGTAGCACCTGTAAAGCCGCCACCTATAACTGATACTTTTCTGCGCGTAATAGCCATGCATGCTCATCTCCTATCAATTGATTGGATTACATATTGCTGATTAGAGCGTCACCGAATTCAGAGCACTTCACTTCTTTTGCACCGTCCATCAGACGGGCGAAGTCATAGGTTACGACTTTGCTTCCGATGGTTTTGTCCATGGATTGAAGCACAAGCTCGGCAGCTTCATTCCAGCCAAGGTGACGAAGCAGCAGTTCTCCGGAAAGGATAACAGAGGAAGGATTCACTTTGTCCAGGCCGGCATATTTTGGCGCTGTGCCATGTGTAGCCTCGAAAATAGCGTGTCCTGTCTCATAGTTGATGTTGGCGCCTGGAGCAATACCAATGCCGCCAACCTGCGCAGCCAGTGCGTCGGAAACATAGTCTCCGTTTAAGTTCATAGTGGCTACTACATCAAACTCTTTCGGACGTGTCAGAATCTGCTGCAGGAAGATGTCTGCAATAGCATCTTTTACGATGATTTTGCCTTCGCTTACCGCTTTATCCTGAGCAGCGTTTCCTGCTTCCTTGCCTTCTTTTTCTACGATTTCATCGTATTCGCGCCATGTGAAGACTTTATCTCCGAATTCACGCTCTGCAAGGTCGTAGCCCCAGTTTTTGAAGGAGCCTTCGGTGAACTTCATAATATTTCCTTTGTGTACGAGGGTTACACTTTCACGGCCTTCATCGAGTGCGTATTGAATAGAAGCACGGACGAGGCGCTCAGTGCCTTCTCTGGAAACAGGTTTTACACCGATACCGGATGTTTCAGGGAAACGGATGTTTTCGGAGCCCATTTCATTTTGCAGGAAGTCGATTACTTTTTTCACTTCATCTGTGCCTTCCTGGAATTCAATACCGGCATAAATGTCCTCAGTGTTTTCACGGAAAATAACCATGTTAACGTCTTCCGGACGCTTTACCGGGGAAGGTACGCCTGTAAAGTGCTGTACCGGACGCAGGCATGTAAACAAGTCAAGCTTCTGGCGAAGTGCTACGTTCAGGGAACGAATGCCTCCACCGATAGGAGTGGTGAGCGGGCCTTTAATAGCGATTAAGTATTCACGGATAGCATCCAGGGATTCTTCCGGGAGCCATTCGCCTGTTTTATCGTAAGCTTTCTGACCTACAAGAATTTCTTTCCAGTGAATTTTCTTTTCACCGTTATAGGCTTTTTCTACAGCTGCATCCAATACTTTCTCTGCTGCAGCCCAGATGTCCGGACCAATGCCGTCCCCTTCGATATAAGGGATGATTGGTTCGTTTGGCACCGTTAAATTACCATTATTAGTTTGAATCTTTTCTCCGTTAGACATAAAATAAATCCTCCTTTAATGTGATCAACTTTTCTTTTTTACCCGGACATCAAATCATGCCCGGGACGCTGAATAAGCGGAAGCAGGAAAACGAAGCACCGTTTTCCACAATTTCAGTTCCAGTTTACCGTTCGTCAAGAGAAACATACGTTTTATTTTCCGGGCCGACATATTCTGCACGCGGACGGATTAAACGATTATTTTCATACTGCTCAAGAATATGAGCGATCCATCCGGACGTACGGCTGACGGCAAAAATCGGTGTAAACAAGTCGTGGTCAATGCCGAGACTGTGATATACAGACGCTGAAAAGAAATCCACGTTCGGCAGAAGACCTTTTTCGTTTTCGATTTTTTCTTCAACTTTCATCGACATGTCATACCATTTTGATTCACCGGTAACTTCTGTCAGCTGACGGGACATCTCGCGCAGGTATTTGGCACGAGGATCGCCATTTTTATATACCCGGTGCCCGAATCCCATAATCTTTTCTTTGTTATCAAGAAGCTTCTGCACATAGCTGTCCACATTTTCCGGGGTTCCGATTTCTGTCAGCATCCCCATTACACGCTCATTGGCGCCGCCGTGAAGCTCGCCTTTTAATGCGCCGATAGCCGCTGTTACTCCAGAATACATATCCGAAAGGGTGGCTACACAAACACGGGCAGTAAATGTAGATGCATTCAGTTCATGGTCAGCATGCAGAATCATCGCTTTGTTAAACGCTTTAATCGATGTTTCATCTGGTGCTTCTCCGTTTAGCATATACAAAAAGTTTGCAGAAAAGCTCAGTGCAGGATCAGGCTTAATCGGGTCTTTTCCTTTTCGAACTCTTGCAAAACCTGTAACGAGAGATAGAATTTGTGCCTGCAGCCGCACCGCTTTACGCTGGTTTGCTTCTTCGCTCATGTCATCAGCTTCACTGTCGTAAAGGCTCAACTGCGAAACTGCAGTACGAAGAGCAGCCATAGGGCGCACTTTATCGACCGGATACTGTTTCATATATTCAAAAATTTCATCCGGTACACTCATATTATCCATGAGCGACTGACGGAAATTATTATATTCTTCTTTGGTTGGAAGCTCCCCGTACCAAAGCAGATAAATAACTTCTTCAAAAGAGGCATTTTCTGTCAGGTCATCAATATGATAGCCCTGGTATCTCAATACATCATCAACAATGGAGCTGACACTGGAAGTAGTAGCTACAACGCCTTCTAAACCACGAGTTGAACTCATTACACAATCTCTCCTTTAATTCAAAAAGTATAGCGTATGTACTGAAGAAGAAAATGCTTACATTTTCCTTTTAATAAAACATACGCTTCGAAAACAGAACGGTTGGTCTGTTTTTGACATAAAAGCCCATTGCACTGCAACTTTTTGGAGGTATAGCGCATTCAATTGTGTATACAATAATGACTTTTTCCCTGTTAAGGCAGCCGGAGATACCTCCGGCTGTTATTCAGCCGTCTATCCGCCGAGAGAGGAAAACCACTCCACGGCTCTCATTGCAATATAAGCGATGCCGGCCCCGATAAGAGGCCCGACGGCAATACCGTTAAACAGAGCTACTGCTAAAATGGTGCCAAGCACAAGTGCAGTAGTGATATGCGGATCTGTCTGAAGAAGCTCTACACCACCCTTGGCAATAAGCGCCACCAGTATGCCCGAGGCGAGCGCAATCCATGCATAATAGGAACGAACTGCTTCACCGAGCTGGCGAAAGCCAATGTCCCCAGTAGCAATGGGGACCAGAACCGCAAATGTCAAAATAGTAACAGCAATTTCAATGCCTTTTGCCTGCATAAACGGAAATATTTTATCGCCCAGTCCTGTCCATTTAATAACGATTAAAGCAGCGACAGCTATGATTAATGACTGGTTTTTTGCGAAAATCCCCACCGCAAGCAGTATAAGTAAAAAAACTGAGGCTTGCGATAACAATGCATGGTCATCCTTCCAAATTAAACGCTCCTAATAATCCTACCACATTTGACAATTTCATGTCATGTACGCCCGGAAAGTTTTCAGAAGTTTCAATCGGGAGCAGGCTTACCACCTGCGCCCCATCACTCTTATATTCCCGTTATCCACCATTTTTTTAAACCATTTCTTTAAAACGGCTTTCATTCCTCTTCTCGACCACGGAATTAACAGGCTGAAACCGAGAGCGTCTGTGATAAATCCCGGGGTGAGCAGCAGCGTGCCGCCAACAAGAATACAGACACCATCCAGAACAATATCCCCAGGCATCTCCCCCCGCTGCGTCTGCATCTGCAGCGTACGGAACACCTGCAGGCCTTCCCGTTTCGCAAGCCAGGCCCCAAGCAGCCCGGTCGCAATAATGAGTGCAATTGTCGGCCATATGCCGATCGTGTTGCCGGATAATATTAATACACCTACTTCTGCGGCCGGTACAATAATCAACAGCAATAAAAACCATTTACCCATCTGCCCGCCCCCTTTCATTTAAAAATTTATCCAGATTTCTTCGTCGTTTCAGCATTACCGGGTTATAGTTAGTTCTCAGAATCTCTTACAATACACTCGCATGTCCGCGGTAAATGTCGCCTCTTGAAGCGTCGACTGTAATTTCTTCGCCATCTTCAAACAAGTTTCTGGCTTCTTCAACCCCGACTACTACAGGGATACCCAGATTCAGTCCTACAACAGCAGCATGGGATGTCAAGCCGCCTTCTTCTGTCACCACAGCCAGCGCTTTTTCCACAGCAGGCATCATATCTTTATCCGTTGCTTGAGTGACGAGCACCGCGCCCTCTGTCATTTTGGCATTTGCCTCTTCTGCACTGCCTGCAACCACTACTCGTCCTGATGCAGTGTAACGGCCAATGCCCTGTCCTTTTGCCACTGTTTCTCCGATCACGTGGACCTTCATCAGGTTAGTCGTTCCTGTTTCACCTACAGGTACTCCGGCAGAGATAACTACAAGGTCCCCACGACTGACAAGCTCTTCCGACAGAGCTTTGCTTACGGTGACATCAAGCATTTCATCGGTAGTACTCGATTTTGTGCCAAGCAGTCCCTGAACGCCCCAGATTAAAGCGAGCCGGCGATAGACACGTTCATTACTTGTAACTGCAATGATCGGTGACTCCGGACGGTATTTTGAAACAATACGTGCAGTATACCCGCTTTCGGTGGCGGTCAGAATCGCTGAGGCATTTAATGCATAAGCCGTATAGGCAACGGACTGCCCGATGGAGTTGGTAATTGAAGGCTTGCTTTCTTTGGTTTTTTCATCAAGCGTATTCCGGTACTGCAGGGAGGATTCTGCTCTAAGCGCGATGTTGCTCATTGTTTCCACGGATTCCACTGGATAGTCCCCGGCTGCTGTTTCCCCGGAAAGCATGATAGCATCTGTACCATCGAAAATGGCATTCGCCACATCACTTGCTTCAGCACGGGTTGGACGCGGGTTGTGCTGCATGGAATCGAGCATCTGAGTAGCTGTGATGACTGGCTTTGCCAGGAAGTTGCAGCGTTTAATCAGACGCTTTTGTACGAGTGGTACTTCTTCTGGCGGAATTTCAACTCCCATATCTCCGCGAGCCACCATCAGGCCGTCAGATACTTCCAGAATTTCCTCGACGTTGTCGATGCCTTCCTGGTTTTCAATTTTCGGCACGATAAACGTGTCTTCAGCTCCGTGTTTTTCCAGGAGCTCCCGGATTTCCAGCACGTCAGAAGCCCTGCGCACAAATGAAGCTGCAATAAAATCTACGTTGTTTCTAATTCCGAATTCGATGTCATCCGCATCTTTTTCTGTGATCCCTGGCAGATTGACCTTCACATTTGGAAGGTTAACGCCTTTTTTATTTTTCAGTTCGCCGTTATTCAGTACTTTCGTATGAACTTCCTTGTCTTCGATACCGGTTACTTCAAGCTCAATCAGTCCATCATCAAGAAGAATTTTTTTGCCGACCTCCATATCATCAGTAAGGCCATCGTGGGTGACAGAGATTTTTTCTTTTGTCCCTACGACTTCTTCTGTGCTGATGATCAGCGGCTGTCCTTTTTCAAGCTGAATAGCGCCGCCTTCCATCGTATGAGTCCGCACTTCCGGACCCTTGGTGTCCAGCAGAATAGCAACGTTTTTTTTCAGGCGGGCAGAAACTTCACGTATGCTGTCAATCCGGGCCTGATGCTCATCAAAGTCCCCGTGGGAAAAGTTGAGTCTCGCTACATTCATGCCGTTTTCAATTAATTTCTCCAGCGTTTCCGGCGCTTCACTTGCCGGTCCTATCGTACATACAATTTTTGTTTTTCGCATGATTTTCCTCCTGTTCTCTCTCTAAAATCCTAGTTCATTGTACCATAGAAACTTTTCATCCGTGACACTGCGTTGACCCCGGAATTAAATCGACAGTTCCTGTGACAATTTATACATGCCGGAGTCTACCTGATGCTTTTGCCTAAGCACCTCCGGAATGGATTTATCAACAATCTCATTTTTTTCAATGCCGACCATCCGTCCTTCTTTACCGTTTAAAAGAAGCTCCACGGCCCTTGCTCCCAGACGGCTTGCGAGCACACGATCAAATCCGGTTGGCGAGCCTCCGCGCTGGATATGGCCGAGCACGGTCACCCTCGTTTCAAGATTCGTCGTTTCCTGAATTTTTTGGCCGAATTCTGTTCCGCTCCCCACGCCTTCAGCGATAATGATGATACTGTGTTTTTTGCCCCTCGCGTGACCACGGCGGAGACGGCTTACTACCTGATCCATGTCATACTCTTCTTCTGGAATAAGAATCGTCTCTGCGCCGTCGGCGAGCCCGGACCAGAGTGCGAGGTCACCGGCATCTCTGCCCATTACTTCAATAACGTATGTACGCTCATGTGAAGTGGCGGTATCACGGATTTTATCAATAGCGTCGATGACTGTGTTCAGCGCCGTATCAAAGCCGATTGTGTAATCCGTTCCCGGAATGTCATTATCGATTGTGCCCGGCACGCCAATCGTCGGATAGCCAAGCTCGGTCAATTTTTCAGCACCGCGGAAGGAACCGTCACCGCCTATGACGACCAATGCTTCAATGCCTCTTGCATTCAGCTGATCCACTGCCTTCTGGCGTCCTTCGGGTGTACGGAACTCTTCACAGCGGGCGGTATACAATTTCGTTCCGCCGCGGTGGATAATATCCCCAACGTCGCCAAGCTCCATTTTTTTGATATCGCCTTCGATCAGCCCGGCATAACCGTACTGAACCCCGTAAACCTCAAGATCGTGATAAATCGCCTTCCGAACAACAGCACGTATGGCTGCATTCATTCCCGGAGAATCTCCTCCACTAGTTAGTACTCCAATCCGTTTCATTCCATAACTCCTTCCCTTTGCATTCCTGTTTATCATTATACCCGTTATAGACCCGATGACACAAAAGTAATTGTATTTAAAAAAACCGCTTTAATCAAAAAGCCGCACTAACAGGGGGCCTCTGTGACAGTCCCCGGTACGGCTTTTTCAATATCAGCTGAACAACAAGGGCCCGTTCGATTTCATAAAAAAAGCGCCACCCGGCGCTTTCCTAAAAATCACTTTCTTCAAACGTACCCATCTGCTTAAATTTTTCATACCTTGATTCTATTAATTCATTCGGCGTTAATACGAGCAGATCCTTCAAAGACTGCTGAAGCGTTTTTCGCAGAATAGCCATCTGTTCTTTCGGATCATGATGGGCCCCTCCCCGGGGTTCCTTCACAATCTCATCAATTACTCCAAATTCCTTCAGATCTCCGGCTGTGATACGCATAGCTTCAGCAGCTTCCCTTGCATATGAAGCATCCTTCCATAGAATAGAGGAAGCCCCTTCTGGAGAAATCGTCGAATACCATGAATTTTCGAACATATGTACATGATTCGCTACTCCAAGCGCTAGACCGCCTCCGCTGCCGCCTTCTCCGATAACAACACTAATTACCGGCACTTTCAGCCCGGCCATTTCCATCAGGTTACGCGCAATAGCTTCACTTTGGCCCCGCTCTTCCGCTGCTTTTCCGGGATAAGCGCCCTTCGTATCAACGAAGCAGATCACCGGCCGGTTGAACTTTTCGGCCTGCTTCATAAGACGAAGCGCTTTGCGGTACCCTTCCGGATGCGGCATACCGAAATTCCGGCGCACATTTTCCTTCGTATCCCGTCCACGCTGATGTCCAATAACAGTTACCGGGCTTCCTTCAAAAAAGGCAATGCCTCCGACAATCGCTTCGTCATCGCCAAAAAGCCGATCGCCGTGCAGTTCAATGAATTGTTCAAACAAACTGTCGATATAATCCAGCGTGGTGGGCCGCTCCGGGTGCCTCGCGATCTGCACCCGCTGCCACGGCTTTAAATTATTATATACTTCTGCTTCGAGCTGCTCCAGCCGCTGTTCCAGTTTTTCTATCTCTCCGCTTAAATCAATGTCCTTCTCATCTGTGAAGCTTTTTAATTCATCGATTTTGTTCCGAAGCTCCATGATTGGTTTTTCAAAAGGAAGATGATTTTCCATTGTCACTTACTCCCTTCACGTATGCATCTGCACGATTGCGGACAAAACATTTTTCATGTCCTGCCTATGCAGTACCTTGTCGAGCTGTCCGTGTTTAAGCAAAAATTCCGCTGTCTGAAAGTCTTCGGGAAGCTCCTGGCGTATTGTCTGTTCAATTATTCTTCTTCCGGCAAAGCCTATCAATGCTTCCGGCTCGGCAAAATTGTAATCTCCGAGAGAGGCAAAGCTTGCGGAAACGCCGCCGGTAGTAGGGTGAGTCATAACTGATACAAATAAAAGCCCTGCTTCATCCATTTTTTTCAGCGCTGCACTCGTCTTGGCCATTTGCATGAGACTGAGAATCCCTTCCTGCATACGGGCTCCGCCTGAAGCTGAAAACAGAATAAAGGGTGCATGGAGGTCAAGCGCCCGTTCGATTGCCCGTGCGATTTTCTCTCCGACTACCGACCCCATGCTCCCCATCCGGAACGCCGGGTCCATGACACCAAGAACCACCGGGGTGCCTCCGATCGTCCCTTCACCTGTGACGACAGCTTCTTTATGACCAGTCTTTTTCTGATCCTTTTCAAGCTTTTCTTTGTATTCCGGAAACTCCAGAGGATCTGCCGAAACCATATGAGGGTTTAATTCCCGGAAGGAATCTGTATCGAGGATCAAATCGATCCGTTCGGAAGGAGTCATCGGCATATGATGACCACAGTGCATACAGACATTGGCATGCTTCATTAATTCCTTCGTATACACAATTGTTTTACATTTAGGGCACTTTGTCATAACGCCTTCATTCATTGTTTTCGGCTGTTCCCGTTCAGCCGGCATTGAAGCATATTTCCGCCTTTTGCTGAATAAATCTTTGATCATCATAAAGACACCTTCTTCATATTTAATGCTTGGCTGCTCCGCAAATAATAAAAACGCAAGCAGACTGCAGCGTCCCGGAATGCAATTCACCGTTCAGCGGGTGTACATAACGCAGCGCTGTTGTTTTATTTGCAGACGTACATCAGGAGCGACCGTTTTGTCAGCGATCGCTCCTGCTATTAGTCTCCCACATAGTCTATCACATACAGGCTCTAATATATAGGAAAAGCCAGACATCTTCAATGGCTAAGAGTATAGGTCTTTACTATTCTTCGATATCAGAAAGAGCTCTTGTTTTTTCCTTGATTTTTTCCGGATCAGCATTTTTTCGCGCCACACCCGTTTCCATCGCTGTTTTCGCTACTGCTGCTGCTACTTCTGGAGCGACTCTCGGGTCAAAAGGATTTGGAATAACATAATCTTCGTTCAGCTCATCTTCGGTAATCAGCTCTGCAATAGCATATACAGCTGCTTTTTTCATGTCCTCGTTAATGTGGGTCGCGTTTACATCAAGGGCACCCCGGAAAATACCCGGAAACGCAAGCACGTTGTTTACCTGGTTCGGAAAATCGGAGCGGCCTGTGCCAATTACTTTCGCTCCGGCTTCCTTGGCATCGTCCGGAGTGATTTCAGGGTCCGGATTAGCCATCGCAAAGATGATAGGGTCATCATTCATGGACTCTACCATTTCCTTCGATAATACTCCCGCCACAGAAACACCAATAAATACATCCGTATTCTGTACAACCTCTTTTAATCCCCCGGAAACATTTTCATTGTTCGTTACTTTTGCGACTTCCGCTTTCATGTCATTCATGCCTTCCGGACGACCTTCGTAAATCGCTCCCTTGGAGTCGCATAAAATTACGTCTTTCACTCCAAAGCGGCGCAGAAGTTTAATAATAGCAATGCCGGCTGAACCTGCCCCGTTAATAACTACGCGGATTTCAGACATATGCTTTTTGTTGAGTTTCAGGGCGTTGATTAACCCGGCTACAGTGACGATTGCTGTGCCGTGCTGATCGTCATGAAAAACAGGAATATTCGTTTCTTTTTTCAGCCGTTCTTCAATGACAAAGCAGTTAGGAGCGGCGATATCTTCAAGATTCACGCCGCCAAAAGTCGGCTGCATTAATTTTACCGTTTCTACAATTTTGTCGACATCATTTGTTTCGAGGCAGATCGGAAAAGCATCCACACCCGCAAAGGATTTAAACAGAACCGCCTTTCCTTCCATAACAGGCAGAGACGCTTCCGGGCCGATATTACCCAGCCCAAGCACGGCAGAGCCGTCGGATACAACCGCTACCATGTTTCCTTTCATTGTATATTCAAATACCTTTTGTTTATCATCAAAAATTTCTTTGCACGGCTCGGCTACACCTGGAGAATAGGCCAGACTTAAATCTCTTCCATTTCTTACTGGTACTTTCGAGACCGTCTCCAGTTTTCCCTGGTTCTGTTTATGAATATGTAGTGCTTCCTCGCGGGTTGTCGGCATGGTGCCACTCTCCTTCAGCATATTTTATATTTTAATTATAACCCTGTGCTTTTAGAAGCACATCAAGTGTTTCATTCATTTTAATTATAAACGTTACCTATTATAACAGAATAATCAGTCAGCGGCATCTTTATTTGGTTTTAAAATAATGGAGTCTTTTGAAACAACCTTTTCAAGTTCGCGCAGGCATGCTTCCCCGGCGTTTGTTTTCAAGCTGTTTCCGAGCTGAATGGTGCGCTCCTGCTGCTCATCATAGACGATGACAGGTACAGCCCCGGGCGACTGCCGCAGTATGTGCTTAATCCGGCTCAGCGCCTGTTCCCCGCTTTCTGCCGGCAGTTTAACAAACAGCGTATTCTCCGACTGTTTTTCAAGCTCCTGCAGGGAAAGACAGTCCTCTGCAATCAGTTTGCTGGTGCGGGCCTGTTTATCGGTGCGCCCCTGAATCAGAAGGATCGATTTTTCTGTCAGCAGTGATTTTACATTCCGGTAGACGTTCGGAAATACGACCACTTCAAGCTCCCCGGAGCCATCATCCATCGTCAGAAAGCACATGGACTGTCCATTTTTCGTTCGCACGGTTTTTACGGTCCGCACGAACCCGCCGGCCCAGCGCAGCTGATTATCCGCTGGAAGCGAGCTTCCAAGGTCCCATAACCGGAAGGCAGCAAAAAGTTCATTGTAGGCATCCAGCGGATGGCCGCTTAAGTAGTATCCGGAGGCTTCTTTTTCCATCTCAAGCTTTTCTTCGCGGGTAAGGGGCTCAGCTTCAATCCAGCGCATTCTCGGGGCCAGCTCTGTGCCAAACTCCTGGAATTCCTGTTCTCCCTCGATCATCCGCAGGGAACGGTCAAGCGAAGCGAGCAGCGTCGACCGTTCAACACCAAATTCATCAAACACGCCAGCCTGAATAAGATACACAAACCCCTGACGGCCAATCGCTCTTGTATCCACGCGGTGAAGAAAATCAAGCCAGTATTCAAAACTTCCACCGCTTTTTCTTTCATTTAAAATCATCTGGATATTGTTTTTACCTGCCTGTTTAATGATATTCAAGCCAAAACGAAGATTTCCTTCCTCAATACGAAACCCATAGCCGCTTTGATTGATTGAAGGCGGAAGCAGCCTAATACCAAGCTCTTTTGCTTCCCGCTGATATTCCAGGAATTTTTCTTCACTTCGCACATGACTTGTCATTAATGAAGAGAAAAACACGGCCGGATAATGGGCTTTAATATAAGCCAGCTGATAGGAAATAACGCTGTAGGCCACTGCGTGGCTTTTATTGAAGCCGTAATTGGCAAACTGTTCAATCCAGCTGAATATTGTTTCTGCTTCCGTTTTCGGCACTCCTGAAGCTGCTGCTTTTTCGAGAAACCGTTTTTCTTCTTTTTTCATTTCAACAGCGTTTTTTTTGCTGATAGCCCTCCGGAAGGAGTCCGCTTCCCCCATTGTATACCCTGCCACTTGCACCGCAATCTGCATAATCTGCTCCTGGTATACGATAATGCCATATGTAGACCCTGCAATATCTTCAATATGTTCAGGGAGCTCAGGCATTTCTTTTATTCCATGCTTGCGCTCTGCATACAACGGGATCTGAGCCATCGGGCCCGGACGATAAAGAGCACTCACTGCGGCAATATCCTCGAAACGGTCGGGCCTGATCTGCTGCAGAGCAGATTTCATCCCTGCCGATTCAAGCTGAAATATTCCGTTAGTTTTCCCCCCGCTCAGCAGTTGATACGTTTTTTCATCATCCATAGGTATGCGTCTTAACTGAAAATTCTTCTCTATCTTTTGAACAGCCTCGGTCATATATTCAAGCAGCGTTAAATTCCGGAGCCCCAGCAGGTCGATTTTCACAAGTCCGAGAGCTTCAAGGTCCTCCATCGGGTACTGCGTTAACAGCAGCGATCCGTTTCTCTCCATTAAGGGAGTGTAGGCTTCCAGCTGTTCGCTGCTTAACACGATGCCAGCGGCGTGAATAGATGTCTGACGCGGCAGCCCTTCCAAAAAGGAAGCCGCCCGAAGGAGGGAGTCAACTTTTGGTTCGTTCTGCTGCCACTGCTGCAGCTGTTTGTCACTGGCAATTTTTCCGGCAATGGAATCGGCGCTTGAAAACATACCAGCCGTCCGGTTAATGAGCCCCTGAGGAATTTCGAGCACCCTTCCCGCATCCCTTATTGCCGCCCGCGCCCCGAACGTATTGAATGTAACGATCTGAGCCACATGGCTGTCCCCGTATTTATTCCTTAAATAATGCAGCACCTCTTCCCGCCGGTGATCCGGAAAGTCAATATCTATGTCCGGAAGCGCCGCACGTTCCGGGTTTAAAAACCGCTCAAAAAGAAGATCGTACTGCAGGGGATCCACATCCGTAATACCGATAAGGTAGGAAACGAGCGACCCCGCTGCCGACCCTCTTCCCGGTCCTACATACATTCCCTGCTTTTTGGCAAAAGCAACAAAATCCTGCACAATTAAAAAATAATCAGCGAAGCCGGCATCGATAATGACATCCAGTTCATGCTTCAAACGCTCTCTCATTTGTTCTGAGACTGCATTATAACGCTTTTGCATTCCTTTTTCTGCAAGTTTTTTTAAATACAGGCCGGCAGACTGCCCGCGCGGAGCTGGAAATACCGGAAGGTGCGTTTCCCCTAATGAAATATCTACGTGGCATTTATCAGCTGCCCGCTTCCAGTTACTGATATGTTCAGCTTCATACATAACGGATGCTTCCTGCTGCCACATTTCGAGCGAGAAAGGTCTCTGTTCTATCACGGTATCTTTCCAGACACTGCCTTTCTTCACTGCATGCAGCAGCTTGTAGGCCCGCTCCTCTTCGGTTGTCTGCATATTGATTAATGGAGACGCTGCCATTGGGAGCCCGAATTGCTCTGCAGCCCTTCTCCATTCTATTTCTTCTCCAGCCCGCGGTGCTTCAAGCCAAAGAACATCAGCCCCGAACCGTCTGCTCCATTTTTCAAAAAACGCATGTAACTCGTCTTTGCGATTCTTAAAGGTACCGGGCTCACTGTTTTCAAGCGGCAGGATAAAAAGACAACCGGCAGACTCTGCCAGTTGTTTCCATGTTACCTTTCTGTCCTGCTGCTTGTCCCCGGCCCACCGCATGAGCTGCCCGTATCCCTGGTTATCCTGCGGCAGCGCAACCACCGGAAATTCTTCGTCCTCTTTAGTGTCTCCCTGGACCCACAATTCAATCCCTGGGAGACCCTTCACCTGGTACTGCCGGCAGAGACGGTAAAAAGCCACTGCCCCGTGCATCGTGTCCCGGTCAGTAACCGCTGCCGCCGGCCAATTGTACTCTTTTGCTTTGCGGACAAGGTTTTCAAGCCGGATAGTACTTTGTAAAATGCTGTATTCCGAATATGCGTGCAGTGACATGCGCCTCCACCTCCCTTCGGCCTGGTCTGTGATGAACGTTCTTACCGCCGCTTCCAATTTCGGCAGATATTTTCAAGCTCCTGTATAATATCTTCCGTTTCTTTCCTGTTCTCTGCTTGCGCTCCTGCAGCCATTGTATGGCCGCCTCCACGGTATTTAACAGCCAGCTGATTGATCACCGGCCCGCGCGAACGAAAACGCACACGGTATGAACCCTGCTCTTCTTCTACAAAAAATACCCATGCAATGACTCCTTCTGTATCAGCAAACGAGTTAATTACCGCTGAAGATTCATTAATGGTTACATTGTATTTTCCGAGCAGCTCCCGGGTTAAGTACATGTAGGCTGCTCCGTCTTCGGTAAGCGTAAAGTTTTGAAGCACTTCTCCGCGCAGGCGCACCAGACTCTCGGGATTTTTATACATTTCGGCATAGATTGCTCCCGGGTCAAAATCAAATGCAAGCAGTTCAGCTGCCATGTGCATCGTGTTCGGCGTGGTGTTACTGAACTGGAAACGTCCGGTATCTCCGATAATCCCAGCATAGCACAGGCGGGCAGTTTCATTTGGGATTGTCCAACCGTAAGACTTTTGGGCATACAGCACCAGCTCAGTAATCATTTCGCAAGTGGAGCTTTTTTTCGTATCTACCCACATCGGCTCGCCGTATGGATCTTCGTTTGGATGATGGTCGATTTTTATAACCGCCGCTCCCTGATCCCAGCCTGCACCGTCGATTCTTGCCATATTGGCAGTGTCACACACGATAACCAGGGTTTCGGCGTCCACTTCAAACGAATGTTCATCCATCGTCGTTAAAAACGAAAGAGAGGGTTCATTTTCACCTGTAGTACCCACCTGCTTGTCTGGAAACTGTTTTCTAATCCATGCCGCCAATCCAGCCTGAGAACCGAGAGCATCCGGATCCGGACGTTCGTGCCGGTAAATCATGATTTTGCTGTATTGTTCTATCGTTTGTATGATTGCCTGAAACATCTGCATTATCTTTCCTCCATTGATCAGCGGTCGAGCAGCTGTACCATCATCATCGCCTTACCGACGATTGCACCTTCGTAGTACAGTTCTACATCCACTTTTCCGTGTTTTCTTCCCACTTCAAGAATTTTTCCGTTCAAATCAATTTTACTTTCAATCTGTACCGGGCGGATAAAGTAAAGTGTTACATTTTCTACAACCATGTCACCCTTTTTGTATTCTCTCAGCAGGCGCCGGCCGGTTTCTGTAACAAGAGACATAATAACTCCATTTGCCACTGTCCCAAGCGCATTAGTCATCTGCGGGGTAACATCGCATTCAAACATAAAGCCTGACCCGGGATGGGCCTCCCGAAAACGGCTTGTCACCGTATCTTCGATGGTTTCCCCAACGTGCGGCTGGCGCTGCACCATCTGCAGTGCTTTTAATACGTCCTGCCGGCTGATGACTCCAAGCAGCTTTTTCGCATCGTCCATCACTGGGAGCAGTTCGATTCCCTCCCACACCATCGTGTGGGCTACCGAAGCTACAGACGTTCGTTCACTCACCGTAATCGGAGACTTCGTCATTACTTTTTCAATAGGGGTCTGCACAGAAGCCCCCAGGACGTCCTTCGCTGCCACCATCCCCTGGATTTTCATGTCTTCACTGATCACCGGGTATCTGCTGTGGCCTGTTTTCTGGTTCATTTCGTGCCATTTTTCCACAGTGTTATCCACTGTCATAAAATAGGTGTCCTGAAGTGGAATTAAAATATCGTTTACTACCACGATTTCCTTTTTAATCAACTGGTCATAGATCGCCCGGTTAATCATGGAGGCTACCGTAAACGTGTCGTACGTCGTTGTAATTACCGGCAGCCCCAGTTCATCCGCCAGAGAAATAACATGTTCATTTGTGTCAAATCCACCGGTGATTAAAACAGCTGCTCCGGCTTCAAGCGCAAGCTTATGCACCTGATAGCGGTTACCGACAATCAGAAGATTCCCGGGCTCCACGTAGCGCATCATCGCTTCGAGCTTCATGGCCCCGATAACGAAACGGTTCAGGGTTTTATGCAGGCCGTTCCTGCCCCCGAGCACCTGACCGTCGATAATATTGACTACTTCAGCATACGTCAAGCGCTCAAAATTTTCTTTTTGCTTTTTTTCGATACGTATCGTGCCGACTCGTTCGATCGTACTGACAATCCCCTGGTTTTCCGCTTCTTTGATCGCCCGGTAAGCTGTCCCTTCACTTACCTCTAAATTCTTTGCAATTCCACGGACCGAAATTTTTTCTCCTACATCCAGGGCAAGTATGTAGTTTAATATTTGTTCATGTTTGGTCGCCATAGGCACAGTACCTTCCTTTTTATTTACGCATTTACCGGGGGCGTTCTGTCTGCGTAAATTTCTAACTGTATTACTTCTGTTATATCATCTGTACTATTACATTATACGGTTCAAGAACCCTCCCTTCAACTGCCTGTCGTCAATTGCATTAAAAAAAACCGCTCAGTCTGTTTTAATGACTGAACGGTTTTTTTAATTGTTACAGTTCGACGGATTCGCCTGCTTTCAGCGCCTTTCCCTTCAACGGTGAAAGCGAGTCCACAAACTGCTGCGGATCCTGTTCTATAGGAGGGAACGTATTATAGTGAACAGGAACGGTGTAATCCGCGTTCACCCATTCCGCGGCGGTTTTGGCATCCCTTGGCCCCATCGTGAAGTTATCACCGATAGGAACGAACAAAAGGTCAATCTTGTTTCTTTCAGCGATAAGCTTAATATCAGAGAACAAGCCGGTATCACCCATGTGATATACTTTTTTGCCATCTGCTTCGAAGATAATTCCTCCTGGCATACCGGTATAAATTATCTTTTGCTCTTCTTCAAGGAAGTAGCCGGAACCGTGAAACGCCTGTGTGAACTGCACGTGACCGAAATCAAACGTATAACCGCCGCCAATGTGCATTGGGTGTGTTTCTACGCCCTGCCAGCCAAGGTACTGTGCAAGCTCAAACGGTGCCACAACAAGCGCGTTATTGCGTTTAGCGATATCCACGGTGTCGCCAACGTGATCAAAGTGCCCGTGAGTCAGCAGAATAGCATCTGCTTTTACTTCGTCCGCATTTAAATCAGTTTGTGGGTTGTCTGTAATAAATGGATCAATCAGGATCGTTTTGCCGTTCGTCTCAATCTTTACTACTGAGTGACCATGATAAGATACTTTCATGTATATCCTCCTCCGCAATCAAAAACTGTTTCCGGGTAACTATACCTTTTACAGAGCTAACTTAAACTGCCTTCCATCTACCTGCGTTTATGAAGCACATCCACACCGCCGGTTACTTCAATTACAGAACCTGTAATCATATCTGCATCGTCATCCGTTAAAAACAAAATAGTTCTAGCAATATCACCGCCGGTTGCCGGCCTTCCTACAGGAATGGAGTCGTCGGTCACCTCTCTGCCTTCATGAATATCTGCTTCCTTAAAATCCCCGGTCACTACACCCGGGCATACCATATTTGCGGTAATGCCATGAGAAGCTTCTTCAATTGATATTGATTTTGTCAGCGAGACCAGGCCGCTTTTCGCTGCAGCGTAGGCTGAACGATAAATCCACCCCGGGGCTGTTGGGGCGTTTTGGAAACCATAGGTGACGAAACGCCCGAACTGCTGATGTCGCATAATAGGTATTGCCTTTCTTGCCAAATGAAAGGCAGCGCTTAAATTACCATCAATCATCCGGTGCCATTCTTCATCAGAGTAATCTGCCAGCTTTTTTTCTCGAATATGTAGGGGCCGGCGTTATTCACGACAATATCGAGACGGCCAAAGGCTGCATAAGCCTCCTCCACCATCCGCTCAACATCCTGCTTGGACACCATATCTCCCTGAACAAACTGAACACGGCTGCTTTCTTCTTCCCACTGCTTTTTCATCCTGTAATAGGCTTCGTCTTTTTTTCGGTAAGTAATAGTCAATGTATATCCTTTTTCTTTTAAAGCTTCAGAAACTTTTCGGCCGAGGCCTTTGGTGCCTGCTGTAATTAACGCATGCCTCATCGTTATTCACCCGCCTTTATATCATCCATTAGTCATTTAATAGTGAAAATTATTTGAACATTTTTCACTTGTTTCTCCGGCACATCCTTTTACCTACACACAATCGTTTTAAATTAAAAAAATAGGGAAAAATATCTATAGGAAAGAGAAATCCTACGACAGAAGGGGAGGATGGCATTGAGTAGATACGAAGTTATTATTGTTGCCGTCGACGGCTCAGATGAATCCAGAACAGCGTTCAAAAAATCTGTTGAGATCGCACAGGAGCAGCAGGCGAAACTAATCATCTCTCATGTTATTGACACAAGAACATTCGCTACAATGGAACGGTATGACCGTACTATTATTGCACGAGCAGAAGAATATGGCAACGAACTGCTCGAGAACTACACAGCAGAAGCAAAAAATGCAGGAGTCCCTGACGTCGTCTCCTCGTTGGAGTTCGGTTCTCCAAAAACAAAGATCCCGCGTGAGCTGGCCAAAAACTATGAAGCAGATTTAATCATCACCGGGGCTACAGGCCTGAATGCTGTTGAACGTGTGTTTATCGGCAGCGTCTCTGAAGCCATTGCCCGCCACGCAAAATGTGACGTCTTAATTGTACGTAAATAAGAACCGGTAAAGTCCCCCGTATCCTTAAGGATGCGGGGCTTTCTATTGGTGTTGCAGGCGGCAGGCCCTTCCGCGCCCAAAAAAGCCCCGTCCGGAGGGTCACTCTGGACGGGGCAGAAGCAGTGCTTATTACGCTTGGTTTATTATTTTTTTGCCCTGTGCGATTGCAGCACGCACCTGTTCAAAGCCGGTGCCGCCTTCACTGTTTCTGCGGCTCACGACAGTTTCTGGCTTTAAAACATCATAAATGTCTTCTTCAAATGCTTCATTAGCTTCTTTAAATTCCTGCATGGAAAGATCCATAAGATACTTGTTGTTCTGAATGCAGTCGAGTACTAACTTGCCGACAATCTCATGGGCTTCCCGGAACGGAACTCCTTTAACAGCAAGATAATCCGCCAGTTCTGTCGCATTGGAAAAGTCTTTGCTGGTTGTTTCCGCCATTTGTTCCGTATGGACTTCCATTGTTTCCACCATTCCCGCAAAAATGTCCAGAGATCCTTCAAGCGTCCGCACGGTATCAAACAGTCCTTCTTTGTCCTCCTGCATATCTTTGTTATACGCAAGCGGCAGCCCCTTCAAAAGCGTATACAGACCCATCAGGTTACCGTATACTCTCCCGGTTTTCCCACGAATAAGCTCTGCCATGTCCGGATTTTTCTTCTGAGGCATAATACTGCTTCCTGTCGCAAAGGAATCATCGAGCTCAATAAACTGGAATTCCTGGCTTGACCAGAAAATCATTTCTTCGGCCAATCTTGATAAATGCATCATGACCGTAGAGGCCGCACTCATAAATTCCAGGGCAAAATCTCTGTCGCTTACTGCGTCCAGGCTGTTCTGGTAAATATCGTCAAAGCCGAGTTCTTCTGCAGTCTGCCTGCGGTCGATAGGGAACGTGGTACCGGCGAGGGCCCCCGCCCCAAGAGGAGAAATGTTCGTGCGTTTTAAGCTGTCCTCAAAGCGCCCGTAGTCCCGCTCAAGCATCCAGAAATAAGCCATCATGTGATGGCCGAAGGATATAGGCTGGGCCCGCTGCAAATGAGTGTAGCCGGGAATAATGGTCTCCACATGCTCCTCTGCCTGCAGGAGCAGTGCCTGCTGCAGAGCCCGGATGGAATTCATAACGGTGTATGTATGATTTCGCACATACAGATGAACATCTGTGGCCACCTGGTCGTTCCGGCTCCGTCCTGTATGGAGTTTGCCCCCTACCGGACCGATTTCATCAATTAAAAACTTCTCGATATTTAAGTGAATATCTTCATTTTGCACCGAATACTCCAGTTCTCCATTTTTTGCTTTGGTAAGTACCGCTTTCAAGCCGCGGTGGATTTCGGAGGCTTCTTCTTCAGTGATAATTTCCTGATTTTTCAGCATATGTACGTGCGCAATACTTCCCTGGATGTCTTCTTCCACCAGTTTTTGGTCAAAAGGAATGGATGCCCCGAAGGCATCCACCCATTCTTCCGCTTGTTTTGTAAAGCGCCCGCCCCACAGTTTGGTCATACATTAACACCTTTCTTGTTAACTGCACTTTGTACTTTGGTAGGCAGACCCCACAGCTGAATGAATCCGACAGCTGCATTATGATCAAATTCGTCGTGTGTTGAGTAGGTAGCCAGATTTTCATTGTACAAGGAGTAGTCTGATTTTCTTCCTTCAATGATAGCATGGCCTTTAAATAATTTCACCCGTACAATACCTGTCACATTAGTCTGTGTTTCTTTCAAAAACGCTTCAAGAGCCGGCCGTACCTGGGAGAACCACAGTCCTTCATAAATCACTTCACTCAATTTTTTCTCAATAACCGGCTTAAAGTGTGCTACTTCTTTGGAAAGCGTCAGATCTTCAAGCTCTTTGTGCGCCTGAATCAGCGTCATAGCTGCCGGGCACTCGTAAATTTCTCTTGATTTAATTCCAACCATTCTGTTTTCCACGTGATCAATTCTGCCCACACCGTGCTTACCGGCAACGTCGTTTAACTCCAAAATCAAATCCTGCAGTTCATAGGCCTGGCCGTTAAGTGCCACCGGCTTGCCCTGCTTGAATTCAATTTCGACGATATCTGCTTCGTCCGGTGTTTTTTCGAGCGGGTTCGTCAGATCATACGCGCCTTCCGGCGGTGTAGCCCACGGGTCTTCAAGAACACCGCATTCGTTGCTTCTGCCCCAGAGGTTCTGGTCAACAGAATATGGATTATCGAGGTTTACCGGAACAGGAACATCATTTTCTTTCGCATAAGCAATTTCTTCATCTCTCGACCATCCCCACTCCCGGACCGGGGCGAGTACTTCAAGATCCGGATTAAGAGCCTGAATGCTTACTTCAAATCTTACCTGGTCGTTTCCTTTACCCGTGCAGCCATGCGCTACGGCATCAGCATTTGTCTGCTCAGCAATTTCCACAAGCTTCTTTGAAATCAACGGCCGTGACAACGCAGACACGAGCGGATATTTTTGTTCATACATCGTATGTGCCTGAAGGGCCGGAAGTACGAAATCCTCGGCAAATTCTTTCTTTGCATCTACCGTATATGACTGTACCGCCCCTACTTCCAGTGCTTTATTTTTTACAAACTCCAAATCTTTTCCTTCACCTACGTCAAGTCCTACTGCTACCACTTCGTACCCTTGACTGCTCAACCACTTGATTGCTACTGATGTGTCCAACCCGCCTGAATAAGCGAGAACTACTTTTTTGTCTGCCATTCTTATTTCCCTCCAGATTATAATTGAATATTCATACTTGATTAATTATTTTTATACATCGTTTTGAAAAAATTAAAAGGACCAGCGCCTTTGTTTATGATTACTGTATTCAACTTCTTTCATTACTTTAACAAGCCCGCAAAGAATTTGCAACCGGAAAATACAATTTTTTAGTATAAAAATTTATTTTTTTGATATTTTATGCGTTATCTGCCCAATATCATGCATTTCGGTGTATGTGCATGCACGAATCATAATCAGTGTTGAATGTTTCTGCTAAGCAGGCGGAGGCATACACAAATAAGCAGAGACGCCTGCCCGGGCCTCTCTGCTGCATTTATTCCTGATGTTTTTCTACCATTTCCATTAACCGCTGCTGCACATTACCGTAAACAGTATTAGAAGCGTAAAATCCATTTTCTCCTACTTCACCGGCATGTTCACTCATAAGTATTTCCATGCCTTCCTTTACAGTATCCACCGCCCAGATATGGAAATCACCTGCTTCCACGGACCGCCTGATTTCGTTTCGAAGCATCAAATGCTTAATGTTCTGCGTCGGTATAATTACCCCCTGGGTTTTTGTGAGGCCCTGTTTCTTGCATACATAATAAAAGCCTTCAATTTTTTCGTTCACTTCTCCAATCGCCTGCACATCACCAAACTGATTGACCGCCCCGGTTACAGCAATGTCCTGACGGAGCGGTACCTCTGCCAGAGAAGAAAGGAGCGCGTACAGTTCTGTGCTTGAAGCGCTGTCCCCGTCCACTAAATGATAGGATTGTTCGAAGGTGATGCTTGCCGCAAGCGGGAGAGGCCGGTCACTTGCAAATTCCGCCTGCAGATAGCTTGTCAGTGTATGAAGGCCCTTCGTATGAAAGGCTCCGGTAAGCTGCGATTCCCTGTCGATATTAACGATACCGCCGCTGCCGGCATATGTACGCGCCGTGACACGGGTCGGATAACCAAATGAATAATCTCCTGTGTGGGCTACCACCAGCGCATTAATCTGGCCAATTTTTTCTCCGTTCGTTGCAATATTGATTGTTCTGTCTTCAATTGCTTCATGAATGGCTGCTTCCGGCTGAGCCGAACGGTAATTCGTTTCTTTTAAGGCAGCGTGCACATGCTCTTGTTCAATTATGGCTGACTGTTCCTGCGCCGCCCAATAATTCGCTTCAATCAATAGAGATGTCACTTCGTGAAATTTAATGGAAAGCTTACGCTGGTGACCTGCTTCCCTGGTGCTGTAATCAACAAGCCTTGCGACTGCTTCCGATGTCAGAGGACGCAGCCGTTTGTTATCACAAAAGCAGGCCAGAAAAGTCGCGTACTGCCATATATTTTCTTTTGTCCGCTCCATGGTGGTAGTAAAATCCACCTTCACTTTAAAAAGCTTGCGGAAGGTTTCATCTTCTTTTTGCAGCTTCTGGTATAAAGCATTCGTACCGACAAGAAGCACTTTCGCCTGAAAAGGCACGGGCTCGGGCTCAAGGTAAGTACTGGCAAATATATCAGAGTCCTCATAAGGCGTCTCGAGCCGGATATAGCCAAGCCGCATGGCTCTTTTTAATGCTTTCCATGCAAATGGATGCGACATCAGCTCTGCGGCATGAAGGATTAAGAATCCGCCATTCGCCCGGTGAAGAGCGCCGCCTCTGATGTGGGAAAAGTCCACCGGCGAACCTCCATTACGGCCAATTTCTACCTTTCCAAACAGGTTGACGTATGTCGGATGGGACTCATAAATGACAGGCGCCCCCGAATTACCGCTGTTATTCACCAAAATATTAATTTCATACCGGCGGAACGAAAAGTTCGATGCGGCCGGACGCCCTTCCTGGGTTTCTTTTGCCGGGAGGAATTCCTGCCAGTGCTGAATAACGTCCTTTTCCATATCCGAAAGAAAATTATGTAAGTCTTCATTGATATATTCATCTTTTAAAGTCGATATAAAGCCCTGAATGGACGCTTGAACCATCTGCTCGTCGGCTTCCCTGAGCTGGCGTCTTAAAATACGCTTCGCCACCTGCTGTTGTCTCAAAAAGTCGTTCACCTGTCTGGTAATCGCCTGAGATTCCTCCATGATGTAATCCTGCCGGCTTTTTGAAAGTTCATTATAGCTTTCGTCACTATGAGGGTCACCGTCTTCTTTAAGAGGCACCGCCACGATGTCTTCTTCTGTTTTTTCAAGAGCAAACCCCTTTGCCGCGGCTTCCTCTTCAAGCTTTTCCCAATGCTCATTAATCACTTTTTCATGCTTTTCTGCCATAGATACTTTTTTCCGCTCAAAGGACTTACTGCGAAGTGTCGCAGCAATCTCTTCCTGCAGGTCCTCAATCAATTCTTTAATATCTTTAGCAAATGGCTCAGCCATTCCGGCGGGGATGCTCATCACCCTCGGCCGCCGGGGATCCTCAAAAGAATATGTATAAATCCAGTCAGCCGGCACCTGCCTTTTTTCTGCTGCCTGCTTTGCTTTTCTTCGGGCATATGTCGTTTTCCCAAGCCCGCTTGCTCCGGTTAAAAACATATGATAATTTTCATCCTGAATCTCCAAACCCATCTCCATAGCTTTCACTGCACGCTCTTGTCCAATCATTCCCTGAGTTCTATCTGTTAATTCTTTCGTTGTGTGAAAGGAAAACATGCGCGGATCGCAGCGCTCCGCTAATGCTGAGACAGGAAGTTTGCAGCGCATTTCGGCTGTTTGCATAAATCTGTCCCCTTTCAAAGTACTGTTACTCCTTCTTTCCCATTATCCAGAGAATATATGCAGAAATATCATATATTCTGTAAAAAACTCCTGCTTCATCGAAACAGGAGTTGAGTCTGACTTATTGAATCTGGCCGAGCCGGACTGTGTCCCGGGCAATCATTACTTCTTCATCCGTAGGGACCACTGCGACAGCCACACGGGAGTCATCTGTCTGAATAAACGCCTCTCCCGAAGCCTCGCCGTTTTTCTCTTTATCAATTTGAATGCCCATAAATTCAAGGCCTTCCATTACTTTTTCACGGACTAGGGCGCTGTTTTCCCCTACACCGGCAGTGAATATAACTGCATCGACGCCGTTCATACTGGCCGCATAGGTACCAATATATTTATGCATCCGCGTCAAATATATATCAAGCGCTGTCTGGGCTCTTTCATTACCTTCCCCTGCCTGCTGAACGACATCGCGGAAATCACTGGATGCTCCGCTTACGCCAAGCAGGCCGCTCTTTTTATTTAAGGTGTCAATAACTTCTGCAGCTGTCTGACCGGTTTTTTCCATTAAATATGGGATCAGGGCCGGATCAATGTTGCCGGAACGTGTGCCCATCATTACCCCTGCAAGCGGGGTGAAGCCCATCGACGTATCGACAGAAGCGCCGTGGTCCACCGCCGTGATGCTGGCACCGTTGCCGATATGGCAGGAAATGATTTTCAGATCATTCTCCGGCCGATCCATTAACTCTGTCATCCGCTGACTGACATATTTATGGGAGGTTCCGTGAAAGCCGTATTTACGCACACCGTACTTTTCGTAGTACTCATAAGGGACACCGTATAAATACTTTTCTTTTGGGATCGACTGGTGAAACGCTGTGTCAAACACGGCTACAGATGGAACATCCGGGAGAATATCACGAAACGCTTTAATGCCGACAATGTTAGCTGGGTTATGCAGCGGAGCAAGCTCGCTTACATTTTCCAGTTCGCTGAGTACCTGGTCTGTAATCAATACAGAATCAGAGAATGCTTCGCCCCCGTGAACTACCCGGTGGCCTACTCCTTCAATGTCATTAACATCGGTAATGACATTGTACTTTGTTAACGAATCCAACAGGGCTTTTACAGCCTCTTCGTGGTTTTGCAGCGAAGGATATTCTGTTTTCTTTTCTCCCTGTACCTCTACGGTAATAAAAGGAGTCTCCAGACCGATCCGTTCCACGACCCCTTTAGTAATAATTGTTTCTTCAGGCATTTGCAGCAGTTGGAATTTCAGCGAGGAGCTCCCCGCATTAATAGCAATAATGGTAGACATTCGTTCTCCACTCCTAATAATTACTCTCTTTATTTATTGATAAACCCTTCTTGCACAAACCAGTCGTTGATCCGCTTCATCATATCCTGGAGCGCTTCCTGGCGGCTGAATGATGGCAGCTCTGCCAATAGCGCCTGCCCCGGCTGTTTTACATCAGGACTTTTCTTTTGGAGCATCCATATGCTTTTCGATGCTTCTTTGGCCTGAAACATCGTTTCCGGCAGCTGAAGAAGACCGAGCGTATGCGCATGTCTTTTTACATATGCCTGAAGCTCCGCTGCTTTTTCATCTTCAAACAGGTTGTTTGGAATGAGAAGCACCATAAAACCACCCGGTTTCAGCCGGTTCATCATGCCCTCCACAAGCAAATGATGCACATAGGATTGTCCGTCCGTGCTTCCGAGCTGGTACAATTCGGCAATTTGATTTTTCGGATAGTAGCCGACCGGAAGATCGCTCATGACCACATCCGGATCTGCCGCACCGAATTGTTCGATACTGTCCTGATGGAACAGCTGAACAGCATGCTCCTGCAGATTCGCCAGCGTATAGGCAATTTTAATTAACGTTTCGTCAACCTCCGAACCGTACGCCTCGATATTTTTTTCTGACAGCTGGTTTAATACGGCTGATAAAAGATTACCTGTTCCTACAGCCGGATCCGCAATAACAAATTCATTACGGCCATTCATCAGCTTGTCTACTAAATAACCCATGAAAATAGCAACAGCGTCCGGTGTAATAGCGTGATGCTGCTGCACGGACTGCTTCATTCCTTTAATCAGGGCGAGCTGAAACGCTTTGCGAATATCCTCCTGCTCCATCGCTTCAGGCATCTTTTCTTCCAGGCTTTGCTCCAAACGGTCTTTTTCTTCTGCAGATATGCGCTGCACCACCGTCCCCTGAAAGATATCCTCCCCGGCTTCGGCTATCGCTTCCAAATACGTTATACTCAGTTCCTGCTGTATCGTTTTCGTAAGGTCATCCAGCAATTCAAAAAGCTGTTCAACCGGTGTCGTTTCGTCCATGACACGCCCTCCTTCTGCAGCGTAATGCTTCACCACTCTCACTTTACAATACGTCAGTATAGCAGATGTGCTCTTTAAAGAGAAGTAATGAAAACGGAAAAACCCGATTACTTTCCAGCCTTGCACACACAATAAATGACGCCTTTGCAGGCGCCATTTTCTTCATTAGTGTGTATTGTTGGCTGCGTTGATTGCCGCTTCATAATCAGGATGGTTCGTTCCTTCTGAAACAATTTCCTTATAGGAAACCTTTCCTTCGCTGTCTACGACGATCACTGAACGGGCAAGCAGTCTCATTTCATCCATTACCAGACCAAACTGTTTGCCAAAGTCCAGGTCTTTATGGTCGGAAAGTACATGGACATTTTCAATTCCTTCTGCTGCACA
The DNA here is from genome assembly GCF_056034385.1 of Marinococcus sp. LNHM3E3-2.2. NCBI lineage: Bacteria > Bacillati > Bacillota > Bacilli > Caryophanales > Bacillaceae > Marinococcus > Marinococcus sp. LNHM3E3-2.2. Next base: position 59,504 of record NZ_JBQLIC010000007.1, read on the forward strand.
CCAGCGCCGCTGTGCAAAAGGAAGATCGCAGCTGATAGTCCATACTTCCACATTTTCAAGCGAAGCAGCTTCTTCGTTGAATTTCCGTGTCTGCTGTGAGCAGACACCTGTATCAATAGATGGCACTACACTGATTAGCCTTACTTTGCCTGAGGCATCACTTAGTGATACCGGGCTCATATCATTTGCAAGTACAGTGAAATCGGGAGCGTATTCTCCGGATTCGACTTTGTCTCCCACGAGTGTCACCGGTTTTTCTTTAAACGTTACTGCTGTCATCTTACTCCTCCTTCACTTTTTGTTCCGGGCATCATTTTCTTGTATGAATGACCCTCGTATCCGCAATCATATCATGAATACCAGCCTTTTGTGGTGTAAAGGCTACTACGATATATGCCAGATTTGTAATAACCAGGCTGCGGTAGGCAAACCGTAGAACGATTTCCCTGAAAATGATATCGGACCATTTTAGCTTTTCCCGGTTCACCCGGACTACTCTCAAACCGAAAATCATTTTACCAAGCGTCTGCCCATAAAATTTTGTCATCAGTAAAAAATATCCATAGGTGATCACTGCGTTAAAGACGGCATACAATGTGATGAATCCCCAGATTTCTCCTTGTCCCGTAAAATAGAAAGGAGAGAGAAGGAGCCCGTTTAAGGAAAAAAGTATAATCAGATCAGTAAGGTACGCCCAAAAGCGCATCCAAAACCCTGCGAATAGTTCTTCCTTCGTTTCATTTCTTTCATTGGCATTTTGCTTATCTGCTGAGCCGGACAGAGAGCCAGCATTCTCGTTGTTTCCTTCCGGCACTGTTTGTTCCACTTTCTTAGGGTCTTCCGGATAGCCGCCATTTGTGGTCATCATTATCCCTCCTATCCTTCATACAAATACATTGGCCGCGGACTGTCGCTTCCGACTGACTTCAGCAGTTCCTGGAGTCCCAGCAGCTTCTCATCAGAAATGAACAATCCCTGGACGGAATTTTGCAGAAGCGACTGCCAGCTAAATCCCTCCGAAGTGTAGCGCTCTACAGTAGCGTCTCCGAGTTCAAGATCTTCTTCCATCATTGCAATAGTGTCTTCTGAAGTCCCAAGTTCATCGATCAGTCCATTTTCTTCCGCCTGCTCACCCGTATAAATACGGCCATCAGCTAAATCCCTTGCCTCGTCTTCACTAAATCCTCTTCCATCTATTACAACCTGCAGAAAATCTTCATACATGTCGTCGACGATGCCCTGCATGATTTCCCGATCTTCTTCTGTCATTTCTTCCGTAGGAGATCCCATGTCTTTAAACTCTCCGCTCGTTATGTTCACGCCTTCAATGCCCAGGTTTTCAGCCAGCTCGGAGTAGTTCAGGGAAGACATAATCACGCCTATCGAACCGGTAATAGTCGCTGAATGGGCAACTATTTTATCCGCTGGGGCTGCGAGGTAGTAGCCGCCGGAAGCAGCCGTATTACCCATCGAAACATATACAGGTTTATTCTCTTCCTCCTGTACTTCGACGACGGCGTCGTGGATTTCATCACTTTCAACCACACCTCCACCAGGGCTGTTTACATTAATAATAATACCGTCTACATCTGCGCTCGACCCGGCTTCTTCGAGATTACTCAGAAATTCATCATGGTTGTAGCCTTCCCCGGAGAAAGCACCGGAGCCGCCCGAGGATTGAATGGTGCCTTCTACATCAAGCATTGCTATCCGGCTGTCTGAAGAGCCCTCTTTCACTATGTCCTCCTGATTCTGCTGATTTTGCGCTTGGTTCGAAACTGTATTCCACAAGGAAAAAGCTGTCTGGGCGCCAAGCGAAACGATAAGAAGCACCGCTGCCGCTAATAAAGCAAACCACCTTTTTGCATTCATCATAATTCCTCCGCTTCAATATTAATTTTGATTCTGCTCTCCTCGGGCATGAACACGACTTCTTCCCCTACCACGGTCGCTTCCACCTCGGCTGTTAAAATCTCTTCCGGCTTTATTTGAAAAAGATCCTTCCTGAGCACCGTGAAGTCCGCTTTATACCCGGGAGCAATTCTCCCCAGATCGTGTTCACGGCTGATCGCTCTGGCACTGCCTCCAGTATAAAGCTCCACGGCTTCAAAAGGAGTTAGTTTTTCTTCCGGCATATAGCCGTTGTGCATCTCCCCCGGGTTTTTCCGGGCGACAGCCGCATAAATTCCGGTTCTCGGGTCTACAGATTCAATAGGAGCGTCTGAGCTCCCCGCGCAGATGATTCCCTGATCGAGGAGTGTTTTCCAGGCGAAGGAATAACGAAGCCTTTCTCTGCCGAGACGCTCTTCGACCCACGGGAAATCCGAAAGCACAAACCGGGGCTGCAGATCGAGTGCTACCGGCAGCGCCTTCAGCCGTTCCACCAAATCTTCCCTCGCAATTTGGACGTGAATAATCCGGTCCCGCACCCCTTCTGGCACCGGCCAGGCTTCTAAAGCATCTATCACATATTCCAAAGCTAAATCGCCAATAGCGTGAACAGCCACCGGCATATTTTCTTTTCTGGCTTCTGCCACGAGCTGTTTCAGTTCTTCTCTCGAATGGATAGCAACACCCGCTGTTTCAGGGGCATCATTGTAGGGATGGCTGAGAAGGGCGGTACGTCCCCCCAGTGCTCCATCTGCAAATATTTTCATAGCGCCGAGTTCCAGACCTTCATCAAGAAGACCGTACGTATGACCCTGCTGTATAAAGTCCGGAAACACTTCATGATGCACGAGAAGATGCGCCCGAAATGAAGTGGCGGCCAAAATATTTCTGAATGTGTTCAATGTCCTCGTAAACCCGCCGTAGTAATTAAGATCTTCCGTATGTCCGCCAGTCAGTCCGCATTGATGCATATGACTCACCGCTTTTCCAAGTGCCTCCTGTAGATACTCCTCGGACACCTCTGGAATTTCATTTTTTACTAAGTCGGCAGCCTGGTCGAGCAAATAGCCTGTAGGCTCCCCATTCCTTGATTTAACAATGATGCCGCCCTCCGGGTCCGGAGTATCTTTATCGATACCTGCAGCATCGAGGGCACGTGTGTTAACCAATGCGGCGTGTCGGCATATCCGTGTCAGCAGCAATGGATGAGCGGGCACTAAATCATCAAGCTCCTCCCGGTGGAAAATTTTCCGGTCCGGGAAATTGTTTTCGTTCCATCCTTCCCCAATGACCCATTCACCTGCGGGCACTTCTTTTGTTTTCTCTTTAATCAGTGCAGCCATTTCTTCTGCAGAGGTGCACTCTGACAGATCCAGCTGGATCATCGTTTCCCCCAGCCCGATCATATGTAAATGACTGTCTGTAAAACCAGGGTACATCGCGCTTCCGTTTAAATCCACCCGGCGGACAGCAGCATTTTGCAGTTCTTTTTCTATCTCTGCGAGCACTCCTGCTTTTTCAATCGTCCCCTCCGAGGTTAAAACTGCCTCGACCTTTTCTTTTTCTTTTTTCATCGTATAAATATTTCCGTTATACCAAAGTGTTTTCACAGCATTAACCGCCTCTCCTTTTTACGGACGACTTCCCGTTTTGTTTCAACTCTTCCGAAATTCCATTTTATACCACTTGCACAAATGAAAAAAGCTCTTTAGAGAAGGTCTTCAAACTCTTCATTTCCACTTTTTGCATTAGATACAGAAATCACTTTCGTTTCAGCTATCGCTTCTTTAAACAATTCCTCTTTATCCAGACGTTTTTCATATTTATAGACTAAACCAATTTTGGGTTTAGTGGCAGGACTGGCCGGTTGAAACACAGTACAGCAATCTTCATACGGTCGCACAGAAATATCATAGGTGCCTATACGCTTAGCGATGCTGATAATTTCTTCTTTGTCCATGGCAATCAGCGGCCGAAGCACCGGTACACTCGTGACTTCGTTGATAACGTTCATACTTTCAAGCGTCTGGGAAGCTACCTGTCCCAGGCTTTCGCCATTTACTACTGCCTTGGCGTCTTCCTTCTCCGCTATTTTGGTTACTATTTCAAGCATCGCTCTTCGTGTAATCGTCATCGTATGGTCATCGGGCACCCTGTTTCGGATAGCTTCCTGAACACGGGTAAATGGTACCACATGAAGATTGATACTCCCTCCAAACTGACTGAGAACCCGGGCGATATCTTCCACTTTTTGTTTCGCCCGCTCATTTGTATAAGGCGGGCTGTGAAAGTGAACTGCCTCAATCGTTACTCCACGCTTCATGGCTAAATATGCAGCGGTCGGACTGTCTATGCCTCCGGAAAGCATACTGACTACTTTTCCGCCAGTGCCTGTCGGCAGTCCCCCCGCCCCGTTAATACGTCCGCAGCTTACATAGGCCCCCTGCTCGCGAACATCAATTTCCACGGTTACTTCTGGATTCTTCACGTCCACCCCGACGCCTTCGGTATGATGGAGAATATAACTTCCGACGCTTGGAGCGAGCTTCGTGGAATGAATAGGAAAGTCTTTATTGGACCTTCTTGCTTCCACCTTAAACGTAGTTTTTCTATCCTTATATTCCGAAAACATTTGATAGGCCGTCTGCTGGATCTCCTCTTCCGATAAATCCGCTTTTCTCGCATAGCTGATGGAGGAAATTCCAAACACCGGCTTCACCGCTTTAATGACTTCTTCAGCAGGTTCCCCCAGCAGATTAATCGCAATACGTCCATAGGTGCGCCGTACTTCACAGTGAGGGAAATCCTTTACCGCGTGATCAATGTTTTCTCTTAACTGCCGTTCGAATTCTTTTCGGTTTTTTCCTTTTAAAGCAAGTTCACCAAAGCGAATTAATAAATATTCTTCTCTCATTGCTGTTCCTCCATAACCTTTTTCAACTGTGGCAGCACTTCTTCACAGATGCTGCATAAATGAGCGGCTTCCTCTTTCATTGTATCTGCAGAGAAACTTACCCTCACAGCACTTTCTGCAAGTTTCCGCTCTCCCGTAGCAGCTAAAACGACGGCAGATGGCTCCGAGTTTTTAGAAGCACATGCTGTTTTAGTGGAAATTGAAACTCCCCTCTCCGCGAGCGCTTCAACGAGTACTTCCGGTTTTATTCCGGGGAAGGAAATATTTAATATGAACGGAGATCCCCCGGAAAAAGGAGAGTTAATCACTCCACCGCTTTCCTGCAGCCGTGACGCGGTCCACAATTTGATTTCTTCAATTCTGCTGCTGTTTGCAGCATAGCTTTCTTTTGCCAGACGAAGTGCTTTGGCCATAGCTGCAGCACCTGCTGTATTCTCTGTTCCTGAACGGACCCCGCTTTCCTGACCGCCCCCGTGTATTAAAGGCTCAAGCACCGTTCTTGGATGCTTATACAACAGTCCCGCACCTTTCAATCCATGGAATTTATGAGCGGATACCGTAACAAAATCCAGGCCCGCTTTTTCAATATTTAATGGAATTTTGGCCGCACCCTGTACGTAATCCGTATGAAAATAAATATCAGTGCGGGAAGAGAGTATTTCTCCAATCGCCTCAACAGGCTGTATTGCACCGGTTTCACTGTTTGTATGACCGATCGTAACAAGGATAGTATCCGGCTCCAATGCCTTAGTCAAATCCTCTGTAACTATACGGCCGTCCCTGCCAACCGGCAGATATGTTACCCGATACCCTTTTTCTTCTAAGTGGACACAGGTTTCCATTACTGATGGATGTTCCACAGCCGTTGTTATAATATGACGACCAAGATTTTTTCTCGCCTCTGCGACTCCTTTTAATACCATATTATTTCCTTCCGTACCACCGCTCGTAAAAAAGCAGCGCTCCGGTTCCACGTTTAACTCCCGGGCGATCTGGCTTCTCGCAGATTCAAGCAGGCGTTCAGCTTCACCGCCCTTATGGTGAAATGAAGAAGGGTTGGCAAAATAACTTTCGGACGCTTTCCTGTATGCACTCAGCACTTCCTCGTATGGCTGGGTGGTCGCGCTGTTATCAAAATACATTTTCAAATTCCTCCCAGCATTCACTAATATCATAAAAAAGAAGCCTGAGTTCAGGCTTCTTAACTATTTGCTTGTCGATTATGCTTCTGTCAGCTGCATGTCAGACTCCTGCAGAACTTCTGTTACAAAACGGTCATCCATTTTCCGCACAGATGATGAAGCCACCTGCAGGGCATGCTCATACTGGCCTTTGCGAAAAGCACTTTCTGCTTCTTTCAGGCTTTGATCGAGTTCAGCCTCTTTGCTCCGGTATAAATTTCCTCGCTGGATGATACGTTCAGTCATCAACGCCTGCTCTTCCATACGCCGAAGCATTGTGGAAACAGTGCGCACACTCTCTTCTGCCTGAGCTACCGTTTCACGCACCTGCGACATTTCAAGTGGCGTTTCAGAAAGGGCCGCAGCGGCATGGGCAATTTTATCATCCGCTGATTCTTTTTCATTCAAAAGTATTGGCGGAAGCTTAGGCAGCCTTGTACGCTGCATTCTCATTTCTTCGATGCGGTTCTGGCGTTTCAGCTCTTCGAGCGTTTCCATTGCCTGTGTTTCATCTTTTCGGAGTACGCCGAGCTGGTTCTCAGCTTCCAGAATTCCCGACTCAACTTCTTCCTGTTTCTCAAGAATTTGCTTTAGTTCCATTTCAATATGCGTAAAGGAATGTTCTTTGTTTTCTTTTTGCTCCTGCAATTGTAATACGCTCTTTCTAATTCCATCAACCTGTCGTTTTGATGAAGCAATCAAATGGTCTGTTTCCGATGGAATCCGATAGTTGGCTTCGATAAATTCTTTTTCCACTAACAGCGTCTGCATCCTCGTGGATAACTGTTCTCTGCCTTCATGAACCTGAGGCAGCAGACGTTCGACCTCGGCACGGGCTTCCACTTCTTCTTCAAGAATGCGGTACACTTCTTCATTGTAGGCATCCATTTCAGTAAGGCGTTCTGCAACCCCGTCAAGGTCCAGATTTTCAATCCGCGTCTGCAGTTGTTCAGCTTCTGCTTCGTTTTCGTTCAGTCGTTGTTCAAATGCAAAAGCATCCATGGGGTATCCCTGCTCTTCCATTTCATACAGCCCGGCGCGCAGGGATTTCCATTCTTCCGGCAGACGCCGCCGTACTTTTGCAAGCATATCAGGGACGGCATAGAGCGATGCTTCTTCACGTTCCAAATCTTCATCGAGCTTCTCTCTGAGCTGTTTGGCTTCAGATTGATTCCCCTGCTCCACCGCTTCATAAAAAGCTTCAAAAGAAGACTGGAGGTCACGCATGTGCTGGTCAAAAAGCGGGGCTGTCTTGCCGAGCGTGTGCCAGTTCTGAGAAACAAACCGTTTTATATCTTCATATTTCTGTTCCGACTCTTCAATGCCGCGACGGTTATCAGATTCATTATGTACCAGCTCTTCTATTTCCAGAAATATATTGCTGATCTCCTCTTCGATACTGGCGAGCTGCGTATCTACAGCAGCAGCGATTTCTGAAGCCTGACTAAACTTGTACTTGTCTGCTTTTTCTTCCGCATCATAAAGAGCCTTTTCAATATCAGGCAGATGCTTGCCCACAATTTCGTCCCAGTCCTTGCGCCATGATTCAAACTTTTCTTCTGTTTCTCCCGACATTGTCATGCCCTTGACCCGCGCAATCTCTTCAGCTACAGGCTGGTCCGCCATATTTGCCCTTGCATCCTCCAGGCGGTCTACTTCCCGGTAAATGCGTCTGCGTCCCCATGCTCCGTATATGACAAACGCGGCGATAATGATAACCAGAACTATAATTACAATTGTTGTCGCCAAATTCCTCACTCCAGTTTTCCCCGCTGTGCATCCTTGTTTTCAATAATTTACACGTTATGGGTTACTTATACTTATCTCATACTTTATGTGCACGAATGTACTCAAAATATTTTTTCAACTATGTTTGCTCTAACTTATGATAACATGTAAACGCAGTGATTGTTATATGACGATAAAGAAAATTTCGAGAAAATCCATTTTCCTTATTTCTTAATTTCGTCAACCGTATTTTAATAATATTTTCCACAAAACAAGGAGTTTATACCTATGACAATTACTCGTGACGGCCATATTCACTCCCCCTTCTGTCCGCATGGAAGCAGAGACTCGTTTCACGACTATATTGAGGCTTGTATCAAAAACGGAATAAAAACGATCAGTTTCACCGAGCACGCTCCTCTTCCTAAGGGTTTTACAGATCCTGTGCCGGATAAAGACAGTGCCATGCCGCTTGCGCAGCTCGATCAGTATCTCCATGATTTAAATGACCTTCAGTCAGAATACCATAGCGATATTTCCATTAAAAAAGGACTCGAAGTGGATTTTATTGAAGGATTTGAGAAAAATACAGAACAGTTTATGAACACGTACGGTCCTGAGCTCGAGGATTGCATTCTTTCCTCTCACTTCATTAAAATAAACAGTGAATATATATGTATAGATTTTTCACCTGATCACTTTGACCGCTACGTCCGTCTAAGCGGATCACCGCAAAAAGCGGCGGAATTGTACTATAGTGCCGTTCTCCGCTCTGCTCAGACTCACCTTGGAAAATACGCACCGAACAGGATCGGGCATATGACGCTTATTCGAAAGTTTCATAAAAATTACGAATATGATTTTCTTGATCAAAATGCTATTGAAGCTATTTTGCAGGAGGTTAAATCCAGAGGGTTTGAACTTGATGTGAACGGTGCCGGTACAATCAAAGAACGGTGCCTCGAGCCGTACCCGCATCCCTCGGTAATACAATCAGCATTAAAGATGGGGATACCGCTTGTATACGGCTCCGATGCCCACGCCTCTTCGGGACTGCTCGCAGGCAGTAACGATATTTCAGCTCTTGCAGGGGAGCAACTACGATAATGAAAGAGGGATCTTCATGTCTTTTCAACCAGTTTCTTATGACTCATCTTTAGAGAAAAGCTACCATACATTATGTCAGCAGGCGAAAGCATTATTTTCAGACGAAAACAGCCAAACCGCCAACTTGGCCAACGCCTCCGCTTTGCTTAATCAATTTTTGACCGACGTAAACTGGGTCGGCTTCTATATTTGGAACGATACAGAAAATGAACTGGTTCTCGGTCCATTCCAGGGGCTGCCTGCCTGTAACCGCATCACCCCTGGCAAAGGGGTCTGCGGTACGGCTTATGAGAAAAAGCAGACGGTTCGCGTGGAGGATGTGCACGCCTTTCCGGGCCATATCGCATGTGATGCTGCCAGCCAGTCAGAAATAGTTGTTCCGTTGTTCACCCCTGAGGGGAAGGTGTACGGCGTGCTCGACATTGACAGCCCTGTACTGAACCGCTTTTCTGAACAGGAAGAGTCTTTCCTTCGTCAGTTTGCCGATGAAATTGAACACGGGCTGTTTTCAGCTAAAACGTAACCTTCTCCAGTTCGCTGTCCTGCCAGGCAAGCTTAAATTATGCTTGCCTGGCTTCTTTATTTCCTCCGGAAATTTTCCATTAATTTTATTTAAATCTTACCGGTCTAAACATATTGACTTGCCATCAGCCAGAAGTTATAATGACGGTTGTGTAAAAGACAGCCTGGGCAAGCCTTGCATGTGCTTTCCATTTTGCTCCTTGCTTTCAGCAAGGTGTGTTGCGTAACCCCTAGCTGTCGGGGCGAAGACATACGAGGGCAAAATGAGCATGACGGGAGATTCGCCAACAGTGTTTTTATACCAAAATTTGTTTTAATAGAGGAGGATGCCATTATGGCACGCTATACAGGTCCAACCTGGAAAAAGTCCCGCCGCTTCGGCATCTCTCTCAGTGGTACAGGAAAAGAACTCGAAAAACGTCCTTATCCGCCGGGAGAGCATGGTCCAACGCAGCGCAGAAAATTATCCGAATACGGTGTTCAGCTGCAGGAAAAACAGAAGCTTCGTTTCATGTACAACTTAAATGAGCGCCAATTCCTGCGCACATTTAACATCGCCGGCAAATTGCCTGGTGTACACGGCGAAAACTTCCTGATTCTGCTTGAATCCCGTCTCGATAACCTTGTTTATCGTCTCGGTCTTTCCCGCACCCGCCGCGGTGCACGCCAGCTGGTCAACCATGGCCACATCACTGTAGACGGTAATCGTGTAGATATCCCGTCTTACCGCGTAGAGCCAGGAAAAACCATCAGTGTTCGTGAAAAATCCCGCAACATGAGCGCTATCCAGGACGCACTTGAAGCTAATTCTTTCGTTCCGGAATATCTCACGTTTGATGCTGACAACCTTCAGGGCACGTACAGTCGTTACCCTGAACGTTCTGAGCTTCCTGCGGAAATTTCCGAAGCACTAATCGTTGAGTACTACTCTCGTTAATAGTAAAAATCCCGTGCAGATATCGATCTGCACGGGATTTTTATGTTTGTCCGGCTTTTTTCAGCCGGTTTTATCCATTGTTTTTTAAAATCAGAAAATATTTCTTTTTACCTCTGCGCATAATGATAAATTGATCGTCAATTAAATCATTGTTCCCTACAGTTTTGTCTGTACTCTGTTCTCTTTCACCATTAATATACACAGCACCGTTCTGTACATCTTCCCTGGCCTGTCGTTTTGAACCTGCTATTCCCGCTTGAACTAAAAGATCCACCAGGTTTTGTTCTTCTGCTTCCATCGTGTACGATGGTACATCTTTGAAACCCTGGGCTATTTCATCTGCTGTCAGTGCTGTCAGCTCGCCTCCGCCAAAAAGAGCTTTCGTAATGTTTTCAGCCTGATTCAGTGCTTCCCCGCCGTGGACAAACGAAGTGATTTCCTGTGCCAGCCTCCGGTGGGCTTCTCTTTTTTCAGGCACTGTTTGCATCTTTTCTTCAAGCTCTTTCATTTCTTCATGATCAATAAACGTGAAGTAGCGTATAAACTTTAATACATCACGATCATCCGTATTAAGCAGGAATTGATACATTTCGTATGGAGATGTTTTCTCAGGATCGAGCCATATCGCGTAGCCGGCTGTTTTTCCAAATTTCGTGCCGTCGGCTTTGGTTACTAACGGGATTGTCATACCGTAAGCAGGGGATTTTTCCTCGTCTTCATATTCAAGACGACGAATCAGCTCTAAACCGGCAGTAATATTGCCCCATTGATCGCTGCCGCCGATTTGAAGCGTACACTGGTGATTTTTGTAGAGGTAGTAAAAATCAATTGACTGCATTATCTGGTAGCTGAATTCCGTAAAAGAAATGCCTTCCTGAATACGGGATTCCACCGATTCTTTCGCAAGCATATAATTGACACTGAAATGCTTCCCAAAGTCTCTAAGGAAGCTGATGAGAGTCATGCTTCCAAGCCAGTCATGGTTGTTTACTATTTCTGCACCATACGCCCCGTCAAAATCGAGATATTTTTCAAGCTGAGTGCGGATTTTTTGTGAAAAACCTTCCACAATCTCTGGTTCATTCAGGGAGCGTTCTGCGTTTCTCCCGCTCGGATCCCCAATCATTCCTGTGCCACCGCCTACAAGAGCAATTGGCTGATGCCCGTGCAGCTGCATCCGGCGCATTAAAATAATAGTCAGCAGATGACCAATATGAAGACTGTCTCCCGTAGGATCGAATCCACAGTAAAAACGGAGCTGACCGTTGTTTAACTGATTCTTAAGTCCCTCTCTTTCTGTTACCTGATTCACAAGTCCTCTTTCTTCTAATTCCTCCCAAATGCCCATAACTTTCCCCTTTCTGGTTTAAAAACGCACTAAACTTGGATATATAAGTGTAGGTACATAAAAAAGTCCCTCTTCGCTTCGAAAAACGAAAAGGGACGATGATGACCGCGGTACCACCCTTGTTGGAAGCATGAGCTTCCCGGCTTCATGTTGATAACGATGCATTACACCGTTTCAGACCTTTTTTAATCAAAGATCTGAAAGGAGCTCTGGATGTGTAATTCGCCAAAGGCTGCAGTTCGACTTTCAGCTAACGTCGACTCTCTGTGACTGTAGGTCCTATGGTTACTTTCATCCTTCATAGCTGTATGTTATAGTTTGTTTTCAAGTTTGCACTTCTTTTATTTTTAGCACAAGACTTTCAACACTGTCAATGTATGAATCCAAAGACAAAGCTACATAGAGAAGGGAGATCGTAATAATTATGGGGCGTCACGACCAAACAAGCTCTAGAAACACCTTACGCGTTGTTGGTCTTTCATTTCTCACCCTGTTTATTGTTTTTATTTTAGCTTTTTTATTTATTGGGTCAATCGGTGCAGGCTTTTTCGCTTCCTTGGTTAAAGGACAGGAAGCTTACACGGAGGAAGAAATGCAGGAATCAATATATAGCTATGCCGAGAACAGCACCGTCCATTTTGCCAGCGGAGAGGAACTGGGAGAGCTGCCTTCAGAATTGGAGAGACAGCGTGTAGAACTCGATAACGTTTCAACCAACCTGCAGGACGCATTTTTGTCAACAGAGGATAGGGCTTTTTATGATCACAACGGAATTAATCCCCAGTCATTAATGCGCGCTACATACCAGGAGGTAACGAACTCTTCCACTCAAACGGGAGGGTCAACTTTAACCCAGCAGATCGTTAAAAACCAGCTGTTGACCAGAGAAGTATCCTTTGAAAGAAAAGCGAAAGAAGTCGCTTTGGCGATGAGAATGGAAACGTACTTTTCGAAAGATGAAATATTTCAGGCTTATATGAATATCGTTCCATTCGGCCGTAATGCCAATGGGGAAAATATCGCAGGGGCCCAGGCAGCCGCCCAGGGAATATTTGGCGTTGACGCCTCTGAACTGAACGTGGCCCAGTCCGCCTACATTGCCGGACTCCCGCAAAACCCTTACACCTACACTCCATTTGAAAGTAACGGGGAAATAAAAGACGACCTCTCTCAAGGGCTGAACAGGAAAGATGAAGTCTTAAACAATATGCTCGAAGTAGAGTCCATTTCCCAGGAAGAATATGATGAAGCAATGGATTACGATATTCGCGACAACCTTGCTGAACCAAAAGAAGAAGTAGCACAGGAATACCCTTATTTGATTAATGAAGCTCAGCGCAGAGCTACAAGGATTATGCGCGAAGAAATGCTTGCCGAAGACGACGTTCAATTAGAAAATTTATCAGACGAAGAGCGTCAGGAAACCATTCAGCAATATAACCAGGAAGCAGGCCGGGAAGTTGCTGAAGGCGGGTATGATATTGAACTGACGGTTCACAAAGACACCTATGACGCTATGCAGGAAGCTGTAGATGGCAACGACTACTTTGGCCCCGATAAAGAGGGCGAAGCAGAGCAGGTCGGCGGTATGATGATTGAAAATAACAGCGGTGCTATTTTAAGCTTCGTCGGAGGTCGTGATTTTGAAACAAGTTCATTAAACTACGCTACCCAGACGCGCAGGCAGAACGGCTCAACCATGAAACCGCTGCTTGATTATGGCCCCGCCATTGAAGAAGGCCTTCTGCATCCCGGACAGACGCTGCTCGATATTCCTACCGAATACGGAGGAGACGATGACGAGCTCAATAACTTTGACGGAGAGTATGAAGGCTTTATCGACGCCAGAAGTGCTTTAGCCGAATCACGAAACATACCGGCAGTACGGGTGTTTGACATGCTGGACGAATCGACCAGAGAAGAAGCTCTTAATGATCTTGGTATGGGCAATGTGGTCGAAAACGGCATTTCTTCTTCCACTGCCATCGGCGGACTCAGCCGCGGCGTAAGTGTAGAACAAAATACAAGCGCGTTTACGACCTTTCCTGCCGGAGGAGAACATCATGAACCTTACATGGTAGCTTCTATTACCGACAGTACAGACGAAGCTGTTTTCGAACATGAAGAAGAATCCACCAATCCTTTTTCGGAGCAGACCAGCTTCCTTATTACAGATATTCTTCGTGACGTATTAGGATCAGACGGTACTGCAAGCTCTCTTCCCGATCGTCTGAATATTGACGGTGACTGGGCCGGAAAGACAGGTACGACAAATAATCAGATCGACTCCTGGTTCGTCGGCTATAATCCCAACGTAACCTTCGGCCTGTGGCTTGGGTATAATGAACAGATTGGCATTGAAGATGCGCAGGGGCTCTCTTATTCGCAGAGAACTCAGCAGATTTGGGCCGATATTATGAATGCCGCTTCCGACACGGAGGACGATTTAATCGGGACTGGGGACACATTCTCTGAACCGGATGGCATATCTACAGAAGAAATATGCGGCCTCTCCGGTCAACAGCCTACCGATTTGTGTGAAGAAGCAGATCTGGTGAATGAAGATATTCTCAATGAAGAATTCGCTCCTACTGAAGAGGATGACAGTCTCGAAGAAATTGAATATGTAACCATCGACGGAGATCGTTACCCTGGGTACGATGATACTCCTTCTGAATTTATGGAAGATGGCATTTCTTTAAATGACGAATACCTTTTGGACGGCGATGAAGAAGAGATTCAGGAGTATCTGCCGGACGATTGGGATAATATTGTTCCAGATGAAGATGCTCCTGAAAATAACAGGGACCCTTCCCGTGTGACTGGAGTCTCTAATGATGGCGGAACCCTCACCTGGTCAGCCTCCGATGATAATGATGTGATCGGCTATCGTATCTTTAATGACGGCGACGAAGTTGACAATGTAATCGACCGGGAAACCACAGAATTTGATACTGATGGAAACGGCGAGTATACTGTCCGCGCCGTAGATACTCACGGCAGGGAATCAAATGATTCCAGCGGAGCTGACGTCAGCGGTTCGAATGGCGATGGCGACAATAACAGCAATGATAATTCTGACGACAACAATGACTCCGGCAATAACAATTCTGGAAGCAACGAAGACTCAGACAGCAGCGACTCAGAAAACAACAATAATGACTCGGGCAATGATGACGCTGAAGAAAATACCGGCAGTAATGGTTCTTCAAACAACGATAATGAAAATCAAAACTCTGAAGACCAGGACACAAGCGACAACTCCGGCAGTGATAATGAAGAAAACAGCACAGATGAAAATAACGAAAACGAAGGCGGGGATAATTCCTCTTCTGAAGATTCTTCCGGCGACAGCCCGGGGGAATCTGAGGATAACTCTTCGGAGCCATCAGGCAATGACAGCAATGATAGCTCCGATGAAAACACAAACGAATCGAATACGGCGGATGAAGCAGAAAATGACGGAAGTTCAACAGACGAAGAAGAATCCACTGAAGATAGCAGCAATGAAGACTCTTCCGCTCCTTCCGGAGACGGGGACGCTGAGGAAACCGAAGACTCCGGCGCCTCCACTGATGAAGAGGATTCCACTGAGGACTCCTCTTCTGCTCCTTCCGGGGACAGTGGCTCTGACGAAACCGAAGACTCCGGCGCTTCCACTGATGAAGAGGATTCCACTGAGGACTCCTCTTCTGCTCCTTCCGGGGACGGTGGCTCTGACGAAACCGAGGATTCCGGCGCCTCCACTGACGAAGAGGATTCCGCTGAGGACTCCTCTTCTGCTCCTTCCGGGGATGGTGGCTCTGACGAGACTGAAGACTCCGGCGCTTCCACTGACGAAGAGGATTCCGCTGAGGACTCCTCTTCTGCTCCTTCCGGGGACGGGGGTGCTGAGGATACCGGAGAGTCTGAGGCCTCGTCTACAAATGAAGAAGCCCCTGGCGAAAATTCTTCGCCAGAGACTTCAAGTGATACTGAAAATGAAACAGATGAAAGCAGTTCTTCCGAACAAGAAGAGTAGGGAAGTAAAAAGCCATTATGTATTGAAATTAAGAATTAAGCCATCTGGGCCAGTCCAATCCACACCAGTAATATTGCAATAGGCACTGAAACCATTCCTGCTGTCCGCAGAAAACGTCGATTTTCTTTACTTCCTTTAAATATTAAATAGAAACTTTCCAGTAAAATAATAATACCGATAATTAAAGCAACCAAGACCGCCTCGCCCCCTTTCTATTCTTTCTGTATATCATACCTGAAGGGTCATTAGAAATAAAGAAGCCTCCGTACATGATAAGTACGGAGGCTTCTTACATTTTCACACTCTAGTCTTCCATAGTAGAAAGATCACCAGTAGGTAGATCAAGCTCCCATGCTTTCAAGACACGGCGCATAATCTTACCACTTCTTGTTTTCGGAAGTGATTTACGGAATTCAATTTCTTTCGGCGCAACGTGACCAGCAAGTTCTTTTTTCACGAAGTTTTGAATTTCTTCCTTCAACTCGTCTGAAGCTTCATATCCTTCCCGCAGGGCTACAAATGCTTTAATGATTTCCCCGCGTACCGGGTCCGGCTTACCAATAACCCCTGCTTCACCTACAGCCGGGTGTTCAACCAGTTTGCTTTCTACTTCAAATGGTCCGACTCTTTCACCAGCAGTCATGATGACATCATCTACACGACCCTGGAACCAGAAGTAGCCATCTTCGTCCATATAAGCAGAGTCACCGGATACGTACCAGCCGTTCAATTCAAAATAGCTGTCAAATTTTTCTTTTCTATTCCAAATAGCTCTCATCATTGCCGGCCAGGTTGGCTTGATAGCCAGATTACCCATTCGGTTCGGCGGAAGCTCATTTCCCTGATCATCGACAATTGCACCGTAGACTCCTGGGATTGGTTTCCCCATGGACCCGGCTTTAATTGTCATTGCCGGGTAGTTACATATCATCATTGCACCTGTCTCTGTCATCCACCATGTGTCATGAATGCGGAGATTAAATGCTTTTTCACCCCAGCGTACCACTTCTGGATTTAACGGCTCCCCGACACTCAAAATGTGTCGCAGCGAAGAAAGATCATATTCTTTCACAAGCTCGTCCCCGGCGCTCATGAGCATCCGGAAAGCAGTTGGTGCACTATACCATACGGATACATTGTATCTATCCAGAGTATCATACCAGTCCTGTGCGCTGAAGCGGCCACCTCGCACCACGTTTGTTACGCCGGCAAGCCATGGACCGAATATACCGTAGGATGTGCCAGTTACCCAGCCAGGATCGGCTGTACACCAGTATACATCCCCGTCTTTCAAATCCAACACCCATTTCGCTGTCTGATAGTGCTGTATCATGGCATTGTGTACGTGATAAACGCCCTTAGGCTTTCCAGTAGACCCTGAAGTATAATGCAGGATCAGTCCGTCTTCACGGTCTACCCATTCCGGTTCAAAATCGCTGCCCGCCTGCTGAAGTCTTGCATCAAAATCCAAAAATCCGCCTTTTTCATCATCTACGCCTCCATGGATGAACACCGTTTCCAGATTTGGAAGATCATCAAACGGTACCCGTTCTACTAACTGAGGCGTTGTAACGAGTGCTTTTGCTTCGCTGTCTTCAAGACGGTCCCGGACAGCTCCTTCCATGAAGGCTTCAAACAATGGGCCAACGATAGCGCCCACTTTAATTGCACCTAGAAGAGCAAAGTAAAGTTCGGGAGAACGGGACATGAAAATGAAGACGCGGTCTCCTTTCTCAATACCTGCTTCTTTCATTACATTTGCTGCTTTGTTTGTGTATTTTTTCATATCCGCAAATGTATACTCCTCTTTGCGGCTTCCATCTAAATAATGAAGTGCTACCTGGTTTTGCTTATCAGGATTCTCAGCATGGCGATCAATTGCTTCGTATGCCATGTTTACCTTTCCTGTTTCGTGCCAAGAGAATTGTTTTTCGATTTCCGACCAGTCGAAGTTTTGTTTTGCTTCTTCGTAGTCTTGTAGGTTGTAATTTCCGTCAATTGGTGGAAGCGTTTGCACTTTCATTTGAAACATTCCCTTCTATCGATCTTAATTTGCACAAATTCATTATAATATAAGTTCATACATTGTTCAATTCTTTCATTTCTTAATATTCTCATTTCTTCCACCAATCTGAAGTAATTTTCTGATATGATAATAATGTAAGCAGTACCATAGGTGGATGAAGGATGGTGTACATGATTCACAAAAAGACCTATTATTCCAGGGAAATCGCATGGAACAACCACACTTTGCTCATGGAGGGCCCTGTTTCCGGTAAAACACTTCACGATTACGACTTTCATCCAGGCCTTACAGCGTTTCGTTCCCATGAAGAACAAAAAAAGGCATTGATTGGCATTGCTGATCTTCCTGAAGGGCGTATTAATATTGTCGCTGATGGCAAAACGATTGTCGGCTATGTCACATTTGTCTATCCGGATCCTTTAGAGCGCTGGTCGGAAGCCCGGCTGGACAGTCTCCTGGAGCTTGGGGCCATCGAAATAGCCAAAGAGTACAGGGGAGCTAAAATTGGCAAACGTCTGTTAGAGTTTTCTGTGCTCGATGATGCCATGGAAGACTATATTATCATTACCACAGAATACTACTGGCACTGGGATCTCAAATCGAGCGGCTTAACCGTATGGGAATATAGAAAGCTTATGGAAAAAATGATGAATGCCGGCGGGCTCGAATGGATGGCCACAGATGATCCTGAAATTTGCTCTCACCCCGCAAATTGTTTAATGGTAAGAATTGGCTCACGTGTATCAGATACCGATATTCAACAATTTGATAACGTTCGTTTTACTAATAAATTTATGTTTTAACCGCCTGCACAGAGGAGGAATGTTTGCTTGTTCGTGGAAGAAATTATGGTTAAAGACGTCATAACAATTGAACGAACCACGCTTATACGCACAGCTTTGGAGCTTTTGGAAAAACACCGCATCCGGCATATACCTGTGATTGACGAAAACCGTTATGTCGTTGGTATTGTAGCGGACAGGGATATCCGCGATGCCAGCCCTTCCATTTTTCAGCCCGGCGATGATAAAAAAGAATTGGAACAGCCCGTTTCCACAATTATGACTTTTCCCGTCGTTACCATCATGTCCTATGATCTGATGGCTGATGCTGCAGTAGTCTTATACGAGAACGATATCAGCGCTCTACCTGTCGTTTCCTCAGATGATAAACTGGTCGGCATACTGACTGAAACCAACGTTCTGCATACGTTAGTAAAAATGACAGGAGCCAATCAGCCGTCCTCCCAGATAGATGTTGTTGTTCCTAATTTATCCGGACAGCTGGCAGAATTATCATTGATTTTTAAAGAAAAAGGAACAAACGTTATCAGTGTACTGCTCTTTCCACACAATGAAATTGATAAGCAGGTGCTCAGCTTCCGGGTGCAGACAATGGATCCCCGAAGACTGATTGCTGCTATTGAAGAAAAAGGGTACACCGTACAATGGCCGAGAATGCCGGAGCCAGGATCATGACAATGAATCACGCTCTCGTTTATTCTCCGGATATGCCGCAGTACAAATTTAATGACGATCATCCTTTCAGCCCCCTCCGTCAGCAAATTACCTTTGATCTGCTATTGGAAATAGGGGCAATCAATGACAATCAGCTTATTCCGTCACGGATGGCAACGGACGAAGAAATAATGCTTGTACACGACCAACATTATGTGGAGGCGGTTAAAGCCGCCGGAAAAGGCGAGCTTAGTATTGGCGTTGCAAATAACTATGGCCTCGGAACAGAAGATACACCTATTTTTGACCATATGCATGAAGCTTCTGCCACGCTTGTCGGTGGTACTCTTCAGGCTGTTGAAACGGTTCTCTCAGGTAAAGCAACTCATGCTTTCCACCTTGGCGGAGGCCTGCATCATGGCTTTCAGGGAAAGGCTTCGGGCTTTTGTGTATATAATGACAGCTCCATTGCCATTGAATACGCACGTAAACACTTCGGTGCACGCGTTTTATATGTTGATACCGATGCCCACCACGGAGATGGAGTCCAGTTTTCTTTTTACGAGGAACCAGATGTCTGCACACTGTCGATTCATGAAACAGGAAGATACCTGTTCCCAGGTACCGGCAGCGTTGGTGAGAAAGGCGCAGGACAGGGCTACGGCACTTCCATTAATATACCAGTGGACGCCTTTACAGAGGATGACTCTTTTCTTCATTGCTATGAAACAGCATTGCGGGAAGCAGCCGAGTTTTTCAAACCGGACGTCATTTTTACACTTAACGGAGCAGACGCGCACTATTTCGACCCACTCACTCATCTCTCCTTAAGCATTGAATCATACAAGGCCATTCCTGCTATCGCTCATCAAGTAGCCCATGAATACTGCGGTGGCAGATGGATTGCAGTAGGCGGCGGGGGCTACGACATGTGGAGAGTCGTACCAAGAGCCTGGGCGGCCGTGTGGCTTGAAATGAGTGAGCAGACCCAATTATACGAACAAAACTGTCCAGAAGAATGGCGGAGCCGCTGGGGAACAAATGCGCCTATTGAGCTTCCAACCAAATGGCAGGATCCGGAGCAAATGTATGCTCCGATCCCAAGACGACCGGAAATTGAAGAAAAAAATATACGTTCATTAGAAAAAGCTCTTTTTCATATTAGAAATGAAAAAAGGCCGTGATTATAAGAAAAGTAAGGGAAGCAGCCAGGCTGCTTCCCTTATTTTTCGGGGATAGTCGTTGATTGTCTGTACTCCAGACGGTGTGGAAGGACTACAGTGCTTTCATCCACTTCCTCTTTGTTCATAAACTTCGTCAAAAGCCGCATGGAAACTGCCCCGATATCATACATCGGCTGTACTACGGTCGTTAATGTCGGCCTTACCATTGTCGCAAGACGTGTATTGTCAAAGCCGATGACATTTACCTGATCCGGTACGCTGAAGCCATCATCCTGAAGCCCGTGAATAACACCGAGAGCCATTTCGTCTGTAGAAGCAAAAATCGCAGTTGGAGGGTTTTCAAGCTTCATCAGGGACTGGGCAGCCCGTAGTCCGGAATCATATGAATAATCTCCTACTGTTACTAATTCCTCCTCAAAAGTAATATTGTTTTTATTCAGAGCTTCCTTATATCCGCTGAATTTTTTATATCCATTTACCGGATCCTCAAGAGAGCCGGAAACCATACCGATCCTCTGATGGCCGCCTTCGATCAGTTCTTCTACAGCGTCAAAAGCAGCATCTGCATAATCAATATTTACTGAAGGTACTTCCTTATTTTCATCAACTGTCGCAGCCAGAACGATCGGCACCGGGGAGTGCTTGAACTGTTCCACATGCTCCTCAGTAATTTCGCCGCCCATAAATACAATCCCATCCACCTGTTTTTCAAGCAGCGTATTAATCAGATTAATTTCGCGGTCTTTATTCTGGTCGGAGTTGCTCAGGATGATATTGTATTTATACATCATCGCAATGTCTTCAATCCCCCGGGCCAGTTCGGCAAAGAAAATGCTTGATATATCCGGAATAATTACACCGACAGTGGTCGTTTTTTTGCTTGCAAGACCACGTGCTACAGCGTTTGGACGGTAACCGAGCCCTTCAATGGCATCCAGCACCTTTTTTCTTGTAGCTGGCTTCACGTTTGGATTGCCGTTCACTACACGCGAGACGGTCGCCATTGAAACGCCAGCCTCTCTTGCTACATCATAAATTGTTGTATTCACTAGTAATCCTCCTTCAAGTCCCTTTCATCCACTTCTTAACAGATGATGCTATCATATAATAATGGTTATCGCCTCTGCAATTCATTTATGAAAACTTTTCATGACTTCCTGTCAGCAGGATATATTCAAGGTTGTTCTGTTCTTCACAATCACAGATTTTCCAATCATACCATATTAAACACAAAACGTCTTTATTCTTGATTTGGCTTGTTTTCAATTGTTTTCATTTTACTATGTTTTCATGCTTATTTTCAAGAAAACGCTATCAAATAATTTAAATTAATCAGCAGGACTTATCACATAAAAAAGCACAGGACGCCCTGTGCTTTTGTACTGAATTATGATTTGTATAATCCGGAAGCCCGTAAAGAATCCAGGAACGATTCAAATTGAGCAAGATCCATTTGCTGAGCGGAATCAGAAAGAGCAACAGCTGGATCAGGGTGTACTTCAGCCATGACTGCATCTGCACCGATAGCAAATGCTGCACGTGCTGTTGGTTCAAGCAGATCTCTTCTGCCCGTAGAGTGTGTCACATCCACCATTACTGGAAGGTGTGTTTCTTTTTTCAGAATTGGTACTGCAGAAATATCGAGGGTGTTTCTCGTTGCTTTTTCGTACGTACGGATGCCACGTTCGCAAAGAATAATATTTTCATTCCCTTTAGCCAGAATGTATTCAGCACCTTTAATCAATTCATCGATAGTCGAAGACATGCCGCGTTTCATTAAGACAGGTTTGTCTACGCCGCCCACTTCTTTTAACAGTTCAAAGTTTTGGGAGTTTCTCGCACCGACCTGAATAACGTCGAGGTAATCCAGTGACATCTCTACATCCTGCGGGCTCACAATTTCGCTGATCACTACCATATCCAGTTCATCAGCTACACGGCGCAGAATTTCAAGGCCTTCTTTGCCAAGTCCCTGGAAATCGTACGGGGAAGTTCTCGGCTTGAATGCCCCGCCGCGCAGAAGGCGAATGCCCTGGCTTTTCATGAATTTAGCTACTTCATATACCTGTTCGTAGCTTTCTACGGAACAAGGACCTGCAACAAGACGCTGAGAACCGTCTCCGATTTTCTCACCCTTCAGGTCAACAATTGTATCTTCAGGCTTTTTCTTCCGGGATACCAGCAGTTCTTTACGATTATCGTCCTCCTGAAGCTCAAGGCCTGCCTGGAAGATTTGTTTGAAAATATGCTGAACCGTAGAAGTGTAGAAAGGCCCTTCATTATGTTCTGCAATATGATCAAGCATATGGCGCTCACGTACCGGATCGAACCGCTTCTGTCCAGACTTGCTTTTTACGTCCCCGATTTCCCGGACCAAGCGTCCACGTTCATTAATCAGTTCCAATAGCTTTACGTTCACATCATCCAATTGTTCTCTCAGGGCATCTAACTGTTCGTTACTCATACTCTCCACTCCTTCAGTCAATTACTTATCTTTTCGATTACGCCCCATTATAAACGAAGAATTCTGTTCTGTCAGCCCTTTTTTCTTTATTTCTTAAACGCTTTTAAGTGTTAAAGTATTTTTACCTTTAGAATAAGCTTTACGTCTATATTTAATTAAAAAAACATATTAAAAACCGCTGCGTTTGACGCAACGGCCTTAACTTTTACGTATTATTGCTGTTATTTTCTGTTGAATCTTTATGCAGATCGCGTACATCTTTTTTTACATCTTCTGCCGCTGCTTCTTCACTTTCATCAATACGTTCATTAAGTTCTTTGGCCAGCTCTTCAGCAGACTTTTCCTCGTTTTCTCCCGAGCTTCCTTTCACTCTTTCATATAAATGAGAAGACTGGGCAGAAACATTTTTGGCCAGCTCGCTGGACTTATCTTTAGCGCGATTTGCCCAATCACTGCCTTTTTCGTACGCCTCGGAAGTTAATCCGCTTGATTTCTGTTTTACTGACTGGGTGCCTTCAGAAAGATCCTGGCGCCATTCTTCCCCGGACTTTGGAGTAAGAAGCAGCGCTGTTGACGCCCCTACAATACTTCCTATAATCGTGCCAATAATAAAGTCTTTTGTGTTGTATGAAGCCATTCTTTATCGTCCCCTTTTATTTTGTCCGTTTTTTCCAGCGGGCATACAAATCAATAAAGGCATTCCCCCACTGAATCACCTGGGTGACCTGCTCTGATTGTTTTGAAGAATAATTGGAAACGGAATCGGCTACACGGCGGAATGAGTGGTTAACATTGTCCACCGATTCCCCGACATTTTGCAGCGACCCTACAAAACCATTAATACTTTCTGTTTTGGTCTGCACGTCTTCCATAATAGTATTAGAACGGTTAAGCATAGCCTCTGATTCCCTGGTAATGCCCTGTACCTGCTGCTCTACTTGTTCCATTGTATTCCCTACGCGCTCCATCATTGTGGTAGCTGTCTTCAGCGTTTTCACGAGGAAAATAATTAGAACGGCAAAAGCGATCGCTGCAATCAGCGCGCTTATGTATCCTAAAATAGCCATATCACAATACACCTCCTGTCGCCATTTTACCACTATTTGTTTGGTTTGAAACTCCATTCTTCATAGAGGTTCTTTCTATCCCACTGTTCCCTTTCCCGGTAAAAAGTATGCCTCTTGGATGAAAAAACAATCACCTGGATGCCGGTTCATCCTCTTTTTTGATAGTAATACCAAAAAAACGGAAAGCTTTTGCTTCCCGTCCTTTCAATTTTACTGTTTGGAGGATTCAAGGTGAGCTTCATAGGCACTTTGAAACTTTTGAATGTCTCCGGCTCCCATAAATAAAAGCACAGCATCATTATGCGTTTCAAGCACCTGGATACCGTCCTCCTGAATTATTCTTGCTCCAGGAATACGCTGTTTTAAATCATCTATGCTTAAGCTTCCATCCTTTTCCCTGGCTGAGCCGAAAATATCGCAAAGGTAAACGTAGTCTGCCATCTGCAGACTGTCTGCGAAATCATCAAGAAAAGCCTTGGTTCTTGAAAACGTATGCGGCTGAAAAACAGCTGCTACCGAACGGCTAGGGTACTTTTGTTTCGCTGACTCAATGGTGGCACGGATCTCCGTAGGGTGATGGGCATAATCATCAATCAACACCTGAGACCCGGAGATTTTTTCTGTAAACCGGCGTTTTACCCCGCTGAAAGAAGCCAGCTGTTCACGGATAATAGAAGCGGGCACTTCTTCATAGTGGCAGATGGCAATAACGGCGAGCGCGTTTAAAATATGATGATTGCCATAGCCCGGAATAGTAAACCTGCCAAAACGGTCCCCGCGGATTTGTACATCAAAGCTGGTGCCGTTTTCGTCTACTAATATGTTTTCTGCATTAAAGTCATGCTTTCCTTCAATACCGTAATAAACAATTGGTACCGGAGCGTGCAGCTTTTGAAGATGCTCATCGTCACCGCAGGCTACAATACCCTTTTTTACTTTTTGAGCCATTTCATTAAATGCCTGCACGACATCGTCCACATCAGAAAAATAGTCCGGGTGATCAAAATCGATATTTGTCATGATGGCGTAATCAGGTACATAGTTTAAAAAATGACGACGGTATTCACAGGCTTCAAACGTAAAAAAGCGGCTGTTTTCCATACCCTTTCCTGTGCCGTCACCAATCAAGTATGAGGTCGGCTTATACGCCTCGAGCACATGGGCTAAAAGACCGGTGGTGGTCGTTTTGCCGTGAGAGCCTGCCACTGCTATCGATGTAAAATTCTGAAGAAATTCTCCTAAAAACTGAGGGTATGAATGAACTTCCAGTCCTGACTGTTTTGCCTTTTTCACTTCTTCGTGTGTATCACCATAAGCTGCTGAAGCAACTACTGTCTGGCCTTCCTGGATGTTATCAGCCTGAAAAGGAAGAATAGAGATATTTTTCTTTTCAAGAGGCTGCTGGGTAAAAAACGTTTTTTCAACATCTGAGCCCTGTACAGTGTGATTCATATCGTGCAGAATCTGGGCAAGAGCACTCATACCGGATCCTTTAATTCCAATAAAATGATAATTAGACATATTGTCTTCCTCCGTTCTTTCAAAAAACCTTGCCGCCGAAACGCACAGGTGAAAGAGATCGTTTTTCATGGTGTGTATCATATGTAAACATACTTGTCTTATTATAGCAAAAACCTTTAGTTCCTCCAATGGAACGACTTGAATTGGGCAGAAAAGCCTGAATCCCGTCTTCGTTTCAGGTTAAAAACTAACAGACGGGAGCGCAAACTGCAGCCAGGAGGCCCCTTTTTCTTTATGCCATCTAATGTGTTCTTCCCTTTGGTAAGCTTTTTCCGCCTCAAGCATAAGTGCCTGAAAACCTTCGGCATCAACCCGAAGCGGTACTGCCTGTCCCAGACGGGTGTCCTCAAAGCCTACACGTGCTGTCCGAACAAGCCAGATGGAGGATACAGCCGGCTCCAAAGCAGCGTCCTGCTGCACCCGGTTTGAAAATTCCTGCCTCCCTACTGCCCTAACCCAGTAGTTTTTTTCATTCAATTCCACCGGCATCCAGGAAGCTGTTAACAGCAGACCCCCGAGCTGGAGATCCATGCGGGTCCTCTCAGTCAGCGTTTGCTTTAAGAACATATCAAATAAATGCGTTCCGATGATAGTCACATAGTCATATGAAAACCATTCCTCAAACAGCATGTCCCACGGTTTCTTTTCCACCTGGTCCACCGCGATCCCGGTCTGTTCGGCAAAAAGATGCTTGGCACGCACCTTTTCACGCAGGTTCGTATTTTCTTCTTTCCAGGCTTTAAATGCTGCAAGCAGGCTTTCGAGGCACCGGTCCGCTTCCGCCTGCCGGCGCTGTCGATGCCTTTGTATATCCGAACGCACGGCCAAGAACTCCTTTCCGGGAAAATTAATACTCTACGAGCTCCATTCGATTATTAGGGCGGTATTTCCGCCCCGCTTTAGCTTCATGTTTTCCATTTAGCAATACATTGTCTCCCGTAAAACCGATATGGATTTTTAATAAACTGCTGCCAATACCATAAATATCAACAGGAACGTCTTTTGCTTCATATTCCTCAATACGGGCCGCGTTGAAACCACCACTTACCATTATTTTAACATGCTGAAATCCTTCTTCGTCCAACACTCTACGTAAGGCAAAAATCAGTTCGGGATTGGCGCCGGTAGGATTAAAAGAGCCAAGCACCTCCGGATGCCGGCAGAAATATTGATCCACCATACTGCCTGACGTATCGAGACGCACTGTCTGGAGCTCCCTGCCGAATTCCCTGGCAACCTTCAAAGAGTCGGTAATAACATCATTATTGTAATCCACCAGTGCTACGAGTTCATCTTCAGGGAATGTTTCTTTGTACGCGCGTGTCGCCTGAATAATGTCTCCCTCGAAGAGCTGGAGAAGGGCGTGCGGCATCGTGCCCATCCCCTTTTTGCCCCACCATTCACTCATCGCGTGAGTCGCCTGAGCCTTGGAGCCTCCAATAAAAGCACTGTACCCATCTCCTGCCTGCTGCGTGAAATGATCATCCCGGTCTCCCATAAAAATTACGGGCTTTTTTCTTCCGGAAATTTTTGCCGCATTCACGACATTAAAGACATTTGTAGCAACAGATGTACGCCTCGCAAGTATACCGTCGATCAGGCCTTCAAGGAAGCCGAAATCCTGGTACTTTCCTTCCACGGTCATTACCGTTTCATACGGTTCGATTTTGTTGCCGTCTTCAAGGGCATGAATAACAAGTTCTCCCGGATTGGAGGAGAAGGTTTTCACTAAAGCCACCGCTTCATCCACTCCGCATAAAACGGCGTGATCCTTTTGAAAAAACTGCATCAGCACACGTTCTTCCGGCTTGTATTTTTCCGCGATTTTTTTGGTCTTCAAAAAGTATACTGCGGAGAACCAGCCTTCCTTTACCCGTTCGTCGAATTTAAAGGTTTCGTTTGTTAATCGTTTTTGTTTTCCTTGCAGTTTGAGTTCAATCTCTTTCATAACAGCTGCTCCTTAACCTATGTATCAGAATAAGAGCCCGTGATTTTCCACGGGCTGCTTGTTTTTATTCTATTTATCATATAAAACCTTCCACGGGAAAGCAAGCCTATACCGACTGTTCCCACTCCTGCCGGGTTACTAATACATTCCTCGGCTTGCTTCCTCTCGCCTCTGAAACAATACCGCGGTTTTCCATCGTATCGATCAGCTTGGCCGCGCGATTATACCCTAAAGAAAAACGGCGCTGCAGCTGGGAGGCGGAAGCCTGCTTCTGATCAATAACGAATTCACACGCATTATCATAGAGGGGATCCTGATGCTCTTCTTTTTCGAGGTGCTTCTGCAGCTCCTCTTTTTGGAACTGATAAACAGGTTTTTTCTGTTCTTTTACAAAGTCTGTCACGGCATCTATTTCTTCATCTGTTACAAATGTTCCCTGGACACGGGTTGGTTTGGATGCTCCGTTCGGATAGAAAAGCATGTCGCCCTTGCCAATTAACCGCTCAGCGCCTCCCCCGTCCAAAATAGTCCGTGAGTCGACCTGGGAGGAGACAGAAAATGCTATTCTCGTTGGAATGTTTGCTTTAATAAGACCTGTAATGACGTCTACTGATGGACGCTGCGTCGCCACAAGCAGGTGCATGCCGCAGGCTCTTGCTTTCTGCGCAATACGGCAGATCGCATCCTCCACATCCTGGGGCGACACCATCATCAGGTCTGCCAGTTCATCAATTACAATGACAAGGTACGGCATTTTATCGGCATAGCGCCCCTGTTTTTCCATGCGCTCGTTATATTTTTTCATATCGCGCACGCCTTCGCTGGCCAGCCGCTCGTAGCGGTCTTCCATTTCCTGGACCGCCCATTTCAACGCTCCCGTGGCTTCCTTGGCATCGTTTATTACCGGTGTAATAAGGTGAGGAACCTCCCGGTACGAAGCAAGCTCCACCATTTTAGGATCGATCAGCATCCATTTGCACTCTTCCGGAGAAGATTTATACAACAAACTCAACAGAATGGAGTTGATGCAGACACTCTTTCCTGACCCCGTAGCACCTGCAATCAACCCGTGCGGCATGTTTTGCAGATCAGCTATGACAGGGTTGCCGCCGATGTCGAGACCCATGGCTACTGAGAGCGGCGATTGATGATTTTTAAATACGTCCCGGCGGAGAATTTCCCGTAAAAATACCGGTGCAGATGTCGGATTGGGCACTTCAATACCAATAGCATTCTTTCCCGGGATAGGGGCTTCCATTCTTAAATCTTTCGCCGCGAGCGCCATTTTAATATCATCTGTCAGGTTAGTCACTTTTGTCACTTTTACTCCCGGCGCCGGCTGGACTTCAAACCTTGTCACCGACGGTCCTTTTGTAATCTGGGAAACCTTTGCATCCACATGAAAGTTTTTCAACGTAGTTTCAAGCTGTTCTTTCTGCTCTTCAAGCTCACTCTCGTCCTCATCTTCTTTTTTAGGAGGAATATTGAGCAGCTGAAGTGATGGCAGCCGGTATCCATTTTGTTTTGGCTGCTGCTGAACGGAACGCTTATCTTTAGGATACATCATGACATTAAAAGGGGTAGATGTGGACGTCCGTTTGCTGCCATTTTGTTTTTTCGCCGGCGCTTTCGGCTTTTCTTTCACTGATGAAGGCGAAGGAGTTTTCAGCTCTGTTTTCGGTTCCTTTTTATTCACGGGCAGTTCGCTTTTTTCCGGTGCTGGCACAGGCTTGTTTTCTACTGCTGCCGGTTTTATTTCCTGCGCGTCTTCTGTGACAGGCTCCGGAGGACTTTCTTCTTTCCAATGGATGGAAGCCGTCTGAGGAGCCTGCTCTTGTTCCGGCACCTCTTCTTCGACGGGGTCTTTACCTGCTTCTTCCTCCGGTACTATTTCAAACGAAGTGCCTGAGGGAAACAGATCAGAGTCTTTTTTTTCTTCTGACTCAGGTTCGTTCTCCGATATACTGTTCTCTGCTTCCTGGCTTTTTGTTTCCGAGTCCCATTTCCCGCTTCTCTGTGCCCTGCTGATTTCCATAAAGCGGTCGGTATCTTCCTGCAGAATGGAAGGTGCCTTCCGCTTTCGTCCCGCTTCTTTCTCTTCGACCTGCTTCGTTACGGAGGAAGGCCTTCTGTCTCCCGCGCGGATTGAATTCAGGAAAGCGATATCCTCCCGAATCTGTTCCTGCACAGATGTTTCCTTTCTGTTTTCCGCCTCCGGATCTCTTAAATTACCCGGATGCAGGTCGGCCTGCTGATATCCAAATATAGGGGAAGGGATACTGCCTGCTTCAAAGTTTTTTCCCCGAAAATAGCCGGACTCCTCTGTTCCGGCCTTTTTTTCTCCTCTGGACTCAGAACGTTTAGAGTTTTTTCCGCTGCGTTCCTGTTCGGTTTCCCCGCGGTCGTGTCCAGCTGTGCGCGATTCAGCAGAGGCTCCCGAGAGCTTTGCTGCGCTCGGCCGGTCAGGGGCTCGGGCGCTGCTTTTTTGTTGTTGTGCTTCCTCATAGCTTTTAGGATAAACGTTAAACATTTTCACCGGCTCAGATTCCTGATACGTCATTCTCGCTATGTATGGAGGAGGATCCTCTCCGGAGCGCTTTATACGATTTTCACGGTTGCTGTCCTCTGGCTGTTCTTCATCGTTAAAAAGAAAATGCTGCATTCTTTTCATCCATTGTTGAAAGGATGACGGCATTTTCAACCCCTCCTTTTCTTACCGGGCCTTTTTGAGTTTAATTTTCTGTACCTGCACAAGAAAAACCCCTAGCACGACTAGCGGTTTTTCATTCACTTACTACACGGAGGCCGAAACCGGGCGTTCGTGATACTGCTTATAAAAGTCCTGTCCTGTTTCATACGCATCACCGAGAACGAGGATACCTTTTTCTGTCTGCTTTTCCGGCAGGGCAAGCTCAGACACCGAGCAGATCATGCCAGTAGAAGTCACACCGCGCAGCTTCGATTTTTTTATTTTCATTCCTGACGGCATCACTGCCCCCGGTACTGCTACAGCCACCTTTTGACCTTTATCCACATTCGGGGCCCCGCAGACAATCTGAAGCGTGTCCTCTCCTGTATCCACCTGGCAGACGCTCAATTTATCTGCGTCCGGATGCTGTTTTTTCTCGTTTACATAGCCCACCACAAATTCGGACTGGGCCGGCACCTCAAGCGAAATATCTATATTGTTTTCCTTCAGGGCTTTATTAATGAGCTGGATATGACCTGCATCCGCTGCTATTCTGCCTGTTCCTTTAATTTCTCCGTAGGAGGAGGCATTAAAAATATGATAGCCTGCTGTTTCTTTCGTTGTAGCATGGGTGAGCACGGCCACATCTCCGTGTTTTACCGTTTCACGCTGCTTTGAGTTTATTGGTTTTAATGAGATGAGAAGTACATCCCCGATTCCTTTGGGATTATAAAAAATATTCATTCGTTGTGGCTCCTTTTCGCTAACTTAACTTTTATTGTATCACAGCTTGAACGCTCCCGCGAATCAGGTTTTAGGGCGTTTTTTAGCTAAAATAAAGATCGGTTCGAATTCTCCGTTTTCATACATAAACGGAAGAGCCGTAATCGGTACCCTGCCATCATTAAAAAAGCGGAAAGCCATCTGCCCGAGTACATCGTAGCCGTTATCGTTTGTGATATCTGCAATAATAAAGACGTCGTTATGGGGAACTGCTACTGCCATATCCCCCTGCACATCTTCAGCCACACTCTGCAGTAGAGCTTCGTTTAATATGCGGCTTGCGTCATAGCCGTCATTTGTATTAATAAAATAAAACGTGTTTCCTGCAACCGTATCTTTTTTCATCGGAACTTCCAGCTTTTTTAAATTGCTCTGGGCAGCCCGGCGGATACTTTCCGTTTCCATTTGTTCGGCTTCGAGCGTTTCCTTTTCGATCAATGAATACGCTTCTCCCATATCAAGGGCGTAAAAAATTCTTGTTTCCGCTGTATGGTCGTCCCATACGAGCTCCTTCCCGTCCTTCGTCTCGGTTGGAAAAGAAGTCGAACGTATTACTGGATAAATATATTGTTCCTGACCGGAAAGGGAAACATCACGTTCCATGGCACGAAATGAGGTATCGATATAATGCACAACCTCCTCCACGGCCTTTTCTCCTTCACGTTCATATTTTGCTGCCCATTTGCTTAAATCCAGATCAACTCCGGTTTTCAGCTGCTTGTGCTCGACCCGCAGGGAGCTTTGTTCATCATCATATTTAAACGTACGGGAATTGTCGTCTTTCAGTCGTTCCCGCAGTATGCGCTGTAGCTTTCGTACTTCCATTCTTAATCGCTCCTCTTGAACATTCTTAATTCCATCGTAACATGTGCAAAGGTGTACTCCCACATTCGTGCTTACTGTCAAAAAAAAAGACTGTCCCTTTTTAGGGACAGCCCTTTTCAACTTTATGAATCAGCGTTGACTTTTTCCAGTGATTCATTCAGAAAATGCTGTACTTCTTCCGGTGTCTTCCGCTGCTTGCTTACAAAGCGGTGCACTTCTTCCCCGTTATGAAAAGCAAGAAAACTCGGTATGCCCATCACTCCATAATCAATGCACACATCCATAAGCTCGTCACGGTCCGCTTTGTAGAACGTAAACTGATCATACTGCTGTTCGATTTCCGGCATCGCCGGGTCAATATACGTGCAATCCGGACACCAGCCGGCGGAGAACATAATCACTGTATTGCCATTATCAATAGCTTGATTGAAAGATTCCTGGGTAGTTAAATTTTCCATTGTTTTGCCTCCTTTAAATTAATGCATACAGAAAAGGTCATCCTTCCCGTATCTTCATATCCCCCATTCTAATCCAATTTCGTTTGCGCATCCACTCTGACAAACCGAGACTGATTAACGCGGGGGCAGCGATATGAAGCAGCAGGACTGCACCGAGCACTTCAAAAGAAAACCCCATCGTCTGGAAAGTCATAATCTGGCCTACCAGACCACTCGTGCCCATGCCTGCACCTGCTGCATTATTTTCCATCATAAAGACCATTGTGGAAAAAGGGGCAACGGCCATACCGGCAAGGGTCGGCGGAATCAAAATGAGCGGCCGCCTCACAACGTTTGGAACCTGAAGCATCGATGTACCAATGCCCAGCGCGGCAAGGCCGGAAAATTTATTCTCCCGAAAGCTGCTGGCTGCAAAACCAACCATTTGTGCTGCACACCCAACAGTAGCTGCTCCTGCTGCAATACCGTTCAAATCAAGAATAATGGCAATAGCGGCGCTTGAAATCGGCGCTGTCAGGGCAAGACCCATCAATCCGGCAACTAAAATGCCCATAATAAGCGGCTGTCGTTCCGTGGCCCATACGATCACATCTCCAAACCCTGTCATAAACGACTGAATACCGGGGCCGAGAAGCTGAGCTATTCCATAGCCGGCAATAATCGTCACAAGCGGCGTTACTATAATGTCCAGACGTGTTTCTTTAGATATCAGCTTACCCAGCTCCACGGAAACGAGAGCTGCGATAAAAGCTCCTGCCGGTCCCCCGAGCTCCGCTCCGGCTGCACCCGTAGCTACTGCGGAAAAAACAACCAGCGGCGGTGCCTGCAGGCCATATGCCACCGCTACACCGATCGCCGGCCCCATTAATGAAATCGCAAGCGTACCCATGTTTTCAAAAAAAGTAATACCGAGCTGCTGACCGATAGTCTGAATGATTAAACCAATAATTAAAGACGCAAACAAGCCAAGCGCCATGTAGCTCAAAGCTGTAACTCCATATGTCTTTACACTTAAATTTACACCCTTTTTCAAAAAAAATGAACGCATCCACTCTCTCCTTTTCTTTTATTCCATTGTACCCATATTTTAATTTAATGAAAAGGCGCTGTTTAAAACCGGCGCCCCGTTTGATATATCCACTGGCCATAAAGCAGAGAGACTATATGATGAAATAATGCAGTACGGTCCACCTGGCCGGCAGTTAAAATACCTACAGCACCTTCATTTTGATGGACATTTTCCAACTATGTATAGTGGTCCACTGCCGTTTTTAATTCCACTCCATTGTGAACCATAACAGCAATACGTTCCGGAAGCAGTACACGAGCCCCGCCCGCCGTCCATACAGCGGCTCCATCCGTGAGTGCTCCCCAGCTGCACAAATATATATCCTTTCCTTCGGGCTGAACGCCGCCTTCAAGACCTATACCGATATCAGCAGATTTTTGTGCGTGCCATGCCCGGTTTACAGCGCCTTCTCTTGTTTCCTGATCAGAAAATGGCTGGTCATTTACTCCTGAAACAGCAGACATGCCCGCCACAGAAAAGTCCGGACTCAATACCTGGCGGACAGCCGCCAACTTTACAGCATTTTCTGAACCCACCATTACTTTTCTCAACTTCAGACTCCTTTATGAATCATATCGAGTGCCTGTTGGTCCGTAGTTCGTACAAGCTTCGTCAGCAGTTCCTTTGCTGCAGCATAATCATCCACATGCAGCAGTGAAGCAGAAGTGTGAATATAGCGGGAGCATACACCGATAACGGCAGATGGAATACCTTCATTGGCCATATGCACACGGCCGGCGTCTGTCCCTCCCTGGGAAATAAAGTACTGGTAGGGAATACTGTTACTTTCTGCTGTGTCGAGAACAAAGTCCCTCATGCCGCGGTGAGTAATCATCGTCTGGTCAAATATGCGCAGCAGCGCACCTTTACCCAGCTGTCCGAAGGCATCCTTCCCACCTGTGGAGTCATTCGCCGGACTTGCATCCAGCGCGTAAAAAATATCCGGCTGAATCATTTGGGCAGCCGTCTGCCCTCCACGCAGTCCTACTTCCTCCTGCACTGTAGCACCTGCATACAGCGTGTTCGGAAGGTTTTCATCCTGGATTTCTTTCATCAGTTCGAGTACCAGTCCAACCCCGTACCGATTGTCCCAGGCCTTCGCCATAATTTTTTTCTCATCCGCCATTGGAGTGAATGGACACACCGGAGATATTGGCATTCCCGGGCGCACGCCCAGCTCTTCTGCATGCTCACGGCTGTCGGCCCCAATATCAATAAACATTTTATTTAACGGCATAGGCTTTTCACGCTGCTCCGGTTCAAGCAGGTGTGGAGGTGTGGAGCCGATCACCCCCGGCACGCTGCCTTCCTCTGTATAAATCTGCACACGCTGTGCCAGCAGAACCTGGCTCCACCAGCCGCCAAGCGTCTGAAACCGGATCATTCCGTTTTCGTCAATGGATTTGACCATAAAACCAACTTCATCCATGTGACCGGCTACCATAACCTTCGGTCCTTTCTGGTCGCTGCGCTTTACTCCAAACAAACTGCCGAGCCGGTCCTGCACGATTTCGTCACTTACCGGTTCAAGCTCTTTTTTCATATATGTACGAATCTTATGTTCAAATCCCGGGACCGCCGGTGTCTCTGTTAGATACTTAAACATGTCGAGTGTTTCCTGCTTCATAGAATACCCCTTTCGATTATCAAGCTTTGCCTAATTTTCATTTTATCGGACGAGTCACGTTTTTACCACTATTGAAAACGGGTATGTATTTGGATATACGCAATATTTGCGGTATACTGGTTAAATAAGAAATGGAAAGGCAGGGACATAATAATGAGTACAAAGAATATTCTTATTGGAGTAGGTCTTGGTGTTGCTTTGGGGATTTTGGTTAAGCAGTTCACAAAGAAAGATGAGATTTCTCCGGAAAAAGCGCTGAAGACAGTAAAAGAAAACGTGCAGGATCACCTCCCAGTTAACGGCTCCTGGATTCATATGACGCCGGAAACGTACAAAAAAGACGACCTGGAATACAAGGTTTACCGTGGCGGCCTTTCGAGCACCAATCAGGGTGAGACCCGTCAATTAGAC
Organism: Marinococcus sp. LNHM3E3-2.2; assembly: GCF_056034385.1. Classification (NCBI taxonomy): domain Bacteria; kingdom Bacillati; phylum Bacillota; class Bacilli; order Caryophanales; family Bacillaceae; genus Marinococcus; species Marinococcus sp. LNHM3E3-2.2. Next base: position 94,681 of record NZ_JBQLIC010000007.1, read on the forward strand.
TTTATTGTAGATGCTGAAACTGGCACTATTTTGGAACTAAGCTCTTAACTCAACATAGCCCCCGGCCCTTTTAAAGGGCCGGGGGCTTTTAATTTCCGCCTGAACAAAAAAGAGAGGCCGCATTGCTGGCGGCCTCTCTTTTATATTAGTTACGATGCTTCTTTTTTCTCTTTGGAGTCCTTGTAATCCTGCACTTCGTTTTTCGACTGCTCCAGCGGCTTCTTCAAAATAGCCAGCATAATCATCGTCACGAGCGATCCGATCAGAATAGCCAGGAAGTATAGGAAGACCCCACCACCCTGTACAGCGTTCAGGAAGAACACGAGGAAACCTCCGTGCGGCGCAAGCAGTTCTACGTTGAACAGCATCGCCAGACCGCCTGCTACTGCAGAACCGGTAATAATGGAAGGAATAACACGAAGCGGATCCGCTGCTGCAAATGGAATAGCACCTTCAGTAATGAAGAACGACCCAAGGGCATAGTTTGTATACCCAGCTGAACGCTGCTCTTTTGGAAAACGGTTCTTAAAGAACGTAACCGCAAGTGCGATACCAAGAGGCGGCACCATTCCGCCAGCCATTACAGCTGCGTGCGGGGCGTAAATCCCCTGTCCAATTAAGGCTACACCGACGGTAAAGGCCGCTTTGTTGAACGGTCCACCCATATCGATTGCCATCATGCCGCCAAGCAGAATACCAAGGAGCACCAGGTTGCTTGTACCAAGACCGGTGATCCAGTCCTGGAGAGCAGTGTTAAGAAATGCGATTGGCGTAATAAACACGTAGTACATCAGGAGACCGGTTATCAGGATATTAATAACTGGATAGAACAAAATCGTTTTAATACCATCGAGTACCTGTGGAAGCCCTGCCATTGCTTTTTTCACGCCGAGAGCGACATAGCCGCCGAGGAAACCGGCAATAATACCGCCAAGGAAACCAGCTGTTGCATCTTCAGACCCCGGAATACCCTGTGTGGCCATAAAGCCACCGACCATTGCCGGCATGAAACCAGGACGATCTGCGATGCTCATACCGATAAAGCCGGCAAGTACTGCTACGAACAATCCAAAGGCATACTGTCCGCCTATCGCGTTCAAGGCCTGGGCAAATCCATTAAACTGGTCACTTTCCGGATCTGCTGAGTTAATTCCCCAGAAGAATGAAATAGCGATAAGAATCCCGCCGCCGATAACAAATGGCAGCATGTTCGAAACCCCGTTCATCAAGTGGCGGTAAATAGCATTACCAACTGCTTTTGCTCCGCCACCGCCGCCGGCAGAAGCCGGTTCTTCATCCGACGAAGAGCTTCTTCCGGAGTCCCGGTATTTCGAAAATTCCCCATTTACGGCCTGGTTAATTAACTGTTCCGGTTTACGGATTCCGTCCGTAACTTTCGTGGATAAAAGCGGTTTGCCATCAAAGCGTTCCATTTCAATTTTCGTATCGGAAGCTACGATAATCGCTTCCGCATTTGCGATTTCTTCAGAGGTAAGACGGTTTTTAACCCCACCGGAACCGTTTGTTTCCACTTTAATGGAGACACCGAGCTCTTTTGCCTTGTCCTTAAGTGCGTCTGCTGCCATATACGTGTGAGCGATACCAGTCGGGCAGCCGGTCACTGCAAGAATTCTCGGCGTACTGTTGTCTCCGGCAGCCTGAGCTGAAGAAGCTTCTGATTCTTCTTCCTCATCGCTTCCAAGCTTGTCTCTTTCTTTTGCATCCACAGCCGCCATGATCTCGTCTTCAGATTCTGCATTCAGCAGATCCTGTCGGAAGTTTTCATCCATTAACAGCGTAGACAAACGGGACAGTGTAGTTAAATGTGCTTCGTTCGCCCCTTCTGTCGCTGCAATCATGAAAAACAGATGTGCCGGCTGGCCGTCCAGTGATTCGTAATCCGCGCCTGCCTGTGAACGTCCGAATGCGATGGCCGGCGTATCCACAGCACTTGTTTTTGCGTGAGGAATGGCGATGCCTTCACCAATGCCGGTAGAGCTCTCTGATTCTCTTTTTTCAATTGCTTCTTTAAAAGCATGCCGGTCATTTAAACGGCCGGCAGTGTCAAGCTTGTTTACCAGTTCATCAATCACTCCGGCTTTGTCTGTCGAAGAGAGAGACAAAAGCACGGTATCTCTTTTTAATAGATCAGTAATTTTCATTCTGCTCACCCCTTTAAGCTTGATTAGTTTCTTCGCTCTCCAGCGAACGAATCGTTATTTTTTGACTTAGTTCTTCTACTTCTTCTTTCGTACAGAATGTTTCAGAAAACGCTGTAGCACTTCCGGAGGCTACTGCTTTGTTAAGCACCTGATCCGGAATTAGACGTTCCGTGATTCCGGCAGCGAAGCCAGCCACCAGGGAGTCACCTGCCCCAACGGAGTTCACGGCTTTCTGTTTTGGCACGGAAGCATGGAGAGTCTGGGATTTATTAATATATACAGCCCCTTCTCCTGCCATCGATATAACCACATGCTCAATATCGAAATCCTCCAGAAGCTTTCGGCCATACACCGCAGCATCTTCCACGCTGTTTACTTCAACTTCGTACAATTCTGCCAGTTCAAGATGATTCGGCTTAACGAAATAAGGCCGGCCTTTCAACGCCTCGCCGAGCGCTTCTCCGCTCGTGTCCAAGTATACCCGGACTCCTTTGTTTTTCACCCGTTCCATCATATCCAGATAAATGGTGTGAGGAAGAGAAGAAGGAACGCTTCCCGCGAGTATTAATTCGTCTTCCTCCGTAAGCACATCCAGCTTCTGGTATAGCGCTTCCACATCCTCTTGTGTGACACCCGGGGAAGCGCCATTAATTTCTGACTCCTGACCGCCTCGGATTTTCACGTTAATTCTTGTGTCCTCTTCCACCTGTACAAAATCCGTTTGGATCTTTTCTTTTTCCAGGCTTTCTTCAATATACCGACCGGTAAAACCGCCTACAAAACCGAGCGCAGTGGACTGCTGTCCAAGTCTTTGCAGCACTCTTGAGACGTTAATACCTTTGCCGCCTGGATATTTCAAATCATTTTTCGAACGGTGGATGCTCCCTGGAATGAACTCTTCCAGCTCTATTACATAATCGATCGCCGGGTTCAGCGTTACTGTGTATATCATGTACTCACGACCTTCACATCTGTGTATTTCTTCAAGTTTGTCCGTTCATCGTCCCGCAGTCTGTCCGACGTAATAACTTCCGCTAAAGCGAGTTCACCAATGTTTGCAAACGTGATAGAACCAACCTTCGAATGATCCGCCAGCACATAGCTCCTTTCCGCAAGGTCGAGCGCTGTCCGCTTAACCACTGCTTCATCCGGATCCGGGGTTGTATACCCGTGAACGGGATGAACGCCGTTAATGCCGAGAAAGCAGGCATCAAAACAAAATTCCCTCAATGCCTCTATAGCTTTAATTCCTACCAGTGCCCCTGTTCCCTGCTTGCCTTTACCTCCGATGACATACGTTTCAATGCCTCTTTCAAGCAAAAGCGGTACATGGGGGATGCCATTGGTCACTACGACAAGATCCCGGTCCGCCAAATAAGGAATCATCTCCAGGGTCGTCGTTCCGGCGTCTAAAAAAAGGCATTCTCCAGGTTCAAGCAGGGATGCTGCAGCTTCTGCAATCTTTTTCTTTTCCCATTGGTTTACGCTGCTCTTTTCTGCGATAGTTGGTTCATTCCGGCGGCGCCTTGAGAGAGAAGCTCCTCCGTGGATACGTTTAATCTGCTCATCAGATTCCAGTTTGGATAAATCTCTTCGAACCGTTGCTTCTGAAGCACCTGTTAATTCCACCAGTTCATGAATGGAGGCAGTATCTTTAGTTTTTAAAATCTCGATGATTGTTTCCCTGCGCTCCGTGTGAAGCATCCTCTTCTCTCTCCCTTCCGGCTCCGCCGTATAAGCAACAGGCATCTGCGAAAGCTGTGATCGTTTTCTGCGTCTGCTTGTTTGATTAACTTCATTGTACACGCTTACTTAATCATAATCAATCAATTTTATTCAAAAACAATCAATTATTTTTGTTTTTTGATTGAAAATGACATTTTCACCCTTTGAAACCGTCACATATTTTCAAACGAAAAAAGCACGCCTCTTTTTTCAGAGACGTGCTTGAAGGTATACAAATGTTATCCGCTTCCATTCAGCTTTTCCCGGGTCACTGCTTCGATTACCTCTCCCGATGGATTAAACTTTAAAGCGCGGTACAGTTCATCGTGGTAGAACGTAAACCATGCCTGGCGCTGACAGCCCCAGTTCATGTAGTGCTCTTTCATGTACACGGAGTCCATCGGATAGTCATCATAAGCTGTCACCCAGAGAACATTCTGATGGGCATGCGTTGGCATATTGTCAGCCATGTGAATCAGCGTGCTGCTTTCATCCTCAATCAGGATAATGCTCATTCCGGCGCTGTGTCCGCCTGTATGAACCATCCTTATATTTTCGGTAAGCTGCAGCTCTGACTCAAACGTCTCCACCTGGTGGGCCACCGGCTTCCAGTTTTTTTCCCAATACGTGTTCTCTGAACGGATGTTTGGATTTTTCATTTCCTCCCATTCCGTTTCCGAGACATGAATGACCGCATTTCGAAATACCGGAACGCTCTGCCCCTGTTCTTCCCGGGCAAGCCCCGAGGCATGGTCAAAATGCATATGCGTCATCAGTACAGCGTCAATATCCGAGGCGTAAAGATTCATTCTTCTCAGACTCTGCTCGACATTTGATTCTTCCGTTACGCCGTAGTTCCGCTGCTGCTTTTTGCTGAGCCGGCCGTTGCCAAGGCCTGCGTCGACCAGTATGTTTCTGCCCTCTCCCTGAATAAGCAGCGGGTCGGTAGGCATCGGCACCTGATTGTTATCATTCACCGGGTACTTTTTGGACCAGAGGGGTTTTGGCACCACCCCGAACACGGCGCCCCCATCCATGTTGGTTACTCCGCCTTCAAGCCATGTAATTGTATAATTACCTATGGTTAACTGATTCATGACAGCAGTGCCTCCTTTTCATAAAAGAAAGCGCCTATCGAACACATTACGGTCTCACCGCTTCTGTAAAGTAAATAGGCTCTCCCTTCGCGTAAAACTTCTCTTCATATTCTGTCATCACGTTTCCTTCGGCTTCTTCACTTTCATGGAGGTTAAGACGCACTTTCCTCAGGGCAAAACCAAAGGTGGAAAGAGAAGAAAGGGAGTATTCAAACAGCCCCTGATTGTCAGTTTTCATCTGGACTGTGCCCCCAGGCACCAGGATCTGCTTATACAGCTCCAGAAAATCAGGGTGAGTCAGCCGCCGTTTTTCATGGCGTTTTTTCGGCCAGGGGTCGGTAAAGTTAATATAAATAGCTGCCACCGAGGAAGGCTCAAAGTAATCCATTACATGGCGAACATCCCCGTGAATGAACGCAAGATTCGCCGGCTGCTTGAATAAAGCACGCTGCACCCCTGTTGCAAGAACACTTTCATACATTTCCATCCCGATAAAATTAATGTCCGGATGCTTGATACTGTTGTCGCTTAAGTATTTCCCTTTGCCCGTACCTACTTCTAAATGAATAGGCTGCTCGTTTTCAAATCTTTTTTGCCAGTCTTTATTCACCTGTTCCGCTGTTGTGACCACCAGTTCCGGGTGTTCCTGTAAAAACTCGTGAGCCCACGGCTTATGACGGAGTCTCATCGTACTTTTCCCTCTTTCTTCATATAATAACTATATATTTAACATATAAAATCCGCTGAAAACGCAGTGACGTTCCAGCGGATTTTTATATTTGCAATGAGTCCCGGTCCAACACAGCTTCAAGCTGTTCTTTATAAAACTCTGCTTCTTTTATCCGGTTCGTAAGTATTGCCTGCTGGGCGTGGTCAAGCAGGTGGCTGATAATCTGCCAGCGCATCCGTCTTTGTAAATGGGGGGTTAAAGGAAGACCGTATCCCTGAAGCCAGTCGTCCCATTCCTCTTTTGGAATGTATTCATACAGGATAAGGGCCAGGTCGAGCGCCGGGTCGCTGACGGTGGCATTGTCCCAGTCCACTAAATACAAATCTCCGTTGGCATCAAACATCCAATTATTATGGTTCATATCACCGTGACAGACCACGAGACGGGGAGGCTGGACTTCACCCGATGTCCCTGCAAGTTCTTCGAGAGCCGCTGCCATTGAAGTTGTAATATACGGAAGCTGCTCCTGCTGCTCTCTTAATACAGCGATTGTCGCTTCCGGCGTGCGGGCATGGTTTCCTATTCTCTTAAACATATCCAGCAGTTCGCTCGACGAATGAATTTTGGATAGCAGCTGAGCCACACGTGTATTATCCATATCGCCGCCTGTTAATTCGCGGCCGTCAACCCAGCGCTGGGCGGTAATTACGTCACCGTTAGCCTGGCGCTTTGTCCAAAGCAGTTTAGGCACTATTCCTTCTGCCGAAAGCACAGCAAGAAATGGAGAAGAATTTCTTTTCAGAAATAACACTTGTTCCCCGGCACGCGCGAGGTACGCTTCTCCTGAAGAGCCACCGGCTGGTTCAATCGTCCATCCGTCTCCCATCAGCAGTTCCAATACTTTCACCTTCGATCTATCATAGTGGTCTGAATATTTCATAGCCGATCCTTTTTAACAATATTTTATTCCCATGCTTGTCTTATTTTATTTAATTGTATGTATAAAATACCCTCTATGAAATGATCTCCTCTACTTCTCGTGCGGGTAAAAGTGTTTCTGTTTACGTTTTTAATTTTACAGCGAATCGTTCTTAATAATAGCAAACATTGAATTTATAAGTCAATCGACCAAAATACTTGTGACCGACCTCTCAGATGCTCTTCTTCCGAATATCTTCTATTTAATCCCGCTTCGTAACTTCCCCTTTTTTTCCATCATTCAGAGTGGTATAGTAATTCCGTTCATTATTACATGACAACTGCTTATCTGAAGGAGGACGTTACTATGTCAGACCGCTCATTCGGTAATGGCCGGCTGCTGATTACCTGCCCGGACCAGCCGGGGATTGTAGCCGCTATATCTGATTTCCTGCACCAGCATGGTGCTAATATTATTCATTCTGCCCAGCATACAAATGATCCGGAGGGCGGACGTTTTTTTATGAGAATCGTCTTCTCCATTTCTCCGTATCCGGACAAATTTTACCAGGTAAAAGAAGAGTTTCTTCCTATCGCTGAACATTTTGGCATGGAATGGTCTTTAGAGCGCGAAGACCGCAAAAAAAGTGTTGCGATTTTCATCTCAAAAGAAGACCACTGTTTAACAGAATTATTGTGGAGATGGCGTTCCGGAGAACTTCCTATTCATATCAGCTGCGTTATCAGTAACCATACGACGCTGAAAAATGTGGTCGAAAGCTATGAAATTCCTTTTTATCACATACCCATAGAGAAAAACGCTAAGCCGGAAGCAGAAAATAAAATACTGCGTACACTTGAGCAGTATCCGATTGATTTCCTTGTCCTGGCCCGTTACATGCAAATACTGTCGCCGGATTTTGTCGCTCACTACCCGGCAAAAATAATTAATATCCATCACTCATTTCTTCCCGCCTTTATCGGAGCGAATCCTTACAGGCAGGCTTTCGAGCGTGGCGTAAAGCTAATAGGGGCTACTGCCCATTACGTGACCAACGACCTGGATGAAGGGCCGATTATTGAACAGGACGTACTTCGGGTTAATCACCAGTACAATGCCAACGATTTAAAAATTACCGGGCGCAATGCTGAAAAAATTGCGCTGGCAAGGGCCGTTACCTGGCATGCAGAAGACCGCGTTATAGTCGATGACAATAAAACGATTGTTTTTCGATAGTCCCTTCTTATTCGTCATACTCGCCCGGGGAGTAGATTTCGCTCCGGAGTACAGAAACGGTCGCAGTCTGCTCCATCAGCGCATCAGCAGAAAACAGCTGCCGGTTTTTCACCGGAGATGGATTGGTGATGCGCTTTTCCATCCATCGTTTGTACTCACGTTTGTCTGCTGTATGAGCATATAAAATTTCACGATTATCAATGATCGAAGCGGGAGAAACAACCGTCGCCTGAGCGGGGAAGGTGGTCCCCGCTTGTTTTAATACGGCTTCCACTACATTCATTGTTCTTTTCAAGGCAAGCACCGGGCTGACAAAGGTATGCTGGTTCTGGTTCACATACTCCTTCCAGAATCTGCTGTCTGCCGGCTCGAATACACTATACATTGTGCCTTCTAAAATGTGTATAACGTCTATTCCGACAGGACCGATGATTGTAATAGCGCCCTCCATGGTGGTCTGCTTTGTATGGAATACTGGATAATACATAACAAAATACGTATCGGGGAGCTCCCGGAGCAGGGTGCGCAGGCGATAGTCATATTTCAATTTCGGATCCATCATCGAAATTTCGGAAATGGTGGAGGAAGCCCATTCCAATTGGATCAAAAACCAGTTATCGTAAAAAATATCCTTCAGTTCCTCGAGCGTTTTTCCTTTAAAAAACAAATAGGCATCCTTTTCGTTTATTTCCACCTCTTCTTCATTTTCATGCTTCCACCACTTTAAGCGGTTCACTGCTTTTCCCATTCGGTTGTTTTTCTCCAGCGGCTCCTCCTCCGGTGCCTTTGGGGCCGATTTGTTTGCGATCATCCAATCTGTTTTCATTCGCTTCCAGTATGCCTGCTTCGCTGATAAAAATTCCGCATTTTGATGTAGAAAATGATGTTCATAACGCGAAGCGTAATCTTTCATTTTTATTAATTGAGCCATTCAACTCTCCCTTCTCCCCGTCGCAGCATTTTTACGGCATTTGCGCAAAAAACTGCGGAACTCCGCTTTTAATATAATATCGTCATCGTCTGAGTATTATTCACGTTAAAGGAATAAATTACCTGCCAATGGAGCCAAAAAGGCAACAATAACAGCGCTGACTGTCATGGCTACCGAACTGACAGCTCCTTCTGTTTCACTGTTTTCAAGCGACTTGGCTGTTCCTATTGCATGAGCGGCACTGCCCATACCTATTCCTTTAGCGACCGGGTCCGTCACGCCAATCACCTCCATCACCCTCGCGTGAACAACTACCCCGCCAATGCCCGCTACCATAACAAACATTGCCGCTAAAGGCGCATCGCCACCGAGTGTCGTTGTGATATCCATTGCTACCGGTGTCGTGACCGACTTAGGCAGTACCGCTGCCACCCATTCTTTTGACGCGCCAGCTGCCGCTGTAAACACAAGCCCGGAAATAATACCTATAACTGCTCCTGTCCCGATGCCGCTGAGAATTGGGAGCAGATACCTTTTTAACAGGTGCCTTTGTTGATAAAGCGGACAGGCAAGCGCCACTACTGCCGGCCCAAGCAGTGATTCTATCCACTGGCCTCCGTTCATGTAGACACTGTACGGAATTCTAGAAACCAATAAGAACAATATGATAACAATAGTACCGGTAACGATTGGAAGCATCAGTGGAACAGGAAACCACCGGTACGTCCTTTTAGAAGCAGCGTACACTGCTATCGTTCCCGCAATGGCCGCTGCTGCTGTCCACCATTCACTCACGAGACCTCTCTCCTTTTTTCAATAAATACTGTGTCACCCACGAGCCTGTTCCCATCACAAGAAGCGTACTGATAAACACAGCGGCTACCAGTCCGGCTCCAAGCAGCGAAAACAGCTCTCCATGCACCACCAGCCCGGCAGTCACAGGCAAAAAAAGCAGGGGCATATTCCCAAGCAGCAGTCCGGACCCATCCTGAAGCCACTTTGGAGTAGCTGCCGTAAAAACAAAAACCGCAAGCAGCAGCAGCATGCCAATAATACTTCCGGGGATCGGAAGCTGCAGCACATCCTGGACCCAGGTGCCCATCCAGTAAAATACATATAAAACTACTATGTGAATTACAATTCTAACTAAACGCATATGGTCCCCTCTTTTACTAAGTCAATTCCGCCCAATGTACTGTTTCATATTTTACACTCCGTCCTGGATGAATGCGATAAAGGTGAAGGTGAGCAGCCTCGAAAAATATAGTTTCCGGAAGCGGCACCGCCGGCCATGCGAATTCGAGTTCTTTAATCCGCTTTTTGGCCAGGGTCATATGAGGACGATACGGACGCTGCCCGGTCTTCATTCCCATACCATTCAATTGAGTTTTCCATTCTTTATATAAAGAAAACAGGCCCTCTTCTGCCTCTACCCTTGTATATAAAACGTTCTCCCGCCCTTTTGGACCGAAGGAATCCACGCCATTGAGACTGAGTCCGGGCTGGCACGGTAATTTCACTTCATTCATCTTTTTTTCAATGGTGCCCACCTCTTCCGGGGAAAGCTGTCCAAAAAAGTGGAGCGTAATGTGAAAATCCTGGGGATGTACCCACTGCTTAAAAGGCAGATCGTTTTTTACCTGGGAACTCCAATTTCCCCATACGGATCTCGCCTTCTCTGGAACCGGCAGGCCAAGAAAATAATGATTATCCATTGATTTCTCTCCCTTCCTTGCATCAAAGCTGTTATGAACGAATAAGCGCTGTAAATGTGTTAGAATATACGAATGAATGATAGGAAAAGGATGTGTAACAATCATGCGTGTAGCAAATAATATGTCAGAACTAGTCGGCGATACGCCTTTAGTTAAATTAAACCGTCTTCCGGATACCGGGGGAGCAGACGTATACTTGAAGCTTGAATTTCAAAACCCGAGCGGAAGCGTGAAGGACCGGGCCGCAAAAAATATGCTGAAGCAGGCCGAAGAAGAAGGAAAAATCAACGAAAATACTACTATTATAGAACCGACTTCAGGAAATACCGGTATTGGCCTTGCTATGAACGCCGCTGCGCGGGGCTACCGGGCAATACTGGTTATGCCGGACACGATGTCCCAGGAAAGAATTAACCTGTTGAAGGCTTACGGGGCAGAAGTAGAACTCACGCCGGGTGATAAGAAAATGCCCGGGGCCATTGCCCGTGCTCATGAGCTTGTAGAGACAATTGCTGACAGCTTCATGCCTATGCAGTTTGAAAACGAAGCCAACTCGGATGCCCACCGGGAAAGTACAGCACTTGAAATTGAAGAAGCGATGAAAGAAATCGGCAAACCGCTGGCTGGCTTCGTTGCCGCATCCGGTACGGGAGGCACTGTAACAGGAACCGGGGAAAAATTAAAAGAGCTGTACCCCGACGTTCAAATTCACGTAGTGGAACCATTTGGCTCTCCGGTTCTTTCCGGCGGAAAGCCCGGGCCCCATAAGCTTGTCGGCACCAGTCCAGGGTTTATACCGCCAATTTTGAATCAGGATATATATGACCACATTTACAAAATTACCGATGAAGATGCCTATAAAACTACAAGAGCTCTCGCCGGCCAGGAAGGTATTTTGGTCGGCCCCTCTTCAGGTGCTGCCTGCTTTGCTGCCATGGAAACAGCCAAACAGATGTCACCGGATCAGGTTGTCGTTGCCATTGCCTGCGATACCGGCGAACGGTATTTATCCACTGACCTTTTCCGATTCGATGACTAAAATATCTTTACTCAAGGCGCCTTTACACAAAAAGGTGTCTTTTTTTACATAATTTTTACATTTGTCTTTCTGTGAAATAAAGCAGGCGGTTTTCTCGATCGTTCTGCTTTTTGAAGATCAATAGCGTACAATCCTGCATATTATTCGTCATTTCATTTGCTTTTTATTTTCATTCGCAGATGAATGGAGCAGTTTTTTGACAAAAATTTTGCGATATATAAATAAATAGTATAAACTATTAATTACAGGGACGCTTACAAAATATTTTGAATACTCTCATCCTACCCGCTGCTGAGTTTCTTTTCAGAAGGTTTTACAGAGCAGCTGACGCAGAAACAGTCGAAGCCATCAAATATAATTCCTACTTACGTGCGCAGTCCCGGGCATGTCTTCAAGTGCCATAAATTCATTGGCTAAGGAGTGGTTTTTTGAGAACGTCCACCGACCGAATGATAACCCGTATTAAGTCTATCTATCTCTATATTAAAAAGAGAGGAACGGTGACCACCGGGGAATTGGTTGACGAATTCGGAATTACACAGCGCACTATTCAGCGTGACCTGAACGTGCTCGAATACAATGAATTGGTCAGCAGCCCTTCCAGAGGGGCCTGGACGACGACTGCCCGAAAAGTAAAAGCTTCCTGAAATGATTATATCTGTGCCTGGCGCCGGAATTAAATTTCCGGCGCTTTTTCACGTATCAAAAAGCCCCCGCATTCTTCCGGCTGCTTCGGTGAAAAGACGTTCCTTCTGCTCTAATTCTTCTTTTTTCGATACGTCAGGGGCGACAATAATTTCTTCTTCATCTATACTCTGCACAGCTCTCGCTGCCTTCTCCCACGAGCATGTATGAATCGCTCTAACGCCGCATGCAGCCGCTCCAAATGAAGCAAGACGCTCCTGTTCAGAACTCACCTGCACCCTGCACTGAAAAACATCTGCCACTGTCTGGCGAAAAGCTCTGCTTTTAGTGCCGCCGCCAACAAGAAAGAGTGTCGAGGAAGTAAGCCCGGCCTGAACAAAGGTCTGCTTTAAAGAAAAAGCCAGACCTTCAAGCACCGCCCTGGCCATGTGTGTCTGCGTTACCTGACCGTCGATGCCGATAAATGCGCCCCTGGCTTTCTCATCAATTACCGGATTTCTTTCACCATTTAAATACGGGATAAACAAGAGCCGACCGGGCACAGAAACCGGTTCGGCCATCAGCTTTTCAAAGGCTTCGAAGTTGCCTCCGCACCACGTATGCACCGCCCATTGATGAACATTTCCCATGTTAAGCAGAGGCATGATTTTAATAAACCGGCCATGCTGAGGCGCAGCCAGATAAAATACACTGCCTTCTTCTGATACGGCCGGCGTATCGGCAGGTACCGCCGTCCAGCCTGTTGTTCCTGCGTACGCGTAGCCCTGGTCATTACCCGCATGAGCACTAGCAGCAAGAGTCACCGCGCCTCCGTCCCCGAGGCCGCAGTAAACAGGGGTTCCAGCTGGTATGCCCGTCTGACTGGCAGCTTCCTTTAATACATAGCCTGCTGTTTCTTCGGGCTCCAGAAGAAGGGGAAGCTGGCTTCGGGAAATTCCGCTCCCTTCCCACAGCTTTTCTTCCCAAGCTCTTGTATGTATGTTCATCATTCCTGTCACAGTGCCGTTTACCGGATCGCAGACTGATGATCCCGTTAAATGGTAAATTAAATAATCCTTAGAACCAAAGAGTACCTGGTCCCACCGCTCTGGGGCTTCGTCCGCCAGCCACTTCATTAGAGGAGTGGTCGCTTTCCAGTCGTTTCCTGTAAACGCCGTCACAACGTCCGGAGGCAAATGCCTCTTTGTCAGTCCCCTGCTCCCTCTGGTATCAGAATAAAGAACCGCCGTTTCTGCTCTTCCATCTTTAAAAGGGATAAAGTCCTCCATCTGTCCCGTGCACACGACTCCATCAACGTCCAGGTTAATCCCCTTACTCTTCAGAGTACTGCATGCTTTTCTAAAGCTCTGCCACCAATCTGAGGGCTTCTGTTCGTAATTCCCTCCGTCGGTATATGTTTGGACAGGCTCTGATGCACTGCCTTCCACCTGGCCTCCGCAGTCCAGGACCATTACTTTTAAAGACGTCGTTCCCAGATCTGCACTCAGCAGTCTACAGCTCATCACTGCCCGCTCCCTCTGATTTTTCGCCGACGCTGTCCCGAAGCAGCTGAATTTCATCATCATTTAACTCCCGATACTCTCCCGGCAGTAGATCCTCGTCGAGTGACAGCTGTCCGAATGATTCTCTTTTTAAATAAACGACTTCATTGCCTACCGCCTCAAACATCCGTTTCACCTGGTGAAATTTCCCTTCGGTTACTTCCACATACACTTCCCGGTGGGTATCGGGCACTCTTCGCAGAACGGCAGGCTTACAAACATAGCCGTCATCAAGCTTTACACCCTTTTTGAAATGTTCAATATTCTTTTCTTCTATCGGCTGCTCGAGTACCGCCCGGTATATTTTTACCACCCCATGCTTCGGTGACGTAAGAAAATGGTTAAGCTTGCCGTCATTAGTCAGCAGAAGCAATCCTTCGGTGTCAATATCAAGTCTGCCCACTGGAAAAGGTTCTCTTACCGCGTCTTCCTGTTCCAAAATATCCAGAACCGTATCATGAACGCTGTCTTCTGTGGCGCTGATAACCCCTGCAGGCTTATGCATTAGAAAATAAACAAATTCGGTGTAGTGAATGTCCTCACCGAATACGCTGACCCGCTGCTCTTCAGGATCCACCTGAACCGCCCCGTTGTTCACCGGCGCCCCGTCGACAAAAACGCCCCCTTTTTTCAGCATTTTTTTTACTTCCTTGCGGGTGCCATAGCCTAGCTCCGCCAGTAATTTATCCATTCTCATGCCGATCACCTCTTTCCATCTGTTCGAGAATTCCTACAGCAAATCCTCCGTGCGAGCCGTTCATGTGAGCTTCAATAACTCCGGCCGGAATCTGACGGAGAACAGCCTTTTGGACTGTTTGTGATACATTCTGCTCCTGCAGCCGTTTTTCAAGATTCACTATCATCCGCAGCGTCTCTTCCACCGCTGCCTTATTTGCCGTTTCCACCTCCTGCTCGCTTCCCTCTATGACTGTGAATGCATCCCCGAGCCAGCTTTGGAGATATTTTCGGTCACTGCTTCTGGAGCTGTTAACGACAAAGACATTTTCTTCACTGCCGGCTGTGGCTCTTTCAGCGTGCCCTGCGAATTTGGCTGCGGCCTTACGTACATGGGCAGGCACTTCCACCTGCTCTGTGTAAAGCGACGTTGCCGGGATATATATAACAGTTCCCTCAGCCAGATACGGGCCGTGCCAGTAGATAAAATCTTTAATTCCATCCGGGGGCAGTGCTAAAAATATATAGGGATAACGGGGAAGCTCCAGCTCATCCACCCGTGAAATCTGCTTTGTTGTTTCTCTCATCCAGGCCTTTTCCCCGCCCCGGTACATCACAGAGACAGATAAAGGCTCACTTTTCACTGCTACAAGCTTCGCCAGTCTCCCGGCTCCCACTACTAACATTTTTGTTCCTCCAATACATTTCGATGAGTTTCCTTTAACACCTCAAAGCAGGTGCCCGTCCTCCAGTCTGAAAAAGAGACGTTGCTGTTAACAACGTCTCTTTACATTATGCGGAAGTTGGTTTATTGATCCCCTGATTCTGTACCCGGGCAAGCCGGTTGTTATTTCTGGAGATGTTTGCCAAAAGCCCAAGCATCGCCAGCGTTATCAACAAAGAGGAGCCTCCGTAGCTCAGAAGTGGAAATGGAAGGCCGGTAATCGGCATCATGCCCGCTACGGCTCCAGCATTAATAACAGCCTGGCTGAGAAGCTGAAAAACAATACCAAAAGCGAGAAGAGTGCCAAATTGTCCTTTAGCATTAAGCCCGATTTTTATGCCCCGCCAGGCGATAACACCCAACAGACCTACTACAAGCAGAACCCCGAAAATCCCGAGCTCTTCGGCAATGATAGGAATAATAAAGTCTGTGTGCGCCTCGGGAAGATAATTCATTTTTTGCACACTCTCTCCCAGTCCCACACCGAACAGCCCGCCATGGGCAATCGCAATGTAGCCCTGAATCAGCTGATAACTCCCTCCGCCTACAGCATCTGCATTCGCAAATGGGTCCATAAAGGATACCAGCCGGGCCAGGCGGTACGGTTCTGTCAGCGCAATATAAGCAAATAAAGCTGCAGCCACTCCTCCGAGCATAAACATATGCCGAAACTTTGCTCCTGATAAAAAGACAATTACAATTGTTGTCATCATCAGGGCCGCGGCTGTCCCGACGTCAGGCTGCATCACAATAAATCCAAGCAGCACAGCGACAACGACAAGCGGAGGCATGACCCCTTTCATAAACGAGTCAATATACTTTTGTTTTTGGGAATAAACCTGAGCCAGATAAATAATCAAACTCAATTTTACAAATTCCGCGGGCTGAATGTTTATCGGGCCAAAGCCGATCCAGCTTTTCGCCCCATTTACTTCATTACCTATTACAAGTACGAGCATAAGTAAAAAAATGGATAATCCTATCAATAAAGGCGTTGTTTTTTTCCACTTTTCATAAGGCACATGCATCATGAAAGCAAACACACCTACTCCTATAATAAAAAACATTATCTGCCGCTTAAGAAAAAAGGCCGCATCATCATAAGCCCTCATTCCGAGCGGAAAGCTTGCGCTGTACACCATAATGATGCCAAACAGTGTTAAGAGCGCGACCGCACCGATCAAGAGCCAGTCGTAATCTTTATATCTCCACGTTTTCATGTTTCACCTCTAATGCCGCGCTGTTTTTGGGCGGCTTGATGCGTTTGTCTCATTTCCATAAAGTGTATTAATTATATCACCATACCTGCCTGAACAAAAGATTAGAAAGCAGCAGTTTTATCTATGCCGAAAAGCGTTTTCCAAGTACTTTTTCCGCCAGGCCGCTTTTCATGGCAAGGGCCATAAACAGCACACCACCGACAACAACACTGATGATTTCCACCATAAATAAATCCACCCAGCCGCTTCCTGCAAATAAAACTTCCATGCCGTTTCTTGTAATTAAGACGCCAACGCCCATTACTGCAGATAGAAGAACTACTGTACCTGCCCGGCGCGAGACGCCTCCGAAATGAAAACCGGTAAACTTCGCAATCGCCCAGGCGTTAAATATTACTCCACATGTAAATCCAATAATCGTGCTGTAAATTCCACCGACCGGTCCAAGAAGCAAAAGAAGTACATACGCACTGATAATTTTCACCAGTAAACCCAGCAGCAGGGAGGCAATGGCATATTTCTGGCGGTTGATTCCCTGCAGCACTGCTGCACTCACCGAGAAAAGGGAGAAAACGATCGCCGCATACGCATAATGCTGCAGCACGTAGCTGCCTATTTCCAGTGACTCTGTTCCAAACAGCACACCAAATGTTGGCCTTGCAAGCAGCGACAGTCCAACCGCGGCAGGCACCGATAAAAACAAAATCACCTGGTACGTCTGCGTAATCTGGCGCTGAAGCAGATCCTGATCATTGCCTGTAAAGGATTTTGTGATGGTTGGGATAAGGGTGATTGACATTGCGGTGGCTATTGCTACCGGTATGAGAATCAGCTTATGTGAAGACCCTGCGAACGCTCCGTAGGCGGTCTGAATCTGCCCGGACGTCCAATCACCGGTCTGCTCCAACGCCCGGGTAAAGGTGAACATGTCCACCATCTGAAACAGTGGAATGGCCAGTCCGACGAGGGACAACGGCAGAGCGTACCGGATAAGTTCACTGTACATGCTTGTTAACGGAAGATCACTCGACACCGTGCTTCCAGCCTGTTCCCGCTGCAAAAAGCGCTGTCTTTTTTTCCAGTAAAAAATCAGTACGGCCATGCTGGCCAGCCCACCGACAAACGCACCGAAGGTGGCAAAGCCAATAGCTGTTCCAAGATTTCCATCGACAGCATACAGAATAAACAAAGCCATAGCCAAAATGAATACGATACGGACAACCTGCTCTATAACCTGGGAAACCGCTGTAGGCCCCATCGACTGGTGGCCCTGAAAAAACCCCCTCATGATTGCCATCGTCGGAATTATCATTAAAGCAAAGCTGACCATGCGGATCGTAAATACAATATCATCTGACGTAAAAGCTTCACTCGAATCAAATGATATTAAATTTACGATAAGCGGAGCACCGAAAAATAAAATAAGGAACGCGGCAATCCCGGTCAGAGTCATAAAAAAAAGACCCGACTTAAACAACCTTCGGCCTGTTTCAAAATCCCCCATCGCATTATATTTGGATACAAATTTTGACATAGCCATTGGTATCCCAAGCGTAGCTACACTAAGCATTAATGTGTACGGCTGGTAGCCGTATTGATAAAGCGCGATCCCCTGCTGGCCAACCATGGCTGCGAAAGGAAATATGTAAATCATTCCTAAAAATTTTGAAATAAACGTTGCTATGCTTAAAAGAAGCGTTCCCCGCAAAAATTTTGAATCAGACATTCTTATGTTCAGCTCCATCGTGTAATCGTCTTTTGCTTTCTATGCGAATTTTACCATACTATTTTCCATTCTGGCGTCCCTTTGCCTGAAAATTAATACCGGAGGCAAAAGAAAGCGCCCGTTCTGGATAAACGGGCGTGCTTTTTATTATACGTCACTTAATCCTTTAATATAAAACGTTCGCTTTCGAGGACCGTCAAATTCACAAAAATAGATGCCCTGCCATGTCCCCAGCACGAGCTCTCCCTGCTCTACAATGATCGTCTGCTGCGTCCCCACCGTACTTGCTTTTAAGTGTGAAGCAGAGTTTCCCTCGGCATGCCGATATTTTTCATGCTCCCAGGGATACACTTCATCGAGACGCATGAGCATATCACGCTGGACGTTTGGATCAGCGTTTTCATTTACAGTAATTCCGGCCGTCGTATGCGGGGAATAGACGATCACCGCCCCGTGGTCGAGCCCCTCCTCCTTCACATACGTACGGATCTTCTCGGTAACATCTATCATTTCTGCATGTTCATTTGTAGATAGTTCAAGCTTTCGCAGCATTGGAGCCGCCTCCTTTATCCTTGTGTAAAAATAAATTTTCTCTTATGATACAATACAGCTATTATAACCGATTACGAAGCATTTTAATCTTCATGAGCTATGCTTCGCACTCGTAAGGAGAGAATGAATAAATGACGAACGTCATTGTTATCGGCGGCGGCCCTGCAGGATTAATGGCCTCGGTTGCTGCCGCAGAGCACGGCGCCGATGTTACATTAATAGATAAGGGATCCAAGCTTGGAAGAAAGCTCGCCATTTCCGGCGGCGGCCGCTGCAACGTCACGAACCGCATGGAACGAAAAGAGCTGATCGAACACATTCCCGGTAACGGCAAATTTATGCACAGCCCGTTTTCCATCTTTGATAATGAAAATATTATCCGCTTTTTCGAAAATCTTGGTATCGACCTGAAGGAAGAAGACATGGGCCGAATGTTTCCTATTAACGATAAAGCTATTACTGTCGTAAATACGCTGCTTGAGGAAATGGAACGGCTCGGGGTCCAGACACGAACCAATACCAAAGTCGCTTCCATCGATTACGGCGATACCCAGGTCCAGGGGCTTTATTTAGAGGACGGCACCTACCTTCAGGCTGACCGCGTTATTATTGCTTCCGGAGGCAAGTCCGTGCCCAAAACCGGTTCCACTGGGGATGGCTATCCCTGGGCGGAGGCGGCCGGGCATACAATTACGGAGCTGTATCCGACGGAGGTGCCTATTACTTCTCCCGCCGCTTATATCCAGGACCGCACGCTTCAGGGAATTTCGCTTTCCGGCGTTGCCCTTACTGTTTACCGGCCGGGCGGCAAAGCTATTAAAACCCATACCGGTGACATGATTTTCACCCATTTTGGTGTTTCCGGACCAATCGGACTGAGATGCAGCCAGTATGTGGTGAAAGCCTTAAGAAAATACAAAGCTGATCAGATAGAGCTCAGCCTTTCCCTATATCCCGAGGAAAATCATGAATCCATGTTTCAGCGCCTTGTCTCGCTGAAAAAAACTCATGAAGCAAAAACGGTTAAAAATGCCCTGAAGGGTCTTACCACGGAACGACTGCTGATGTTTTTCCTGCAGGAAGCAGGTATTTCCAGCACCATGATCATCGGTGAGGCAGCGAATAAAAAACTGCGTGCCCTTGCTCTCTTTTTTACCGATTTTCGTTTTCCGGCAGATGGAACGCTTTCCATCGAAGAAGCATTTGTAACCGGCGGCGGGGTGTCCATCAAAGAAGTGTTTCCAAAACGGCTTGAATCCAGGCTGAAAAGCGGATTATTTTTCTGCGGGGAAATTTTAGACATTCACGGCTACACTGGCGGCTTTAACATCACCTGTGCCTTCTCCACCGGCTATATCGCTGGAAAATCGGCATCCGAGCAGCTAACTGCGCAATCCGAAACGCCTCCTTCCTATTCAAAAAGCTGACCGCTCATGCGGCCAGCTTTTTTTAATTAGCTACAATGTTTACAAGCTTCCCTGGAATGGCAATGACTTTTCGCACTGTCTTCCCTTCAAGCTCCTGCACAATCTTTTCCTGTTCCATGGCCGTTGATTCAAGGTCCTTCTCGTCAGCATCTCTTGGGACAACTGCTTTTGCCCGGAGCTTCCCGTTAACCTGAATGATTATTTCAACTTCCTCTTCAATAAGCATTTGCTCATCGTGTACTGGCCAGTTGCTTCGTGAAATCGAACGCTCCTCCCCGAGACGGCTCCACAGCTCTTCGGACAGGTGAGGAGCGATAGCGCTCAACAGCTGCAGAAACCCTTTTAATTCCTGTTTCGGCAGTGTCTCCTGCTTGTTCGCTTCGTTGACAAAGACCATCAGCTGACTGATACCGGTATTAAACCGCAGTTCAGTGAATTCTTCGGTGACCTTTTTCACCGTCTGATGATACGTACGTGCAAACGATTCCGATGCTTCCTCCTCCCGAATCTCCGGACGGATAGAGCCTTCGTCGGTTACAATTAAGCGCCAGACCCGGTCCAGGAAACGTCTCGCTCCGTCCAGGCCGCTGTTGGACCAGGCAATTGAAGCGTCAAGCGGGCCCATGAACATTTCATACAACCGCAGCGTATCTGCCCCGTGGGTACGAATAATTTCATCCGGGTTCACGACATTCCCTTTTGATTTACTCATTTTTTCATTGTTTTCCCCGAGAATCATTCCCTGGTTGTACAGCCGCTGGAACGGCTCTTTTGTAGGTACTACTCCGATATCATATAAAAACTTGTGCCAAAACCGTGCGTACAGCAGATGAAGCACTGCGTGTTCCGCGCCGCCGATATATAAATCAACCGGCAGCCATTTCTCAAGCGCTTCTTTGGAAGCAAGCTCTTCATCGTTATCCGGATCAGCAAAACGCAGGAAGTACCAGCAGCTGCCGGCCCACTGCGGCATAGTGTTTGTTTCCCGGCGTCCCTTCATGCCTGTTTCCGGGTCAGTGACCTCCAGCCATTCCGTATTGGTGGCAAGCGGCGATTCGCCGGTGCCTGAAGGACGGAACTCATCCATTTCCGGAAGCTCGAGCGGCAGTTCTTCTTTCGGAAGCGTCGTCATCGAACCGTCCTCCCAGTGAATAACCGGAATCGGCTCTCCCCAGTACCGTTGGCGGCTGAAGAGCCAGTCACGCAGACGGTAGGTTGTTTTTTTCCGGCCAATATCTTTTTCTTCAAGCCATTCGAGCATTTTTCCAATAGCTTCGTCTTTATATAAACCGTTCAGAAACTCGGACCTTACGTGCGGTCCGTCCTCAGTATACGCTTCTTTGGATGTGTCTCCGCCTTCAACTACCTCCACAATCGGAAGATCAAATGTTTTCGCAAATTCGTAGTCCCGCTCATCATGCGCTGGCACAGCCATAATCGCTCCACTGCCGTATGTAGCGAGAACGTAATCAGCAATCCAGATCGGCATTTGTTCACCATTCACCGGGTTGATCGCGTAGGAGCCTGTAAATACGCCGGATTTTTCCTTTTGCAGCTCTGTGCGTTCAAGATCACTTTTCATAGCTGCCTCGTGCTGGTACTTCTCTACAGCTTCCTTCTGCTCCGGCGCAGTAATTTCCTCTACATACTCATGCTCCGGGGCAAACACACAGTAGGTCGCACCGAACAATGTATCCGGACGGGTCGTAAATACATCAAACGAAAGATCCTTCCCTTCAACGTGAAAGGTCAGCTCTGCTCCTTCCGAACGGCCGATCCAGTTGCGCTGCATTTCTTTAATGCTGTCCGGCCAGTCCAGGCCGTCCAGGTCTTCAAGCAGACGATCAGCATAGGCTGTAATCTTGAGCATCCACTGCTTCATCGGCCGGCGTTCCACTGGATGTCCGCCGCGCTCACTTTTCCCATCGATCACTTCTTCATTGGCGAGAACTGTTCCAAGCGCCGGGCACCAGTTGACTGGCACTTCGTCAATGTACGCGAGACCGTGTTCATAAAGCTTTGTAAAAATCCACTGAGTCCATTTGTAGTAATCGGGGTCTGTCGTGTTAATTTCTCTCGCCCAGTCATAGGAGAATCCCAGTTCCTTAATTTGGCGTTTGAAATTGGCAATGTTTGCCTGGGTGAATTCCCGCGGATTTTTCCCGGTATCGAGTGCAAATTGCTCCGCCGGAAGGCCAAAAGCGTCCCAGCCCATCGGATGCAGCACATCGTAGCCCTGCATGCGTTTCATTCTTGAGGTGATGTCTGTTGCTGTGTAGCCTTCGGGGTGGCCTACGTGCAGGCCGGCTCCGGAAGGATAAGGAAACATATCCAGTGCATAATATTTCGGGGCGCCGGTATCTGCGTTGGATACGGCAAAGATTTCATTTTCCTCCCAGTATGACTGCCATTTAGGTTCTATCTGTTGGTGGGGATATGCCATGATTGTCGTTCCTCCTTTAAATAGTTGGAGCATCTGTACTGATTTTATCTGTAAAAAAAGCCTCTCTCCCAGCTGGAAAGCAGGGACGA
Source organism: Marinococcus sp. LNHM3E3-2.2 (assembly GCF_056034385.1). NCBI lineage: Bacteria > Bacillati > Bacillota > Bacilli > Caryophanales > Bacillaceae > Marinococcus > Marinococcus sp. LNHM3E3-2.2. The sequence goes on from NZ_JBQLIC010000007.1 coordinate 117,217, forward strand.
GAGGCTTAAATTCCACGAAACAAACGGCGGGACGCGCACACGCCACTCAAGTGCGTTTCCGACTCTGACGCTTCGCTCACCCGTTTTCGTCAAGCGTCTGCTGGGTGCATAACGATAAACAAAGTACGCCGATATTCAATACTTGATATTTTATGAATTTATCCCCCTGCTGTCAAGCCTTTCTACGTGGTTCTTTTCCTTTGCACTTTGGGAATACAGGCAAAACATGCTAAAATAAGAAAGAATATTTTATGCACGATGGAAGGAGAGGCTCTTCATGAGCTCGGAATTATCTAACGAACAGCCGCTTGTCTGGGGAGAGAAGCGGTATCATACATGGAATCATCATTTAAAGGAATCATTCGGCCATAAAATCTTTAAAGTACCGCTCGACGGTGGATTTGACTGCCCAAACCGTGACGGAAATGTCGCCCACGGCGGCTGCACGTTCTGTTCTGCGGCAGGATCCGGGGATTTTGCCGGCAACCGTGCCGACGATGTGGTGACCCAGTTTCATGAAATTAAAGACCGTATGCACAAGAAATGGAAAAACGGAAAATACATTGGTTATTTCCAGGCATTCAGCAATACTTACGCCCCTGTTGAAGAACTGCGGGAAATGTACGAAGCAGTACTCGCCCAGGATAACGTCGTTGGTCTTTCCATTGCGACGCGCCCGGACTGCCTCCCGGACGATGTAGTCGAATACTTGGCCGAGTTGAATGAACGCACCTACCTGTGGGTCGAGCTCGGGCTGCAGACAGTGCATGAAACGACTGCTGAAACAATCAACCGGGCTCACGACTTTGAGTGCTATAAAGAAGGCGTCGACAAGCTCCGCAAGCATAACATCCGCGTATGCTCCCATATTATTAACGGCCTTCCACAGGAGGACCATCAAATGATGATGGAAACGGCCCAGGCCGTGGCTGACCTGGACGTTCAGGGTATTAAAATTCATCTGCTCCACCTGCTGAAAAAGACACCGATGGTCAAGCAGTATGAAAAAGGAATGGTGGAGTTTCTCGGCCGGGATGAGTACGTCAGTCTTGTCGTGGATCAGCTCGAAATTCTGCCGCCTGATATGCTCATTCACCGCATCACCGGTGACGGGCCGACCGAGCTTCTTATCGGACCGATGTGGAGCGTGAACAAGTTTGAAGTACTAAATGAAATTCATAAAGAACAGGTTCGCAGACACAGCTGGCAGGGAAAATATTATCAGCCTGCCCCGGCAGCTTTATGACTCTGCCGAAAGCCGTGGCTTTCGCCCATTGGATGATTGCACAAAATATCCGTCCCGGGGACACTGTAATTGATGCCACTTGTGGAAATGGCGGGGATACCGCCTTTCTTGCAGACGCGGTGTCTCCTTCCGGACATGTGCATGCCTTTGACATTCAAAGCGAAGCCATCCAGGCTACATACGCACGATTACAAAAGAAAAGCCTGGAGCCATACGTCACGCTGCATCACTGCAGTCATGAATACGCAGCGTCTCTGCTCACTGATGAGGAAAAAACCAGCATCCGTGCAGCCGTTTTTAACCTCGGTTATCTGCCGGGGAGCGATAAACAGATTGTGACGTCTGCTTCTTCTACAACTGCAGCGGTTCTTTCTTATCTTCATACGTTCCCGTCAGGCGTTCCGGTTATCGTGGTCATTTACCACGGCCACCCGGGAGGAAATGCAGAACGTACAGCCGTTGAGAACCTTGCTGCTGAATTTTCGGAAGACGAAGTACGGGTGCTGCGGTACAGCCTGGAATTTCAGGAAAAGACGCCCCCCTATGTGTTAACCTTTGAAAAAACAGCAGAAGAAACTCCTTATTTATCCAAATTAGTTCAAGCTTATTCACATATATCTACGAAGGGATGATGAATCATGTCAGAAGTGGTGAAATCTATTTTAGAGCACAATCAGCAGTTTGTTCAAAACAAAGAATATGAAGCTTTTCAAACGGATAAATTCCCAAATAAGCGTATCGTCGTTTTAACGTGTATGGATACCCGGCTCATTGAACTGCTCCCTAAAGCTATGGGCATCCAGAATGGGGATGCAAAGCTGATCCGTAACGCCGGGGCAATGATTACGGATCCATATGATAGTATTACCCGCAGTATTCTGGTTGCCTTATACGAATTAAAAGCAGAAGAGGTTCTGATCGTCGGACATTACGGATGCGGCATGACTGGTCTTCAGGCCGGCCAGGTGCTTGAAAAAGCGTACGACCGCGGAGTTTCATCCGATGCAGAGGCAGTGATGCATGCTGAGGGAGTCTCCGTGCACGAATGGCTGCGCGGCTTTTCGGATGTGGAGGACAATGTGCATCAATCGGTCCAGGTTATGAGAAATCATCCGCTTCTCCCACCGGGAACCCCAGTGCACGGCCTTGTTATTTCCCCGGAGACCGGAGAACTGACGTCGCTTGATACGGCTGATATGTAAAGAAGAACCGCCTTTTCTTTTTCGGAAGAGGCGGTTCTTTGTTTATATTTTTTTCCGGTACATCCACGAGTTCCAATAGTAAATAAGCGAGGTGATGCCGCCAAAGCGGAGCAGGTGCTTTGCCTGCTGCTTCATTGTTTCATTTGCCTGTACTTTTTCGTCGGACAAATAAATGGAGAGAAGACCTTTGTTTAGTTGTTTATGAAACCCGGCCTCCGGCAGCTTGGCTACTTTTTTGTCGGCCTCGGACTTGAAAAATTCCAGTCGGGACATCATATGGCCGGCTGAGGCGTATTTTTCGGTGAAATTCAGAGAGCCCTGCTCCACGTCTTCCTCCTGATCAATAAAGTAATCAAGCAGAATGTGCATTCCCTGTACATAAGGAAAATGGGCTTCTTTAATCGATTTCGCCTGAAGCTCTGCAAGCGGCGAACGGGCAGCGTACCCGGCCAGTGCATAGATACCGAGCGTCGATCCGGACGCAGCGCAAAATTCATACCAGGCCATCGGCGGAATCCGGTCTTTAAAGTGCTCATAAAGCTCTATCAGCTTTGCTTCACGCTCATTGACATCAATATGCTTGTATATCTGCATCTCCCTGTAATACATGGACAGCTCCTCCATATACGGCTGAGCACCAGAAAGGCCCGGAAAGCTCTGCAGAGCAGACTGGCACGTTTCAACCAAGTCTTTTAAAAAGCCGCCGTCCCCGTCCCCTTTTTTCTTTTTAAGGTAATCCTGCTGACTGGCTCCGGGATCCAGGGCATGCTTCAAGGCTTCATGAATATCACGATAAAAGGTTACGCCCTCCTCCTGGCTCATATCACAGATACTATCCAAATAATCGCTGATATTTTGATAGGCTACAATAAAACGAAGTAACTCGCTCCGGATATGCTCCGGGGCAATCAATGCATAGAGCGATCCACCTTCGTAATGAAAGGTTTTTTCATCAATTGCTTCAAGCGCTGCCTGGCGGTATAAATTATCCGGGATCTGCTCTGCTTTCTGCTTCCATTCGCTTAAATACTGGCGGGCAGCCGGCAGGGTCTGCTTCACTCCGTAATACATAATAGTTGGTATAGACGTTGGTGCTGACATTTCAAAAGGCCTCCTTGATTGGCTGGTTCATATTAGGAATGCTGGTTCATAAAGTGAATGATATATCTTACTACTCGTTCCTGCTCCGGCTCATTTAATATTTCATGATAAAGATTATTCCATATTTTGATCGTCCGTTCAGATGTATGCAGCCGGTTGAACCAACGGACAGTCGCTTCTTTATCAACAATATAATCCTCTCCGGCCTGCATAACCAGAAGTGGAGTATCCGGAAAGCTTTCCGGCTGCGCCAGACTGATCCGCATTGACCGGATCATTTCCTGGTACCAGCGGACGGTGACCGTATCATTCACCAATTCATCCCTTTGGTATTCTGCTCTTGTTTCCGGATTTCTTGTTAGATACTCGGCCTGGATGCCGGTCCGGAGAGGTTTACCCGGCATAAGCCGGTGCGCCAGCCTCCCGGAGAGCTCCCGGATCCTGTTTGGATATTCGTATAATCCGAGTGCCGGAGAGGATAAAATAATTCCTTTCACTGGCATGTACCGCTCGGATACCGCCCGAATGACAATTAATCCTCCCATACTGTGCCCAAGCATAAAAATAGGCAGCTTAAAGGAAGCTGCTTCTCTGTACCATTCATATACTGTATCTGTGTATTCACGGAAGCTGTCTATATGTCCTCTTCGTCCTTCAGTTTCCCCATGTCCCGGCAGATCTCCGGTTATCACATGCAGATGCTGGCGCTTCAATACATGGATCAGCCATTCATACCGCCGGTAGTGTTCTCCTGATCCATGAACCAGCACAACAACTCCACGCGGGCGGTCCACTAATCTTTTTTCCACTATTATCGCCCCCTTTTTCCTCAATCCAGTACCCCGGGAAATATATCTTTCTTTATTTTACTATTATTTTTGCTACACTTGCATTAGAAATGCAGAATAAATTTCGGAAAGTGTGGGTTTTTTATGATTTATCCGTACAACAACCAGTACCCTTCCATTGCTCCCACTGTTTTTTTAGCAGATTTCACGGTCATCACTGGTGACGTTACCATCGGCGAAGAATCGAGCATTTGGTTTCACACCGTTATTCGCGGGGACGTAGCACCTACGCTGATTGGCAGCAGAGTCAATGTGCAGGATCAATGCCTGCTGCACCAAAGCCCGAAGCATCCTTTGATTATTGAAGACGACGTTACTGTCGGTCATCAGGTGATGCTTCATTCCGCCATTGTAAGAAAGAAGGCACTCATCGGCATGGGGTCTACAGTGCTTGACGGTGCAGAGATCGGTGAAGGAGCGTTCATCGGTGCCGGCAGCCTGGTCCCGCCCGGAAAAACGATTCCTGCCGGCGTACTTGCCTTTGGACGTCCGGCCAAAGTCGTTCGTGACCTCACTGAAGAGGACAAAGAAGACATGGAGCGTATCCGCCTCGAATATGTTGAGAAAGCCAAGCAGTATAAAGAAACAAGCCGCAGGCATCAATGATGTCCGCGGCTTGTTTTTAATATTGATGTGGGATGTCTCTCGTTATAATTTCACCTGCCACCGGCGCTGTCTGCTGAACCGGTGCAGCTGTTGCCATCATTATTACAATGAACGCAGCATACCATAAACCTGCCTTTTTCATTTCTTCACCTCTTTATTATATGTTCGTTTTAGTATATTCGAACTATAAAAAGAGTGTTTTCCGCTTCTGACTCCAAAATCGATCAATTTCCTAAGACTTTCCTCTTTTTTCTACAGATTTCTTCCCGTAAAATAATTATAGGAATATTTGAGAGATAGGGAGAGAACTATATTGATGGATTTTTCACGGGTGGGAAATAAAATACAGGAACTGCGAAAATACCGGGGCTACACACAAAAGGAGCTTGCCAAAGATATTTGTACCCAGGCGCAGATCAGTAAAATTGAGAAGGGGACCATCGTTCCATATTCAAGCACCATGTTTTATATTGCTGAACGGCTCGGAGCCAGCATGTATTACTTTTTTGAAGAAGCGTTAACAGACCGCAGCGACTACGTCCGCTCTGTATTCAGTATGCTTGAAACGTGCCGGTTCGAGCATGATTACGTTTCGATGCGGGAGCTTCTTTCCAGGGAGGAAGACAACCCCATTTTTAAAATCGGCTATTATGAGCAGTACATGCTTTGGCATAAAGCTATTTGCGCCTACGAACTGGACAAAGATCCGGAGCGGGCTCTCGAACTGGCTTCTTCTGCCCTCGATGCGTACCACAAAGGAATTTATACGGAACGTAAGGGTGAAATCATAAACGCCATGGCGATTATTTACAACCTTGAACACGAATACAAAAAAGCTGCGGACGTATGCCGGAAAGCTCTGCAGGACCATCAGAGCCTGGTGCACCCGGAGAATAAATACATTGAATTAAAGCTGACATATACTTTAACTAAAGCGCTGACCTATCAGGGTGCTTACCAGCAATCCATCGACTGGTGTTCAAAGGGAATCAACCGCTGCATTGACCTTCAGAACAGCTACGTTTTAGGGGAACTGCTTTATCAGCGGGGACAAAACCTTCTGGTGCTGGGATTTGATGAATCCGCTCTTCAGGACTGGGATCAGGCGTGTTCCATCTTTGATACGATGAAGCAAATCGGCCTCGCAGACCACATCCGTCAGGAAATCGACGATTATACCAGAGACGGGACCATTCATCTGCATACACTGCAATAATATATAAAAGCCGGGGGAAACGTTCCTTACCCCGGCTTTTATAGTATTTACTTTTTCAAATGGTACATGAACGTTTCAAGCTGCCGGAGATCCGTAATATTTTCATTGCACCTGCGACTGTCCTGGCAGATATAGTTGCCCCGGCTCGTATATGTTTCTTTTCCGGCCTTCACTACTGCCATAAAAAGCCCTGTCTCCTCCTGTTTGCTGCAGATCGTACAGATCCCTTTTCCAGGAGTATTCCGAAATGTCCCAAACACGCCCGTCAATCTCCTCTGATCCGTAGTAATAATATATTTTCGTTCTGCGCGGATGTCATTCCAGCCCAGATAAGATATATTTTTCAGTTCCTCATCTTCCAATGATGGCATTGTCAGCTTTTTCGCCTTTGGAAACAGCTTTTTAATCCGTTCTACAGTTACAGCCGGGAATGGAACAACATACATTTTCAACTCACCGAGCATCTGCTCTGCCTGAGTGCTGTCCTCTACATAAAGAATCTTTTCTAACAGGCGTTCCTGCTCATCGTTCATCGAATGAAAGCTGTTAATAATTTGATCAAAGGCACTGTGCTTTAATGCACTGATTACATCAGCATCTTTTACTGTAGCGTGCGCATGGGCGAATTTCCATACATGCTCTTTAATAAAATTAAACTGATCATTGCGCAAAAATGGTTCAATTTGAATCATTTACCCATTCCTCATTTCAGTATAGTAAGCTTCCGTTTTTATGTTGAACAGAATGCTTTATACAGCGGTGAATATAAAGCCATCATCAGTAATTCCCCTAAGATTGCGGTATTAGTATACAACAAATTAGTTTTTGTAGAAAACTATAAAAAAGAAGACAACGGACGTCAGTAATTCTCTGTCAGGCATCGGATCATAAACTGAATATTTTTTGTCCGCTCTGTTCTTTTTGGAAGTACATAGGAAAAAAACCTTTTTGCATCGATGCCTTCAATGGATAAAAGCTCCAGCGAGTTGTGTTTTTGTTCTTCTTCAATCGCTGCTTCTGATAACAAAGATAAGCCAAGACCGCTTTTAACAGCTTCTTTAACCCCCTGCGTGCTGCTGATCATCAGAAGTGAACGTATACGTATCCCGTTTGCATTCATCACATAATCAAACGATTCCCTGGTCCCGGATCCCTTTTCGCGCACCACCCATTTCTGGTCCTGCAGCTCCTTCCGGGTTCGAGGCGAAAAGGAATTGGATGTACTCTTAACCACCGCCAGGCGGTCCGTCTGAAACGGTGTCAGCGTAATATCGGCAGCCCTGCTGTGCCCTTCCACCAGGCCGATATCGACTTTCAGCGTCCGGACCAGCTGAATGATTTCCTCTGTATTAGCAATAGTCACTTCAAACTGAATCCCTTCATACTCACCCTGCATTCTGGCCATTACTTTTGGGAGCACGTATTCCCCAATCGTAAAGCTGGCCCCGATATGAATGGTTCCGCTCACTTCCTCGTGCATCGTATATATAGCTTCCTTCATATGGACGTAGGTGCCCATCAACTGACGGGCATGATCCAAAAACACCTCCCCCTCCCTTGTGAGCATCAATGACTTTGTTGTCCGCTGAAAAAGCGGAGCAAGAAATTCCTTTTCAAGATTTTTTATATGCACGCTTACAGTCGGCTGGGAGAGGGAGAGCACCTCCGAGGCTTTTGTGAAATTTTTTTCCTCCACCACGGTCAAAAAAGTTTTTAATTCGTCAATATGCATAGGCCCTCCCATTTATTAATAATATTAATTAATTTTATTATATATATTTGTTTTTATAATAAAAAGAGCAGGAGTACAATAGCGTTAATGATTAGGAGTTGAAGACTAATGAAACGATTTGTTTCTTCCATTCCCACGCTAACGTCCGGACTTATCTTTACGTTTATTGCTGCTGTGCTCAGCAGCGCACTAGCAGAGTCCGCTCCATTCTCAGCGATGGGCGCGCTTGTTACTGCAATACTTTTAGGCGTATGCTGGCGCTTCACCGCAGGAGTGCCCGATCGTGCGCTCCCCGGAATCACTTTTTCAAGCAGGCACTTGCTTAGGATCGGCATTATTTTCCTCGGGGCCCGCCTGCATTTAGGAGATATTTACGAATCCGGATTTAACGCCTTTTTTATCGCTGCTTCCGGGTTACTAATTGCGCTTTTTGTCATTTACTTTGCTGCCAGAGCTTTAAAGATAGATAAAACGCTCAGTCTGTTAACAGCCTGCGGTACAGCTATCTGCGGAGCTTCAGCTATCGCAGCCATTGCCCCGATTGTAAAAGCAGAACATAAAACTACTACTGCGAGCATCGCGATTATCGCAGTGGTTGGTACTCTTTTTTCCGTTTCCTATGCTTTTCTGTTTCCGTTTTTGGGGATGAATGCATATGAATATGGCGTTTTATCCGGAGGAACTCTCCATGAAGTGGCTCACGCTGTAGCGGCATCTGAAGCCGGCGGTACAGTTTCGGAAGACCACGCCCTGATCATTAAATTAACGAGAGTTGCACTTCTCATCCCGGTAGCACTTGTAGTTGCCATGCTTCAAAGCCGTAAAGAAAAGCGGGCCTCCCATACAATTCCGGTTCCATGGTTTATTTTCGGATTTTTAGCAGTGAGTCTGGCCAATACCTTTAATCTGCTCAGCGATTCGGCAGCTGCTTTTATGGTCTCAGCTTCATATATTTTTCTTGGCATGGCTATGGCTGGCTTTGGAATGCAGATGCCTGCTGCCTCTTTTAAAACCATTAGTTCAAAGATGTTTATCGTGGCAGTTTGCGGATCGCTTTTATTATCCTTTTTCGGCTACGTTCTTATTGAAGTTATGCTTTAAACTGACCGTTGATGCAAAATCTGTTTGAAGCAGCTTCTTTAAGGGTAAACAATTATATTCACACTACCGCGGAGGCTGACCATGAAATTTTCAGGCACGATTTTAGTCGTAATGGCTGCGGTACTATGGGGTATTTCAGGTGGATTGGCAGATATACTATTACATAAGGGCTGGGACCCGTTAGTTATTTCATTTTACCGAGGGGCTGTAGGTTTTGTCTGTATTTTTATATGGTTCCTTCTACGGCTTCGGCAGACCGGGTCACCCTCCGCCCGCTTATTTATATGGGCCGCTCTTGCCGGGGCAGGCGTCGCCGGCAATTTCACCTTTTACTTTCTTAGTATCGAGGCCTCGAGCGTAGCAATTGCTGCTACGCTAATGTATACCGCACCTATATTTGTATTTTTGATTTCTTTTTTTCTAAAGCAGGAGCCCTCTACTTTTTTCAAATGGGGATGTATTGCAGTAGTGCTTGTAGGAATTTTTCTCCTGACAGGTGCTTATGACACAAGCGGTTCTTCGGTTACACTTGCAGGCGCTGCTGCCGGCCTCAGTGCCGGCCTTTCGTACGCGTTGTTTATTTTTGGATTTAAATACGCCTCTGCAGTCGGCAGACCCGAAACCTCTTTAACGATCGCTTTTTTTGTTTTTTGTGTAATTCTTCTGATGGTTGTCGACCAACAGGAAGCAGTATCCGTTTTAACATCCAGTGATATTGGATGGTTTCTACTGCTCGGGCTCGTTGGTGCAGGCATTTCCTTTGTACTGTACGTTATCGGTATCAAGCTGACTACTCCGGTTACTGCTTCAATGGTTGCCATGGCAGAGCCGGTCACCGCTTCTTTGTTTGGCGTGGTTCTGCTTGGAGATAGTCTGACAATCATTCAGGCCCTGGGTATCGTTATCATCCTTGTTTCTATTACTGCATTTAGCGTGCGCCAGTCAGCCTAAAAAAGCAGCTCCCAAAAGGGGGCTGCTTTTCGTTTGAGTAAGAGGCTTTATACTATATGCTCTGATGCAGGCCCGGAACTACCTGTTTTTTCCGTGATACCACTCCTGGAAGCTCCACCACCCCGTTCTGCAGCTTTTTCCCGAATGCCTCTCCGGCTTTATCTTTCATTGTACCGGCCGCAAGAAGGGTGGAGCCCGCCTGCAGTACATCAGTGATCATTAATATATAAAGGTTCAATGCTTCTGCCTGCACAGCCTGCTCCATTTTTGCAAGCAGCCCTTCACTCCGATTTAATATTGCTGCAGCGCCTACTGTATTCACTTGAGCAATACGTACCTTCAAGCCGTTCATATCAAAATCTTTCATGTCGGTCTGTATTAAATCAGTATCATTCGTCGTACTCCAGTCTGTACCTGCCTTTAAAAGGCTGAGTCCATATGTTTTTATCTCTACCCCGGCAGCTGCTGCCAGTTCTTTCGCAGCCTGCCTGTCTTTTAAAGAAGTAGTTGGGGATTGAAATAACAGGGTATCGGAAATAATAGCTGAAAGCATCAATCCCGCTTCTTTTTCCGGTATCTCAACTCTGTTTTCCCTGTACAACTGGTATACGATTGTCGCTGTACATCCTACCGGCTCCGTCCGAAAGTATATCGGTTCTTTCGTTTCGATATTCGCAATTTTATGATGGTCAATTATCTCTTTAATACGAAAGCTTTCCAGGTCATTAATGCTTTGCTGTCGTTCGTTGTGATCCATTAGTATTACCGGGGTGTCTTCTTTAAGCCCGCGAATTAATTGCGGTTTTTTCTGTTTAAAGTATTTGAGTGCATAAGTGGTTTCGTTATTTATTTCTCCCAGTCTTCCCGCCTGCACCTCTTCGCCCAGCCTCTTTTTTAAATACGCGTAGGCGATAGGTGAAGCAATTGCATCGGTATCTGGACTTTTATGACCAAAAATAAATGTTGGCACAGACCTTACTCCTTGTGTTTTTTGACATTTTATTTAAATGAGTGCTTCTTTCTTTTTAAAATGATAAAAAGCCTCCTGCAGATAAGCAGAGAGGCCTGTATGGCACGTATATTATAAAAAACTGATGGAGGTAATGGATTTCATAATCTGCTGCACACCTGTCAGCATGGTCGGCATTTGCTCAATACTCATAAACGGCACAACAACGTAAAACATAGAAAGACCCATTACCATCATTAATACAATTGGGTTTCGCAAACTGCAGACCTCTTTTCTCCGAAATAATTAATTAAACACTATCATATCAACCCAAATATGATTTTTGTGTTTTATTATTCACTTGTAACGTAAACGTAATTTCTTTAATCTTTTATTCATCAAATGGTTATTTTTGTTACTTATTTTACCCGGAATTCATTCTTTGCTGGCTCCATGGAATTTTAAAACCTACAAGTTCAATCTGCAGTTGATCGATACGCTTTGTCTGACCTTCTACATATCCGTGATCATGAAGAACATTAATAATTTCCTGTATTTCGTCCCACTGCTCATTGCTTGCTGTATAAGGCACTTCCAGAATAACAATGTCATCATGCTCTTCAACTGTAGAACAAAACTGATGGTTTTTAACCCAGTTTATACCTTTCCCCATAGTTCTCCCCTCCAAGTGATATTGGACCTATGAATATATACCCTTTCACCTATGATATACACTTGAAATTATTAAAAAATCGATTTTTTCTTTGTCTTTTTCCCAGCATTTCCGCGTATCCGTTTACATTTTTTTATTTGTCTTAATGCACGCTGACGGTTTACTTTCAGTCAGATCCGCGTTACATTATAGAATGATTATTAACCTTACATAATGCTTTTCATTATATAGTCATTTTCTCACAAGATGATCCAGTACAGCATGGTATTTTAAGGACTCTCTTAAGAATTTGACTCGTTTCCTTTCTGGGAACGGGTTTTTTGCGTTGTGTGGCGATATTACTTACGTTCAGGAGGTGCAGGATGAAAAAGTCGCGTGTTCTTTTTATTGGCTTTATGCTTTTCTCGTTATTTTTCGGAGCTGGAAATTTAATTTTTCCGCCATTTCTCGGCTATTCTGCAGGAGACAATTTCACACCTGCAATCCTTGGATTCCTCTTTACGGGAGTGCTTCTTCCCATCCTTGCCATTATGGCTGTTGTGCAGGCACGATACGGACTTATCAGCATGGGCAGCAGAGTTCACCCCATGTTTGGCCTGATGTTTGCCGCCCTGATTTATCTATCCATCGGAGCATTATACGGTATCCCAAGAGCTGCTAACGTAGCCTATGAGATCGGCTTCGTTCCGGCTGCAGGTATCGGAACCTGGTGGACACTTTTACTTTTTTCCTTACTTTTTTTCGCGGTTACCCTTTGGCTGAGCTTAAACCCCGAAAAGATAGTCGATCGCCTGGGCCAGTGGCTGACACCTATTCTATTCGTTACTTTAGCTGTTTTATTTGTACGGGCATTTTTTATTTTCGATACGAATCCTTCTTCAGCCGAGGCCCCTTATAATAGTTCTCCTTTTATTGGAGGATTTCTTGAAGGATACCTGACGATGGATGCTCTCGGCGCTCTTGCCTTCGGAATGGTTATTGTTAACAGCTTGCGTACGCACGGAGCATCCTCTAAGCGTGAACTGATGTCAGGCGCCGCAATAGCTACTATAGTAGCTGGAATTGGTCTTTCTATAGTCTATGTTTCGCTCGGGTGGATTGGCGCCCGGATGTCACAGCAGGAGGGAATTACGGACGGGGCCGGTATTCTTGAACCAGCCGCAGCCATGCTTTTTGGCCCATCCGGCAGCTTCTTTTTTGGACTGATCGTTCTGCTTGCCTGCCTGACCACCAGCGTCGGCCTGATAACGGCCTGCTCTGAATTTTTTCACAGCGTCATGCCTCGTGTCGCCTATAAATCGTTTGTCGTCTTTTTTACAGTCATCGGGATGCTGGTCACTAATTTAGGCTTGTCTTTAATTTTAAGTATCGCAGTGCCTTTACTTGTATTTATTTACCCGCTCGCTATTGTGCTCATTGTACTTTCGCTTCTCAGACCTATTATTGGTGAAGGCTCCCTAATGTATCAGCTCTCGATTACCTTTACAGGAATCTTCGCGCTTTACGAAGGGCTTTCAAGTGTAGGGGTCTCCGCCCCTGCTGTCACAAGCATTCTTCAGACCTCGCCATTTTTTGAGCAGGGGCTTGGCTGGGTGATGCCTGCGATTATCGGTGCAGCCGCCGGATACCTTCTCGACAGACTGATGCCTTCACATTCCCCGCAAAAGACTTCCTTTAACGAAAAGTAATATTCCATAAAAAAACTGCCCCTTTTCAGGAGCAGTTTTTTTCTATTCAATGCCGTCACCATCGCGAAGCTCTTCCCGGTAGGCAAATAAGAACAGCAGAGAAACCAGGAGTGCACCGCCGATTAGGTTACCAATACTTGCAGGAATTAAGTTAAAAAGCAGGTATTCGTACCAGGCATGCTCAGTATCTGAAAATACGCCCATACTGAAGTAGCCCATGTTCGCGGCGCTGTGCTGAAAATTACCGGCCACAAATAAAATGACTGGAAGCGCAGTTGCCACTACTTTTCCTGTAACGTCTCTCGCGGCTGTAGTAAGAAACGATGCCATGCCGATTAGCCAGTTGGCCAGAATACCGGATAAAACAACCTGGAACCAGCCGATGCCGCCGGACTCTTTGAATTTCATTTTGTCCGATAAATATACTTCTAGCTCTCCGTAAAATTCCGGCGTCAAGGATCCGGAAAGCTGAATAACTGCGGCAACGAATAGCGCCCCGACCATGTTTCCGATGTATGTCGCGAACCAGAACCTTGCAATCGGCATAAAATAGACGCTGGGCTTTCGAAATAAGTAACTCGGGAGCAGAATATTGATTTCTGTAAATAATACAGCACCGGATAAAAACACCATAACATAAGCCGCTGTAAAACCAAGCCCCGAAAGCAGATAGTACAGCCCCTTCGCTTCTACACCTGTTGCAAGGAGAATCGAAAAAACCGCCCCGAAGGTCATAAATGACCCTGCCAGAATTGCCAGCAGAAACTGTGCCTTGAATTCCTTGCTTAAGTGGTTACGTCCATTTTCACCAAACGCCTGCACCACCTCGGGCGGTTCTTTATACTGCCGGTCGGCTGCCCCGAGCTTTTGTTCTTTCGGCATAATACATCTCTCCTTCTCCTGATCTCTGCTACAGGAGCAGTACAAAGGAAAAACCCCGAAGCAATCGGGGTTTCCGGTTTATCTTTTTCCTTTTATACTCAGCCTTTTACCAGAGCTTCTTTTCCGTAATATGAAGCCTTGAACAAGTCCTTCATCTGCTCGAAGGATGTTTCCCTCGGATTGGTGCTGGTACATGGATCGCTTAGTGCATTTTGAGCCATTGTATCCAGGTGCTCCTCGAAATCCTTTTCAGGGACACCGAATTCTTCAAGCGTAACAGCCAATCCTAAATCTTTATTGAGTTCAAAAATATACTCTATAAGCGAATCTGTCAATTCTTTATCTGTCTGTCCTTCTAGGTGCAGACGGCGTGCAATTTCTGCATAGCGGTCTTCTACCACTGCACGGTTGAACTCAATGACATACGGGAGATAAATCGCGTTGGCATAACCGTGCGGAATATCGAATGTAGGCCCGCTTTTATGAGCAAGGCTGTGCACATTGCCAAGCACCGCGTTCGCAAACGCCATCCCGGCCATCGCCTGGATGCTGTGCATCTGTTTTCCGGCTTCGTGGTCGCCATTATACGATGCTTTCAAATTATCTTTAATCACTTCAGCACCGCCGAGAGCAAGAATGTTAGTATATAAAGTCCGCGGCTTGGCTACGTAGGATTCGATCGTATGGGTAAAAGCATCCATACCCGTGTAAGCAGTAATATGCTTCGGCAGATCTTCCACCATAACTGGATCAATAATAGCTATATCCGGCGTCAGACCAAAGTCTGCAAATGGATACTTAACGTTTGTTTTTTCATCTGCCACTACTGAAAGATTGGAAACTTCAGAACCGCTGCCGCTTGTCGTAGGAATACCGGCAAGTTTCGCCTTTTGGCGGAGACGCGGCAATTCAAAAGGTTTTGTTGCATCTTCAAAGGAAAGCTCAGGGTGTTCATAAAACAGCCACATCGCTTTAGCAGCGTCCATCGCGGAACCGCCGCCGATGCCTATAATCCAGTCAGGTGCAAAGGAGCGCATTTCTTCTGCTCCTTCTTTGACCATTTTTGCGGTTGGCTCCGTATTATATCCTTCAAGAACTTCAGTTTCAATATCTGCTGCAGCAAGGTGCTCCTGAATGCGGTCTAAATTGCCGTTTTTTTTCACAGAGCCGCCGCCAATAACGAGCGTAGCTTTTTTTCCTTCAAATGTGCGCAGTACTTCAAGCGCGTTATCTTCAAAATAGATGTCTCTTGGAATCGTAAATCTGCTCATTAGTGAAGCCTCCTTGGTATTTTAAGCTAAACGAAGATGTCTGGTATGATTGATGAACATCTATTTTAACCACAGATTAGGTATTTCCTTTTAGTCCGGAAGATTAAACATGGCAGCCTTCTCTTCCATGTTTATAAGCGTAAAAAAAGCCCGGAGACGGGCCTTTTTTATGCGGATTCATCTTTTGCGAGTGCACTGTTCAAGTCTTTTTTGACACTTTCCATGACCTCAGACTTAATTTCATCCAACAGGTCACTTTTTGAATCACCGATCAATTCATCATGCAGCTGCTGCACTAATTCCTGCTTTACATCTTCATATAAATCATCTTTTAATTCGTCAATCAGCGAATGCTTTACATCTTCGACAAGCTGGCTGGTTGCTTCTTCGGAAATGAACGACGAACCTTCTTCTGCGTTGTCTTCTTCGGCTGCCGGTTCTTCCTGTTCCACTTCACCGTTGTTTTCTTCTGCTTTTTCTTCGTTTTCTTCTGATGAATTCTCCTGCTCCTGCGAAGAGTCTGCTTCTTCGTTTTCTTCCGCATCGTCGTCTTCTGCAGCCGGCTCTTCCTGTTCTTCTTCACCTGACGCTTCTTCTTCACTGCTTCCCGCTTCTGAAGAATCTTCATCCGCATCTTCCTCACTGTCCGCTGGTTCCTGCTCTTGTTCCCCAGAAGCCCCGTCTGTATTTTCTTCGGGCTGGTCCTCGCTTTCACCGCTGTTAACCTCGGCCATGATTTCATCAATCATTCCTTTTTTATCTGTAGAGGAGAGCTCAAGGCCGCTCTCTTCTGCAAGAGCCTGAATGTCTTCTATACTCTGCATATATAAATCAATTTCCTCATCTTCACCATCTTCATTCGTAATAACGACGTTTGCCTGGTCCTGATCCTTTTCTTCAGATGAGGAATTCTCCTCCTCATTTTCGCTGCTCGGCTCTTCCTGTTCTTCTTCCTCAGGAAGCTCTTCGTCGCTTTCTTCTTCCTGGTCCTGATTTTCTTCGTTTTCTTCGTCCTCCGACCCCTGGTCTCCCTCGCTGTCTCCACTTTCTACTTCTTCCATGATTTCGTTAATCATATCCTCTTTTTTGGTGGAAGATAATTCGAGGCCGCTTTCTTCAGCAAGAGCCCTGATATCTTTTACACTCATCATGTAAAGATCTACTTCTTCATCTTCACCATTTTCGTTCGTAATAACAACATTTGCCTGTTCTTCTGATGATTGGTCTTTTTTAGCCAATGCAATCCCTCTTTTCATTTCTCTCGTCCGAGAATATATTATTGGATTTTGTTCATACAAAATGGATGATAATCTGCCGGATTTCTTTTTGAAATTCTTCAGGAATGCGTTTTTCGTATCTTGTCGAAATTACGCAGTGATCCTCCCGCTGAATTTCTGTAATCGGATATTGAAATATCAGTTGGTCATCTTCATCTTTCACATAGAAAATCATGCGTGCCCGTTTTTTTACGCCGTTAGCATACCGTCCTTTACCCTGCCATTGTGGAAATCGAAACCCAAAGGTGTATTTGCCGTCTTTCTTCTCCCCCGAAGCCTGTTTATCCAATGGAATGCGGATATTTACTATTCGCCCAGGAAGAACTAACACGAGTAACATCTCCTTATTGAAGAGTGTTTTTCACCGTGACGGATTTTCCCTTTTAATTTTTGGCCTTGTTAATATCATTACCTTTCCTGAAGGCTTTTAATCTTCTACTAAGGAACTAATTTTACGCTTCAGCATGTCACAGGCACCCATCTGGTGCTGTTTATAAAATAAAGCCCCCTGCAGATGTCAGGAGGCTTCGGGCTGTCAGACAGTATATTTATTATCTTCGATCATCTTCTGAATTCTGCGGGCATACTGTCTCTCATTATAAGTGAACAGCACATAATTTTTTCCTGTCGTTTCAATAAAAAGCTGACGCATAGTACCTCCCGGGACACCAATTCTTACAGCATCAGCTTCTGTCCCACTGTACGTGTTGTCAAAATAGAGGTTTGTAATAGTATTTTTGGGTATTTTTATTTTAGAAAACATCCACTTGGTTACAATATTTTCTTTATCTTCTTTAATTTTAATTCCCAACATTACATTGCCTCCTTTTACAAAACTTTATCATTAACAATATTAGAAATAAATGTATTTAATAATCGGACTCATTAATAAAAACGCTCCGGTTTCTTTATTTCAAAGAAACCGGAGCGTTAATAAAAATTTCTGCCGTCTATTACTTCATTACTGCTTTATAAATTTCTTTTTAAAGCATCTACATACCCTTTTACGGCCCGCTGGCTGACTTCTGCCTGCGGCGCAATGCCTTCAAAGCCGTGAAAGCACCCTGGATACAGGTGAAATTCTGCCTTTACGCCGGACTGGCTTAACCGCGAGATATATTCTATCGTTTCATCCCGAAACGGATCCGCACTCCCCACCATAGTATAGGTAGGTGGAAGGCCGGAAAAATCCTCTGCCTGGGCTGGAGAAGCATATGCAGGCACGTCCTCAGTAAGATCGCCGAGATAGGCTTGCCATGCCGCCTGGTTTGAATAATAATTCCATACCCTAGTATCCGTAATTTCCTGGCTGGAAACAGTAATATTTCTATAATCAAGCATCGGGCAAAGCGGCATCTGGAAAGCTACTTCCGGGCCGCCCCTGTCTCTTGCCATCAAGGATACAGCTGCTGTCAGTCCCCCGCCGGCACTGTGCCCTGCTACTCCAATGCGCTCTGCGTCTATACCGAGCTCACCAGCGTGCTCTGCCACCCACTTAAGCCCTGTATAGCAGTCCTCCACTCCGGCGGGATAAGGATGCTCCGGGGCAAGCCGGTACGCCACAGAGATAACTACACATCCTGCTTCGAGCACAAACCTTTCGCACAACTCATCATTCATCTCCGGGGTACCGCTCAAATATCCCCCTCCATGAATCCAGTATAAGCCTGGAGAAATTGTTTTTACCGGCATGACCGGCTCATATATGCGAACCCGTATATTCTGCCCTTCCTCATGGCCGGGGATATGTTTGTCTGTGACTCTTACTTTACTCCGGCTGATGGGAGCTTCCCCTTCAAAGGCCTGTTTTGTCAATACACGGCTGTTTCTGATTTCTTCACGCGTTGAAAACTTCATTTCCGGCAGCCCATCCAGTACTGTTTGCAATTCATTCTGAATTTTTTCTTTCATTTCTGGCTCTCCTGCTTTCTGCTGGTGACATAAACTGTATTACAATAAACATTAATTGTATGCGCTTTCAAAAAATGCCAGAGGTACTGGCTATGCTGATATTTCAATTATAATGGCTGCTGTATTCATCTACAATCACTAAATGAAAAACAGAAAAAATATTTCAAAGCATAAATTTATTCAGACCTTTGTTAATCAGAAGGCAGGTTCAGCTGCCAGGAGACATTAAATTTATCCTGAATCCAGGCGAAGCGTTTACTGAACCCATAATCCTTTAAAGCCATCAGCTTTTTACCGCCCTCGGAAAGATGATTGTACAAGTACTCAATCTCCTGGTCGGATTCACAGTTAACAAAAAGCGAAAAGGAGGGTGTGAATGTAAAATCGTGCTTCACGTTACTGTCCATGCATATGAATTCCTGCCCCTGAAGAGAAAGTACGGCCTGCATAACATTTCCTTCTTCCCCGGATTCGTGCGGCCCATACCGGCTCAAGCTCACAATTTTTGCTTCATCAAGCAGGCTCGCATAATAATTAAGTGCTTCTTCTGCGTTCCCCTGAAACATAAGAAAAGGTTTTATTGCTGCCATCGGTACCCGCTCCTTTTATTTTAATTCTTTCTGTTTATGTTCCCTTGATGAGAATCTTTGAAGCAGGACTCCAGACTTAGTTTTTCTTTATTAACCAACAGGTATTGTTATCTTTGTAAAAAATTATATATATGGTCCTATCCTCCTTCAGTGCATGCTGCCTTACAATAAAAGAAAATTCAGTAGAATGGAGGGTGGCGGTGAATACGAAGATGACGATGCCATGGATCATAATGGCAGCAGCAGTGGAATTTCCAGTCCTTCTGCTGTCTGTCGGCTGCTTCTTTGCTCTTACGGGATTTCTGCATATCCCAGCCTACATCTCCCTGGTGAGTGTTTTTGTGATCCATTACTTTTACTATGAACAAATATTTCATAAAAAATGGCGGCAGGCCCTGTTCGTTGTCGTAAACACCTGCTGTATTACCGCTCTTCTCTTTTTTCTCGGATCGATTTAATAATAGTTTTTTCAAGCAGCGCTCGTCCCGCGCTGCTATTTTTTTTGACATTAAATGCGCAAATAATATTCATGTTTTAGTTTATTCGGCTGTTTTTTGAGGAAGGAGAGGATTATTGATATTTTTCATATGGATATATTGTGATTTATTGCTTGTAGTTTCCTGCGTTTCTTAATTTTCACAGCCATCATGAAAAGACAAAATAAAAAGGGGGATATCAATGAGTGAACAGAAGGACAATCAGCAGTCAAAATTAAAGCTGATTGATTACAGTATTTTTGTACCGGCTCTTTTAATCATTATTGCCATCTGTATACCGCTTGCGTTATACGAAACACGCAGCATGGAAATTTTAAATGGAATTTTTGATTCCATTGTAGAAGTATTTACTTGGGGGTATCTCTGGTACGGTATAATTCTTCTTGCTGCCGGACTTTATTTTTCTTTTTCCAAATATGGAAAAGTCGTGCTTGGAGATCCATTATCAAAACCTCGTTTTTCTCTATTTGAGTACGCCTCGATTCTCATTGCTATGGGGCTCGGCTCCACTATTATGCGTACCGGAATGGTGCAGTGGACCTCCGTAGCAAGCGACCCGCCAAACGGCGTGGAAGTTGGTTCCACCGAGGCGCTCATGTGGGGGAACTCCTACAGCATGTTCCTTTGGAGCTTTCAGACATTTGCTATTTTCGTTATGGCGGCGCCAGCAATGGCGTACATTCTTCATGTGCGCAAACGTCCGTTGATGCGAATTTCCGAAGCGTGCCGCGTACTTTTTGGTGATCGATTCACCGACGGCATTGGCGGTAAATTTTTGGATGTAATTTTCCTGATCAGTATTCTGGCAGGTGCTGCAGTAACGCTTGGACTCGGGTCTCCGATCATTACCAACAACCTCGCAGAGCTGCTTGGAATCGAAATAAGCTTTGGCCTTACGCTGATTGTGACACTCGTTTGGGTGTTCATGTTTTCTGTAAGCGCCTATCTCGGCATTGAAAAGGGGATCAAACGCCTGAGTACGTTTAATATGTACTTAGCGGGGATATTCGCTCTGTTTATTATGATAGCCGGACCGGGAATATTTATCTTAAATTATTTCACAGGCAGCCTCGGCTTTCTTATGACTAACTACATTAACATTTCCTTTTATACTGAAGCCCTTTCTTCCGGTGAGGCCAGTTATATAAAGGGTAACACTGTATTCTGGTTCGCCTATAATGCTACATGGGCTATGCTGCACAGCGTATTTGCCGCGAAAATTTCCCAGGGCCGTACGGTCAAAGAAATGATTTTGACGTATCTGGCGGCTCCAACGATTATCTCCTGGGCAGCTACGGGAGTTCTCGGCGGACTTGGTGTAGACAGATTTTTAAATGGAAACCTCGACGTGCTGAGTATTGTGGAGAATCAGGGCAATATGGCAGCTATTCCGCAAATTTTGACTACACTTCCACTCGCTGGATTTGCATTGGTCATCTTTATGGTTGTCGCATTGATCTTCTTAACAACGACACTTGACTCTACCACTTATACTATCTCAGCGTATGCAAGCACCGAAGATATGAGTAAAAATGAGCCTTCTAAATTTCTTCGTATTTTGGTCGCTGTCATCATCACTACGCTGGCCTTGATCTTAATGAGAATCGGAGGCCTTCCTCCGCTCGAAGTTCTTTCTGGCCTGATGGGGCTACCGATCATCGTCATCCAGTTTCTGACGATTGCAGCAGCGAAGAAAATGATGGATCAGGACAAAGCATGGATTCACAACGTAAGAGAATAAGAAAGCTTTTGCCGGGCCTCCTTATGGAGCCCGGTTTTTTATTAAGAAGAAGACCGTCAGCTGGGCTAATCCCCTCTTCCGTGTTAAAGTTAGAATATTCTAACATAGGGAGTGAATAGATATGGAGGCAAAGCAAACCGTATATGTTAATACCTTTACAGATGGCATGCTGGACCCGGCTCTTGAGATGGAATATAAGGTTAAGGATGGTGGCCGGATTGTAGCCAATACCACCCCCGGATGCTGGGGGCCGATGATCACCCCTGCCCTGCGCGGCGGACATGAAGTAACAAAGCCGGTGTATGTCGAGGGCGCAGAAGTCGGCGACGCTGTTGCTATCCGGATCAAATCTATTGAAATCACCTCTCAGGCTACAGCCTCCGGCAATGACAAAGCGGTAGACGGCCGGTTTGTCGGTGATCCATTCGTTGCTGTGCAGTGCCCGGGCTGCGGGCAAATGCACCCAAAAACAGTGATTAAGGGCATTGGCCAGGAGGCGGTCCGGTGCGCCAACTGTAACCAGGATATCACTCCGTTTGTATTTACAAACGCCTATACTATGGCTTTCAACGATAATAAGTCGATTGGGCTCACCCTTTCACAGGAAGCGGCTGAAAAAATTGCCGTAGACGGAAAGAATTACATGAACACTCCCGAAAATTCGATTCAAAACCCAGTAGTAACCTTTGCGCCTCATGACATTATTGGTGCAGCAGCCAGAACCAGACCTTTTTTAGGCCAGCTCGGCACTACTCCATCACGCGCTCTGCCTGATTCCCATAATGCTGGGGACTTCGGACAGGCATTGATCGATGCTCCCCATGAGTACGCTATTACTAAAGAACAACTGGAAGAACGAACAGACGGGCACCTTGATATCAGCCGTGTCCGGGCCGGAGCTGTATTAATCTGCCCGGTTAAAGTCCCTGGAGGCGGCATCTATCTTGGTGACATGCATGCCATGCAGGGAGATGGGGAAATTGCCGGCCACACTACTGATGTTTCCGGCATTGTACATCTTCAGGCCGATGTTTTAAAAGAAGTAAAATTAGACGGCCCGGTACTGCTCCCCCTGATTGAAGACCTTCCCTATACGGCCAAGCCTTTTAGCGGGCAGGAAAAGAAAGAAGCCCTCGAGCTTGCCCAGCAATGGGGGGTTACTGAACTCGAAGAGGCTCACCCAATATCTTTTATTGGCAGCGGAGCGAGCCTGAACGAAGCGACGGAAAACGGAATGGCCCGGGCAGCCAAAGCGCTGGGTGTCACCGTGCCTGAAATTATGAATAGAGCAACCATTACAGGCTCTATCGAGATTGGAAGACATCCCGGTGTAGTTACTGTTACTTTTTTAGCGCCGGAACCACTTCTTAAAACGGCCGGGCTTCTTCCTACGGTAAAACACACCTACGAGTAATGGCATACGTTTCTGCTTATTAGCAGCTTCCATTAAAAACCCCGGCTGGACGGCAGCCGGGCTTTCCTGTGTTATAAGCCAGCTTCACTGGCAAATTCAATTCGGGAAACATTTTAAATGTGTTCATTTCTGACAACGAGTACGTCGCACTCCGCTCTGCGGACAATGCTTTCCCCAACGCTTCCAAGCAGTAGACGCTCTGCACTGCTGACCCCGGAGGCGCCGGAGACGATTAAGTCTGCCTCGTATTTTTCTGCAGCATCCTTTGGAATCACCATTTTGGGTGAACCGTACTCCAAAGCAAATGAAACGTTGGGAACGTTGCTTTTTAACGCAAGCTCCCGGTATATCTCAAGCAGATTTCTGCCGTTTTTCTTAAATATTTCAATGACGTTGCTCCTGGACTGCTCTACTGACGATACGAGTGGTGTGTGAATAACGTGGGTAACCACAGCCTTTGCTTCTTCCTCCTCTGCCATCGCCAGACCGGCACGAAAGGCATTGGCTGACATTTCTGAGTCATCTACTGCGATCAGAATGCTATTATATTTTTCAATATCGCGTTTATTTCTAACTACCCAGGCGTCACATTCTGCATTCCGCACAATACCTGCGGAAACGCTTCCAACAATAAATCTTTCAAATGTTCCTATTCCTGAAGCCCCGCAGAGAATCAGATCCGCTTTAAATTTTTTCGCTATATCTTTTGGAATAGTAGTTTTAGGAGAGCCGTTTTCTAAAAATACGGTTATATCCGTCAGTCCTGCATTTTCGGCTTCTTCTCTGGAGGAAGCGATAATTTCTTCCCCTTTTTCCTTTGAGGCCTGTAATAAATCCGTAGTATGAAGCCGGGCCTGGCTGTAATGGTTATAGTCAATAATGTAGCAGATCCCCAACGAACAATCATAAGCTTTGGCGAGCGCAATACCTTTTTTTAATGCAAATTCAGCTTCCACGGAGCCATCTGTTGCCACTAAAATACGATTGTACCTTTTTTCCATTTTGCCTGCCCCCTATCCATCATCGTCAAAACCAGGTGCTTCCGGAAATAATTTTTGCTTCCGTAAGCCCACCTATCTTCGTTCTCTCTCCATTATAGCATTATCTTCAGTTTTTCTATTGTACTTTTTTTGCCAAATTATACAGTGGAGTTCTTCGCCTATATGTTTCATAATAGACATAGATAGAGAGATATTACGCTTTTGTTTTAGGTCATTTCGTGCTCGACAAATCTATTTCTGTAAAGAAAGCGGGGCGTTATCATGATCAAACATTACCAGAATATTCTCACAGCTGTAGACAGCTCGGATGAATCCATGCAGGCATTCCGCCGCAGTCTCTCACTCGCCAGGAAACATCAAAGCCGGCTGACGGTCGCCCATGTCGTGGAGTACAGAACCTTGAACCGCCTGATTCAATATATACCAACCATTATGGAAACTGCGGGAGAACAGGGAAAAGTACTTTTAGACTTGTACAAAGCAGAAGCTGAAGGGGCTGGCATTGATATTCAGACCATCATGGAGACCGGCGTACCAAAAACCATCATCACTAAAGATCTCGCCCCGGATTATGACACAGACTTGATCATTACCGGCGCCTCCGGGGCTGGAACAGTTGGACGATTCATTATGGGAAGTGTTTCTACAGGAATCGTGCGCAATGCTAAATGCGATGTGCTCGTCGTCCGGAAAAAGGATTCAGACAGTGACTACAAAAGGATTATCATTGCCATTGACGGCTCTAAAGAAGCAGAGCACGCCTTTAACAAAGGAATAGCCCTGGCAATTGAAGAAAATGCAGCCGTGCTGATCACACATGTAATTGATTCAGTTGTACTCACATCCATGGAGCAGCATGACACCGGGCTGTTTATCGAAATGGAAAGCTATTCGGAAAAAATGCTCGAAGAATACCGGGAAAAAGCGGTGAAGGCAGGGATCGAACATGTAGAAGCTGAGCTTCATCATGGCGCTCCCAAGGTCGTTATAGCGGAAGATTTGGCTAAAAAGTATAAAGCAGACCTTATCATCGTTGGCGCTTCCGGTTTAAATACTACAGAGCGATTTTTCCTTGGAAGCGTCTCGGAAGGAGTCGTGCACCGGGCCGATTGTGACGTTTTACTTGCCCGCCTCCCGGAAGAAGAACAATAAAATATAACCAGCAGGCCTTTCCCGGAAGAATCCCCGGAGAAGCGGCCTGCTGGTTATTTGTTCTTTATACTCTTCCCATGGGTACGCTGGCAGTTATGCCTGAGCCTGTTTGTTATTTTTCCGGATGAAAAACAACCTTTACATAATTTCCTTTTCCGTTGATTAAATCATCAAAGGTTCCCGGTCCATCCGACAGCCCTGGCGTATGTGAGATCATCGGCTTTACATTGATCTGGCCGGTATTCATATAATGAAGCGCGGAGGTCCATTCCTTTCCGGGAAACGGTGACGATATCGCGTTCCAGGAGCCGAGTATCCGCAATTCATTGCGCACAATACGCTCGAAATAAAAACGTTCAATCGTAATATCTGCGTACGGGATGCCCATAAATACGACCTCACCGCCCTTCTTTGGAAGAGCAAGCACCTGCGCAGACGTCGCAGGTGCTCCTGCAGATTCCACTGCAAGATCCACCCCGTATCCTCCTGTGTGCTCCTTCACCTGCTCATGAGCCGGGCGCTGACTCGAATTGATCAATACATCCGCGCCTACTTCCCCGGCAGTTTGCAGCTTTACGTCATCGATATCAATCGCATACACCTTTTTCGCCCCAAATATTTTCGCCCACTGAACTGCCAAAAGGCCAATGCTTCCGCATCCCATTACGGCTACTTCCGCTCCGGGCTGGATACTCGTACGGTAAAAGCCATGAGCCACTACAGCTGCCGGCTCCACGAGGGCAGCTGTATCATAATCCACCTGACTCGGCAGCGGCAGAACATTTTCGGCGGGAAGTTTGACGTATTCAGCATAGGAGCCCGGGTGACGAGCACCGATCACAGTCAGATTTTCACAGCGTGAAAGCTCTCCTTTCTGACAGCTCAGACACTTCCCGCACCGAAACGTTGGACATCCTGCCACGCGGTCCCCCTGCTGTATCCCTGATACACCGGGACCGGTCTCCACGACCTCTCCTGCGAACTCGTGGCCAAAGATCATTCCTTCTACGTAAGGGCCCAGCTTTTTGTAGCGGGAAATGTCGGAGCCGCAAAGACCTGCAGCTTTGACTTTAATAACAACGTCATCAGCGTTTTCAGCCGCCGGCTTTGACGCCTCTTCGAACCGAAGGTCCTGCTGCCCGTAAAGTTTTAGACTTTTCATGTTCTTCTCCCTTCGAAAGTAACGAGATTACGATTCTGAATTCGCTGGTTCATTTTTTGCTTTTTTCTTCCCAAACAGTATTTTAATTAGTGCCGCCCCGACAATAATGGGATTAAAAATCATTTGGTGATTAAAATAAAATTCACCGATCGCACGCATTGGTCCCAACATAAAATCAAGCATTAATTCTGTCATAGTTTTCCTCCCTGATGCTTTTTCGCTGAGTATATTTCGCCTTTGACGGCGGGCAGGGAGCTCTTCCTTTTCCAGGCTCCCTGCCTTTCCATACATTAGTACCTGCATATTCCCACCAGGTACTAATCCACAGGCGTAAGCAGTACTTTAATAGCTTCTCCGTCTTTAATTTTTTGGTAGGCCTGGTCCCATTGTGTGATGTCAAATTCATGAGTGACCATTGCCCGGGCATTCACAAGCCCACTGTTCATCAGTTCAAGGGAAGGCTCCCAGTCCGCGGGCTTCTGGCTTCGGCTGCCGACCACACGAATTTCCTTTTGAATTACTTTATCAAAATCAAATTGAATATCCGGTGTTGTGAAAATACCCACCTGAGCGTATTGACCTTTTTTCCGCAGCAGGCCAATCGCCTGCTTGGCCGCTGGAACAGCTCCTGAGCATTCGAAAACGATGTCTGCCCCGTAGCCATCAGTTACGCTGTTGACGAATTCATGAAGATCTTCTTCCTGCGAATTCACAACATAATCAATTCCAAGCTCTCTCGCTTTTTCCAGACGCACTTTATCATTGGTAAGCCCAGTAATAATAACTTTGGCTCCCCTGCTCTGCGCCACCTGGGCAGTAAACAGGCCAATCGGCCCCGGGCCGATAACGACCGCAATGTCTCCGTCCGAGATCTCTGTTTTAGCTACCGCATGGTGTGTGCAGGCTAGCGGTTCTGTCATCGACGCCGACTGATAATCGACGTTTTCAGGGAGGTGGTGGAGACTCGCTTTCCGGGCGATTAAATACTTGGCAAAGGCTCCGTCGTACTGATTGCCAAGCCCTTTGCGCCAGCTGCATAAGTTGTAGTCGCCAGCCCGGCAATACCGGCACTCGCCGCAGATATAAAATGTCGTTTCGGAGGTGACCCGGTCCCCGGGCTTAAAATCACTGACTCCTTCACCGACTTCTACGACTTCACCGGCAAATTCATGGCCAAGCGTGACCGGCGCATTAACTTTATAATGACCTTCATAGGCATGAATATCAGTGCCGCAGACCCCGGCATATTTTACTTCGATTTTCACCTGGTCCTTCCCAGGTGTCGGCTCCTGTTTATCCTGTACTTCGATACTTCCGTGCTCTAAATCGGTTTTCACCAATGCTTTCATATTCTTTGCCTCCCGATGTGTTAATTTTCATGCATGTTTTGCCTGAGAGGGGAATTAGTTAAACAGCTCGAAGAATCTCCAGATGAGCCAGTTGATCAGGTTTCCGCCCTGGTCAATACTTGAAATTCGTGCGGAATCCTCCGGCATGTCGAAATCAGCGTTTTGAGCCATTGTTGTAAATACGTTGGCGATATCTGTAGCCATGTATAGTGAAAGGGCGATCATCACGGTACCTACCAGCACAGAGTGTATAATGTTACCTCTCGCTGCTCCGACGATAAATGCAACAACAAATGGAATAGTTGCAAGGTCACCAAACGGAAGCAGAGCGTTGCCAGGCAGAAATACTGCCAGAACGACCGTAATCGGCACGAGAATCAATGCAGTAGCGATAACTGATGGATGTCCCAAAAGAACGGCCGCATCCAGACCGATGTAAATTTCTTTGTTGCTGAAGTGTTTGTTCAACCAGTTTCTGGCTGACTCTGATACAGGCATTAAGCCTTCCATCAAAATCTTAACCATCCGCGGCATCAGAACCATAACAGCGGCCATAGCCATACCGATTTCAATTACTTCGCCTACACTGTAGCCAGCCAGGGCCCCAATTGCAACACCGAGGAACAACCCGATAAAGATGGATTCACCGAACACACCGAATCTTCTCTGAATGCTGTCCGGGTCGGCGCTCAGCCGGTTGATGCCGGGGATCTTCTGCAGGCCTTTTACAAGAAAGATACCTGGTGCATATGAAACGGTACTTCCTGTAGCAATCGATACGCCGGGGAGTTCATAGAAATCACTCACCATTGGCGCAGTCCAGTCAGCAATTTTCAAGGTGACAATTTGAAAGATAACTGCAGCGATAAGTCCTTGAATGATACTGCCGGATACGGTGTATACTACAGCAGCCATAAATGTATAATGCCAAAAGTTCCAGATATCCACGTTCATTGTTTTCGTTGTCTTTGTCAGAAGCATAACAACGTTCACAAGCAAGCCTAACGGAATAATAAAGGCTGCTACTGCCGTAGAAGCCCAGGCAATAGATGATGTCGCCGGCCAGCCGACGTCAATTACGTCCAGGTTGACTCCTAATCGATCAACCATTCCCTGCGCTGCCGGGCCTAAGTTATTAACCAGCAGGTCAACTACAAGAAATATACCTACAAATGCTACCCCAATCGTTAAGCCGGACCGGAAGGCTTTTCCCGGCTTCTGCCCGAATAATAAACCGAGCAAAAAGATAACCACTGGTAAAATTACTGTTGCCCCGAGATCTAAAAATCCCTGCACAAGATCTACAAATCCTTGCATGCCACTTCCCCCTCATACCTGTAATAATGAGCCCGGCTTCCCTTTTAAAACAGGAAACCGGAGCACTGTTATTTTTTCAATTCATCCAGAATTTCCTGTTTCGTATCTTCCATACCGATACCTGTCAGGAAGGAACGTGCATTGATTACCGGAAACGGATATTCCTTTTTGATCGTAGCTGTCGTTACCAGTAAATCAGCAGTATCAACATAGCTTTCTACTTCAGCTATTTTAATTTGTTTAAGGTCCACGGATAGTTTGTGTTCTTTAGCCATATCTTCAATAGCGCCGTTAACAACTGTGGAAGTTGCCACGCCTGCTCCGCATGCTACTAGTACTTGTTTTTTTGCCATTATTTTTCACCTCCTTTAAGGGATAACGCATCCAATTTTTCTTCCATGATATGCTTGATCTGTTTTTCATCCGACGTGCTGACAAGCTCATTTAAAACACTCTGATCCTGGAATACCTGCATAAGCTGCTGCAGCAGCTTCAGCTGGGAATGAGCCTCATCCATGGCAAGCATAAATACAATCTTGACCGGAACCGTTTCCGTGTCGTCTCCCATGACGATAAAGTCCACAGGCTCCTTCAGTATTCCTACACTGATTGCTTTTTGCTGTACATGCTCTACATCTGTATGAGGAATGGCAACTGCAATGTCGCCTGTCGGCAGGCCGGTAGCATATTCATTCTCTCTCTGGATCACTGCTTCAACAAAGCTTTGTTTTACCAGTTTGTTGTTCACTAAATTTTGTGCCATTGTCCGCAATACTTCTTCTTTGGATCCCCCGTCCATATCTAAAAGAATCACAGGAGTATCAAAATACAAATCGCTCATCAGGCCCCTCCTTGGTGAATTTGAAATCTTACCTGGTTAGTCTTTGGAATACGACTGAATAATTTTATATATATCTTTGATGGAATCAGCGGCTGTTATTTGATCTCTTGCGGTTTGTGAGCCTGCAAGCTTCATTAACTGCATCAGTGCGTGAATATGCTTCTGCTTATCCACAGCAGCAATGACGATCACCAGATTAATTCGGTATTCTTCGGAAAAAAGAACCCCTTCCTTCAGTCTTAACAAACTCATTCCTACTTCATTCACCCCATCTTCCGGAGAAGCGTGGGGAATCGCAATATTCGGCCCTATGACAATATAGGGATCTTCCTCGGTATAGTGCAGCATACTGTTTACATAGTCGCCCGTGATACTTCCATTTTCAAGCAGCGGAGCGGCAGCCGTTTTGACGGCCTCTTCCCAATTCTCCACGTTGCTCTCCAGGGTAATGGAGGCTGGAGTGATTAATTCATCCAGATTGTATTCAGCCTTGCCCATGCTGTAATTCACTGAGTTTTCATTATCCTTATTAATATAATTCTGAATATCTTCTATAAGTGCACTTTCATTATGAATATGAGCATGGCGGCCAATAATCTGTATGATTTCATCGATATCCAGGTGGTTTGGCAGATAGCCGTAAAGCTCGAGCATTACCTGCTTACGGAGCCGCTGCCGTTCTTCCCTGCCTAAAAATGTTTTTACTACGAACAGCTTCTTGTTGGTTTCAAGAAATGTTGGCGCAAAGACGATGTCATACTCCAGATGGTAATGAAGAAATTCCCGTACCGATAAAGAGTCCAGAAAAACAAATTCCGGAAAAAGCTCACTCAGCTCATTAAGCATCAGTCTTGAAACGGACACCCCTTGAGGGCATACCACGATGGCTTTTACTTTCTTTTCAATACTCTCGCCCTGTCTTTTCATCCAGCCCCCGATCAGCATTGTAATAAAGCTGCTCTCACTGTCCGGGATTCGGCTGCCGATCAACTGTTCAAGCGGTGCCGTGGATTGCTTTACGAGATGGTGCAGCGCTTTGAATTCTTTACTCAGCGGCACCTGTGTGGATGATGTCTCCGACAGCTGGTATTTGATACGGTAATAAGCAGGCTTAATGTGCTGAAGCAGCTTATTAAGCAGCTGGTCGCGCTCGTGTAAATACACACAGGCGCTTTTCTCAAACTGGCGCAGCATATCATCTGTGGCGGCGCCTAAATTTGGAACCACATCGTCCTCCATCGGAAAAGAGATGCTGTAGACACTTGCTGTCAGCAGGTGCAGTGTGACAAACAACCGCTCTTCCATCGGAATGTGTTCATTTTTTTTAAATATCTCCTCTGTTGCCTGATACTCTTTCGTATCCGAAAGCTCTTCATACTGGATGGAAAATGTATTAACAGCAAAGCCTTTTTTAATTCTTTTTAAAATTAAAGCTAATATATAAGGCATTGTTTCCAGCTTTTCATCAGTAAACTTCAGGCTGAGCTTGTTTTCGACATTTTCGATCCGTTGGCGGTAATCGTCGAGCTCTTCCTCGTCAATTCCAGCTATCCTTTTGATCCTCGCCGAACCGTCCTGCATGAACAGCAGCTGGTACGTAACGTTCATCAACAGCTTCCGGATCTGAAATTCCTTTCCGTCAACCAGATAACCCTCTTTGCGGGAATACTTGATTAAAAGATGAAAGTCATCAAGATACTGCTGGGCTTCTTTCAGCTCATTCAAAACGGTATTTTTACTCAGCTGCAGCTCACTTGTGAAATGATTTAATGAAAGCGGCTCTTCGCTGCTGACAAGCATCATAATGAGATAATAAGTACGCTGCTTCCCAGTGAGTATTGGCTTTTCAGCTGCAATAATTTCTTCATCCATACCGAAGTTTGTGTAAACGGACTGGTCAATAATGAAATGCCCCTGGCGCGTTCTTTCAATAACCGGAAGGTCCTTGCTTAAAAGCCAGTCGTTTACTTTATTAATGCTGTATCCCAGCTGTCTTCTTGTCAGTTGATGCTTTTCTTCAAGCGCCATGCTAGTGACCGACGGATTTCGAATTAGTTCATTTAATATTTCATTATCCCGTTCACTTAGCGGCATTTCCTTCCCCCCTTTGGTTAATTTTTATTCTATCAGCCGTCGCAATCAAAATGTATACGTTTTCATCACAGTCTTTTGAACATTTGCTGTACAATATTGTGATTTACATTCCACAAACCAACTTCGTACATTGATACATTAGGCTTACTGGTATATGTATGTACTTGAATGGTTTAACAAATTCGGCGGCCTTCAATGTTTCTTTCAAGCAATAATTGTATATTTTTATCGACAAAAAGAACAGCCACCGGCGGCAGCTGTTCTTCCCACTACTATATTTATGCTTTTTCTTTAGAATCATCAGCTTCTTTTTTCTGCTTCTCCTGAGTGCTTTCATTTTTTTCCCTGTTAACTTTAGCCCGTTTTTTTATAAAATCCATTTCCACAGGAATATAGCCGCCTTCGTTCACCATGCGGTCTATTTCACGTTCATACTCTTCATCAATCAATCGGCGGTTCATTGGTACTCCCCCTTTTTACAGCTGAGTTTTATCACACGACTGAACCAGGGTTTTCTGCACCATTTACTTTATGATCTTCCATTCACAAAAGCGGCTATTCATCCGCATTCCCCCTCATGTCTTATATGTGGGTTTGAAGGCTATCATCTTTATACTTTTCTATTCCCGTTTTTCGGGATTTTGAACAAAAAAACTCCGCTGATAGGTTTTTTTCGGCGGAGAGAAGTCTGTGATTTTTCAATCGAGATGAAATACTTCTTCAAGCGGAGTGGTAATTGGGCTGTTATCTTCGTTTGTTTCCATTAACGGCGCCATTGCTTCCCACCACTTTTGATTGATGGAGGTCGATGCCATCTGCTGCCATCGTTCTTCACTCTCTATTTCAAGATAAGCAAACAGCCTGCTCGTTTCTTTTTCAAGGAAAATCGAATAGTTGGATGCCCCGTGCCCCTTTAACGCCTCTTTCATTTCCGGCCAGAGCTGATCGTGCTTTTTAATATATTCCTCTACTTTTTCCGGATACACGTACATAATGAACGCCAAACGCTTCATATTCATGGTCCTTTCTTCAGCCGTTTTATTTCGGGAGATTCCTGCCGCTAACAATAGAAGGAAGGAAAAAATAAATTCCCCTTCCTTCAGTAACACTTGCTTATTTAACCAGGTCTTCTTTTATTTCTGCTTCTTCGGTTGTCCCGTATCGTTCGAGCTGTATTTCCTCAAGCGATTTGTTGCGTGTTTCCGGTGCAAGGGTTAATCCCACCACCATGTGCACTACCAAAAATCCGATCATAATCGCCCCGGCTGTCTGAAAACCAAACACCGTAATCAACGTTGGGATCGCGAGCGAAATCAAACCGACAAATACCCGGGCAGTACAGAAGAGAAGTCCCTGGGCCGCTGCACGGTATTTTGTATGAAACAGCTCGGCTGACCACAGACCGTAAAATGCCTGTGCACCAAAGCCTGCTGCAAGTCCCCAGAGAATAACGAAAACGAGCAATTCTAAAGTACCCATGCCACCGAATGAAAGTACTGTCCAGGCTACAATACCCATCACGGCACTTACTCCAAAGATAAGCTTACGGTTTACTCTGTCGCCTAGTTTAATGAATACAAAATAGGTGGATAATACGGTCAGTCCCCAGAGAAAAGCCTGCAGGAGATTAGCCTGGGCTCCCGAAAGCCCTCCTACCGTTTCGTAAATATACGGCATAAAATAACCCATTACGCCGGCAACCATATTCCAAAATGTATACACACCGACAAGCAGCGTGATCGCATGCAGGTTGGCACGATTCGTAAACAGCTCTTTCATGTTTTCTTTGCTGAAGATCCCGCCTTTATTTTTTGCACGATCTTCTTTCTTTTGTTTTTCCCAAATCGCGGACTCTTCAATTTTCCGCTGAAAGAGCCAGGTGATAAAAGCGATTACAAAAAGCTGAAAGAAAATAATCCGGCTTCCAAGCAGTCCTAATGGGGCCAGGATTACGGACAATATAAAGACGACCGCAGGGCCCATTGACCAGGCAAACTGTCCCCAGCCGACACGTGCTGCCCGTTCTTTTTCCGGCGCTTCCTCAGCAATGTACGTCCAGGAAGGCGGAATTCCCGCACCAACGGAAATACCGGTAATCACGTAACCGATAAGAAGCATCGGAAAGGAAAAAGAGAAAACAATTAGTAGAATACCGAGCATGTAAACCAGCAGATTATACTTATAAATAAACTTTCTCCCATATCTATCGACTAAAAAGCCGCTGACAAGCGCCCCAAGCGCAGCACCGAACCCGTTGGCACTGAGCGCTCCGAGCAGTCCCACAGTGGCATCTGTAAGGCCCAGATACTGAACCCAGAGAGTGAGCCCGGCAGCCCCGGCTACAATTGATCCTGCTTCGAGGTAATTCGACATGGACACCGAAAGGGTAGCAGCCAGACTGCCTCTTTCCACTTTTTTCATTCCGTTTCCTCCTTAAAAATTACAGACTTTTCAGCTGACCTCCTTACAACAAACAAAAAATCATTCATTTAATCATCGCCTTTTTGTTTGTTTATGTTGTTTTTATTTGTATTTTTAATTGTAAAGGCTTACACAAATGAAAGTCAACATTTTTTTATTGTCCTTCTTCTATTCTTTTTTATTTTTATTAAAAGCAAAATTGAGCAGAAAATCTTTTTGCATATTTAAATCTTACCGGACGCTTTTATGTTATTTTTAATGTTGGATAGTTGTTTGAAACGTTTAATTTACTGCAGCCAGGAAATAAAATATGAAGAAGACGCCAGTGGAGGGTACTTATGATAGCGGTTATTATATTATTTTTATTCGTTTCCTTCTTTTTATCCGGAAGTGAAACAGCTTTAACAGCAGCAAACCGGGCGCGAATGCAGTCCCGCGCCGACGAAAACGATAAACGGGCGAAAAATTTATTAAGGCTGACGAGAAAACCGGATGAGTTAATCACAGCCATCCTGATCGGAAACAACATTTCCAATATTATGCTTCCTACCCTCGTTACCGTGCTTGCCCTGAATTACAATTTTTCTGTCGGTATCGCTACTGCTATTTTGACATTTGTGCTTATCATTTTCGCAGAAGTTCTGCCTAAATCTATTGCTGCTACCTTTGCCGATAAGGTGGCCTACATAGTAGCCCCGGTGATTGCGGTGCTCGTATTCATTTTTAAGCCGCTCACATTTTTACTGAATTCTTTCACACGCGGGGTAATCAAACTGATTACCCGGGGCGAAGGGCCTTCACAGACATATTCTCGTGAAGAGATCAAAACCATGGTCGACGTAGCCTCTTCGGAAGGGACATTTGAAAAGCAGGAACAGAACCGGATTAAGCGTGTAATTGATTTTTACCGTAAGGATATACGTGACGTATTGAAGGTTCCGCGTATGGAGATTACCGGCATCCCAATCGAAAGCGATTTTCAGGAAGTGCGGGACATTACCATCAATCACAATCACACTCGGTACCCGGTGTATAACGATAATATGGATCATATCGTCGGTGTTTTTCATGCTAAGCTGCTGCTTATCTGGGCCGAACAAAGCGACAAAACCCTTAATGATTTTATTGATAACAACCCTTTGTATGTAGTAGAGACCAATTCTGTCGACAACGTGTTCAAACGAATGCTGAATGAGCAGAAGCACCTTGCCGTCGTGCTCGATGAATACGGCGGTACGATGGGTATGGTCACCCAGGAGGATATTATCGAAGCGATGATCGGCCAGGAGATTGAAGACGAGCACGATACCCGCTCTGAGCAGCTTATTGAGGAGCTGACCGACGAGGTTATTATCTGTGATGGGAAGCTCGCCATCAGCCGCTTCAACGAAATTTTTAATACCAGAGTGGAAGAAGAAGAGGATATCATTGCCGGACTGCTTTACCGGGAATTTGATCATATTCCTGAAGAGGGAGAAACTCTCCAGTATGAAAATCTTCATTTTGAAGTGCTGACAATGGATAACAATCAGATCAAACGCGTACGCGTCGTAAAGGAAGAGGAAGAAGAGGAAGACTAATACACTTGAACCCGGAGAATTACTCTCCGGGTTTTTGTTTGTATAATACTGATGCATCAGTACTTTAAGCACGTAAACTTTTAGTAGCTTTTCCCAAAAAACGTGATAATCTGAAAGTAGCTGTAAAAATCGAAAACTTTTTCTGCAGGAACAGAAAAAGAAGCAAAGAAAGTGGAAGGTAAATCAGAATATGAGTATGTGGGAACTGTTTGTGGCGCTGCTGTTAGGTATCGTTGAAGGGCTTACCGAGTTTGCCCCTGTGTCTTCGACTGGTCATATGATCATTGTCGACGACATTTGGCTCCGGTCCCACGAGTTTTTAGGTACCGAGGTGGCCAATACCTTTAAAGTGGTTATCCAGCTGGGATCGATTCTGGCAGTTATCGTTGTGTTTCGCCAGCGTTTCCGGGACCTGCTTGGATTTTCCAAAAAAACAGAGGCCTCACACAGAAAACTTCGTTTAAGTCATATCATTGTCGGTCTGCTGCCTGCAGGCATTCTCGGTCTTTTGTTTGAAGACTTTATTGATGAGCACCTTTTTTCCGCGCGCACTGTTCTGATAGGTCTGGTAATCGGCGCCTTTCTCATGATTGCTGCTGATTTGTTCCAGCCAAAACAGGTTATTCAAAGCGTAGACCTTATTACATATAAAAAGGCCCTTCTGATCGGCTTCATTCAGTGTTTGTCGCTTTGGCCCGGCTTTTCCCGTTCGGGGTCTACGATTTCCGGCGGTGTTCTCCTCGGGCTAAGCCACCGGGCAGCAGCTGACTTTACATTTATTATGGCTGTGCCAATTATGCTCGGAGCAAGCGCCGTTTCTCTTGCGAGTAAATGGGAATATTTCACCGCCGGCATGATGCCATTTTTTGCTGTCGGCTTTGTCAGTGCCTTTTTATTCGCTTTGGTGTCGATCACATTTTTCCTGAAGCTTATCAACAGGATCCGCCTGATTCCATTTGCTTTGTACCGCATTATATTAGCTGCAGTCGTATATATCGTTTATTTTTAAACACAAAAAAAGAGTCTTTCCGCTTAAGGAAGAGACTCTTTTTAAAATGCATCCATAAACTGCAAAATAGCCGGACCGAGAAGCACGATAAATAACGTGGGAAATATAAACAGGACAAGAGGGAACATCATCTTGATCGGCGCCTTCATCGCTGCTTCCTCCGCGCGCTGACGCCGGCCTTCCCGCACATCCTCCGACTGAACCTTTAATACATTTACCATTCCAATACCAAGCTTTTCCGCCTGAATGATATTATATATAAAAGCGTTCAGTTCATCGACTGTGAGCCTTTCCTTCATACCGTTCAGCGCGTCTTTTCTCGTCCGGCCGAGCCGGAGCTCTTCCAGGCAGACTTTAAATTCATCAATCAGAACCCCGCTTTTCCTGGCGGTTACATTATTTAGGGCGGCGTCAAACCCGAGCCCTGATTCCAAACAAATGGTGAGGAGGTCCAGTACATCGGGGAGTTCTTTCAAAGCTTGTTTGTTTCGATTGGAGGCTTTCATTTTTAAATAATATCCCGGCACGAACCAGGCGAAGGCCAAAGCGAACACAGTCATAAGGACTGCTGGAAGCATTGGTGCCGCGGCCAGCCACAAAAAAACAGCGGCCGCGAGAGGCAGAGTAACCATCAGAATTCCACGGAAGATATTAAAATCTACAGGGTTCCATCCAAAGGGACGTCCTGCCTGCAGCAGCCGGTGTTCAAGCTCTGTGACTTTACCACGGTTCATCCTGCGCTGATAAAGCTTTTTTAACTTTTTCCACCCAGGCTGCACGACGCGCTCGTAAAACGTTGAATTTTCTTCTGGCTCTTCTTGCCGGTCAGGATAAAAGTACGTCTGAATCCGGCGCTCGATCACGTATGCTTTGTCAAAGCGGTAGCTGAGCAGGGTGTAGACAGAGAGAGTTACAAAGGAAAAAAAAGCAGCATATAGGATGACCATTTCTACACCTCAATCGTTGTAATTTTCCGGACCAGGATAAAGCCTATGACTCCGCCAACTGCAGCTATGCCAAGCATAATTCTGCCGATTGGTTCGATAAATAAAGTCATTATATACTCGGGATTTATCACATAAATGACGGCTCCAATCCCCACCGGCAGAAGGCTGATAATAATCCCGGAAAGCCGCCCCTGAGCCGTGAGCGTCTTTACCTGGTTGGCTATTTTTTCCCTTTCCCGCGTCGTCTCTACAATTTTATCCAGCAGGTAGGCAAGGTTGCCCCCCACCTGACGCTGGATCAGCAGCGCTTCGACAAGAAGCTCCAGATCCCCGCTCGGCATACGCTGTTTCCAGTTGTTCAACGCCTCTTCCATAGTGTTGCCGTATTGGATTTCCTTCAGAACTAAATGAACTTCTTCTTTAATCGGCGGGTCCGATTCCTCCGACACCATCTTGAGAGACTGCTGGAAGCTATGACCTGCACGAAGAGAGCCAATGATTGTCGTCAGCATGTCGGGAAGCATCTGATTAAATTTTTGCAGACGCTTCGATTGTTTTTTCTTCAGCCATACCGACGGAATAGCATAGCCGGTCACCCCTCCGATAGCCAAAGCCCCAATAAGATTTGTGAGCAGATAAAATATCCCTCCACTGATGACTACCGCAAACCAGCGAAACACCCGGAATTCTTCAGCTTTTACCGGGATCCCTCCCGCACTCAGCTGCTGCTCCAGAAGCTCTTTTTTTCTTGTCGGCTTTTTTTTACGGATCAAAAGCAGCTTGAGCTTTTCATTTGCTTCACGAAGGTAGCCCTTAAAAGATAGCGGCTTTTTCGGCACTGCGGCCTCTCCACCCACTTCTTCCGAAGTACTGGAAGTAACGGCAATACTTCCTGCAGCGACCAGAAGAAAGCAGGTGAGAAACATAAAAATGAATAAAAGGGGTAAAAGCACTTTAATCCACCACCCGTTCTGTAAAAAGCGAAGGCGGCAAATAAATACCGTCATGCTCCATTCGCTCGTAAAAATGCGGGCGGACGCCGGTCGGAACAAGTTTTCCGATGATTTTTCCGTTGTCATCAACGCTTTCCTGCTGAAACGTAAATATTTCCTGCAGGACGATAATATCACCTTCCATTGCCTGAACTTCTGTAATGCTGGTGATCCGGCGCGTGCCGTCCCGCAGACGGGACTGCTGAATGATAACATCAAGAGCCCCTGCGATCTGTTCACGTATCGCCCTTATCGGCAGATCCATTCCAGCCATCAGCACCATTGTTTCAAGCCGGGAAAGCATATCCCGCGGGCTGTTCGCGTGACCTGTGGCAAGAGAGCCGTCGTGCCCCGTATTCATCGCCTGAAGCATATCGAGCGCCTCCCCGCTCCGGACTTCCCCAATCACAATTCGGTCCGGACGCATCCTCAACGAATTTCTCACCAGGTCCCTGATGGATATGGCTCCTTTGCCTTCAATATTTGGCGGCCGCGTTTCCAGTGAAACGACGTGTTCCTGACCTAGCTGCAACTCAGCGGCATCCTCAATCGTTACAATGCGATCTTCATTGGAGATAAAGGAGGACAGCACGTTCAGCGTTGTTGTTTTCCCGGATCCTGTACCCCCACTGACAAATATATTCAGCTTGGCCTGCACACAGGCTTCAATAAAATCTGCCATTTCGCTGGTAAGCGTACCAAAGTTCACAAGGTCATGGATCGTAAAAGGGTCCTTGGAAAATTTTCTTATCGTTATAGTAGGCCCCCCAAGTGCAAGAGGGGGAATGATAGCATTCACCCGGGAGCCGTCCTGCAGGCGTGCATCCACCATCGGGCTGCTTTCATCCACCCGCCGTCCCAGAGGCGCCACAATCTTTTCAAGCACCTGCATCACATGTTCGTTGTCCCGAAATACAACATCTGTGAGCGTCAGCTTTCCGTTCCGTTCCACATATACTTTATCCGGGCCGTTCACCATAACCTCTGACACGTCTTCGTCCAACAGCAGCGGGTTAATCGGCCCGTAGCCTGTTAAATCATTTTTAATATCTTCGATCAGGGCTCCCCGTTCGCGGATTGGCGGAAGCTGTTCGTTTTCTTCAATCACTTCCGAAATAATGTCTTCAAGCTCCGGGACGATGTCTTCCACATCGTCATTTTTCCGTTCCTTTAAGATGTATTTAAACACCAGGCTTTTCACTTCTGCATGGCCCGGGGGGCTGACTGGTTTTGCCGGCTTTTTCTTAACCGTTTCTTTCTGCTCCGGTTTTTCCTGCGGCACTTCCGCAGAGGTTTTCCGCTTTTCTCCCTGGGGTGGCACGACCGTTGATTCGGGCTTATTTTTTGCTTCCAGGCGATTCATCAGCCCCATTATTGATCATCTCCCGGTGTCGATTTAGTTTTACGCAGCAGCCGATGGATGAGGCTGCTGGAAGAGGAAGCTTTTGCCTCTGGAACGGGCAGAAGCGTGTGCCCTATATGCTTTATCCTTTTCACAATTTCCGCTTTCGGATAGTCAATTACAAATGGCACCCCGGTGTCCATTGCTGTTACCACCCGGCTGCTGTCCTCCGGGAGATAAAAGATTTCCTTTACTGCAAAAAGACCTGAAAAGTCCTGCCCGGCCATTTTTCCTTTGACGGTGGCCCGGTTGACCACCACGCTGCATTTATCCTTCATTCCCAGAGCTTTAAGGGTTTCGATCATCAGGCTTGTATTTTTTAATGAAGCCATACCGTTGGTGGTGACGATGAAAATATCATCCGCCTGTTCAATAAAAGAAAGGCTGCGGTCATTCAGCCCGGCTGCCGCATCCACTATTACCAGATCATTGTCGTTTTTCAATGAAGCCCCTACTGCAGAAAGCTGCGCCTCGTCTATAAGATCGGCGTACTCCGGTCGGGCCGGCGCTGCCATTACGTGGAATCCTTTTTCATGCTTGATACAAAAATTCTGCAGACGGTCCTTTTGTACAGGCTTCGCTGCATCCAAAATGGTGGAATAAGGATCGATATCCAGTGCCAGCGCAAGATCCCCAAACTGCAGATCCCCGTCCACAGCCGTCACTTTCTGGTGCTGGGAAGCGAGATAAACAGCGAGGTTCGCCGTCAGCATAGTCCGTCCTGTGCCGCCGGAAGCACTGCATACAACAGCCATTCTCCCCTGCATTGGTCTGGTATCAGTTGTTTGTGCCACGCTCTACTCCCCGCTTTCCTCAAACTGGGTAATCCGGTTGCTGATCCACCCGGAGCCGTCTTCCCCGTATTCTACAAAAACCCACGTTCTGTTTTCCTCGTCCTGTTCAAACTGATTGGTGTATTCCAGACGGGTTCCGCTATCTACGATTTCCAGTACAGGAGCTTCGAGGCTAGGGAATTCCCGGATATTGGCGCGATACGTGTACGGTGAAAGTTCTATTGCCTGTTGAATATCTGCAGAAGAGTTGTTTTCTTCCGTTTCTGTCGGTGTTTCATCCTGTGGTATTGTTTCCCCGCCTGTTTCATTATTTTCTTCTCCGGAAGAACCGTCATCATTTTCTTCAGGTACCGGTGTTTCCCCGGCTTCCTGATTACTGTCAGTGGCGTCGTTTTCATCTGAATTTTCTACTGAAGGGGCGGTGACCTCCACGGCGTTATCAGCCGATTCTCCCGGTCCATCCCCCTCCGTAGCCTGACTGTATATAGATAGATGGAGATCCCCCTCATCCTGGTTGGCGTTGATGATTTGTGCTGAGCCCTCCTGCGTCAGCTCAAGCGTCACCGCCTGGTATTCTGTCGTTTCTTCTTCCGTTCCTTCTCCTTCTTCATCAGGCGCAGCGGTTGACGTTTCCTGGAAGCGCTCGCCTACTGCAAGAACCCGGACCCTTTCAACCAGCACCTCTGTCTGCATTTCTGCATCTTCATTCATTCTGGTGGAAAGAACATCGACATAGTCGTCCGGCTCCAGCAGATAAGACACGGATTCTTCATAATCCACGTTGACCGAGACTCCCCGTCTTCCCTCTTCCACCTGCTGGGCCAGCGGGGCATCACTGTCGTCAGCGCTCTGAAAATGGTTTTCGAGAATAACTTCCTCATCCGCAAGATCCGATTTCGCGTAGGTGCCGGTTACATCTCCGGGCTCACGGACTGCATTCGGATGCATCTGCTCTTCCGCTATTTCCACTGCTTCCACCATGTCCCCTGTTATTCTCGTTCCTTCGTCAATCGCTTCTGTGGCAGCTACTACTTCGACCATCTTTACGTCTGTTTCTTCTGCTTCTTCCGGTGCGTCTCTTGTAATAAATATGTAGAAAATCACCGTCGTTATCACGCCGGCTATTAAAGCGAAAAGCAGCAATCTTTTTGGCCTCATGTTATCCCGTCCCTACTGAGTCAGTCTGGTTGTATATGCCCCCCGGCTGGCACTACCTTCTACTATAGTACCCTTGCCCACCCGTTGAATAAATCTTCCCCGGACCGAATCGTCATTCTTACTCATTCGCTCCTCCAGGTAAAAATAGGCAAATCCTCGTATTTCCACTTCTCTGAAATTATCATCATTTCCAATCGGGGTATATACCGGGATAAGCATGACTCTGTCACAGTCACGGTCATAAATGTCGCCACTTGGGCAATTATCGATGCGGTGATTGACTCCACGCTCTGTAGGACCGGAAATATTTCCTGTCTGAGTGTTAACCACTTCTCCGACACGCAGAGGTTCATCATAGCCATTCTTTAATGTTTCCTCATACGTTTTAGCACCCGGACCTTCCAGCGCCAGAATTCCGAAATTCCCACCTGTGGAATCGCCGGAATCGACCTTTAGATCATACGTTTCATTAAAAACCAGTTCCGTTTCTTCGTTGATGCCAAATGGGGCAGCCCCTGCCGCCTCCCCAATCGCAGCTACCTCTACATTGGCCGTTGCGTTAATATCTACTGTTTCCACTCCAAATAAAGAAGAAAAAAACACCTCGGTCGGACGCTCCAGCTCAACCCGCACCGACTGTTCTTCCGTAATGTCTGTATTAAATAAGCTTTCCGACTCCCCGTGTGCTCCCAGCACATCATCCACTACATTGGACACTTCTTCTTCAG
The DNA here is from genome assembly GCF_056034385.1 of Marinococcus sp. LNHM3E3-2.2. Taxonomy (NCBI): domain Bacteria; kingdom Bacillati; phylum Bacillota; class Bacilli; order Caryophanales; family Bacillaceae; genus Marinococcus; species Marinococcus sp. LNHM3E3-2.2. Next base: position 160,060 of record NZ_JBQLIC010000007.1, read on the forward strand.
AATTCATCAGTTCCTGGGCACCGGACAAAGCGGCTGCGTTTACTGTTTTCTGCAGGCTGCTCTGCGTTTTGTATAAGTGTCCGCCATCAATGACTACCCCGCACATCGCTGTTGCTATACCGAGGCCAATCGCCATAAGAATTAACGCATTACCCTTTTCATTTTTTATCCATGTCTTCATAAAGGTCACTCCACCCTTATTGTTGAATTCGTTTCGATCGTATAGGGAATGGAATAATCACCGAGCAAATTAAAAATGGACGCCGGATACGCCGTCTCTACCGTCATATATTCCCCGGAGCTTCGATCTCCCGGCGTTACTGTAACGGTAAGATCTGCCGGATTTCCGCTGTCAAAATTCTCCGTTACATAACTGTTAATTGCTTCATCGCTTTCTCCGAAGCTGCCGATCCGCACTGCTTCCTGGGTAATGAGTTCGAGCTCCTGGTGCGTATAGAGCACCCGCCCGAAATCAATCATTCCAATAAGCAGCGCGATAATAAGCGGAAGAACGAGCGCAAATTCAACGAGCGACTGTCCGTCTTCCTGCCTCCACATTTAAAACAGCATCCCTTCTGTAAATAAATTCACAGCGGCTCCCAAAGCTATAGCTACCCCGTACGGATACGTTTTTGAAAGTGATTGTTTCGACAATCCGCCGCCCGGGATCTTCGTTCCGTTTTTTATATGAGCCAGCCTGTAAAAAAATGATTTCAAAATATTTTTGTGGCGAAGCAGGACGATTAGTCCCATCAAGGCCCCGAGAAGCGCAATAAATATAAAGGACTGCAGCACGAATGTGCCGCCCTTCAGTGCTCCCACTAGTGCCAGCAGCTTCACGTCACCCGCTCCCATGCCGCCCATGGCGTATGGAATAAACAAAAGGGCAAACCCAATCAAAAATCCAAGGAAGGAATGAAACAGCCCTTCCCATCCAGACACTGCGCCGTGGAAAACGAATGCGAGCAGCATGGATGGAAACAGCACTTTATTATAGATTTTTCGTTCCTTTATATCTGTAATCGCACATATAAGTAATACGGTAATCAAAATCCAATCGATAAGTCCCAAGCTTCATCCCTTCCTTTCAGTTTTGACTTAGTTAAGAAAAAGACCCTCTTTTAGAGGGCCTGATGTTATTCTCCTCCACCTGGAATCTTTTCTGTAAGATCCGTAAAGAACCCACCAATTTGTTCTCCTAAAGTAACCAATGCTGCAATAACACCTACAGCAATCAACCCGAGAATTAAACCGTACTCTGTCATGCCTTGTCCTTCTTCTTCCACTACTAAATTTCTAAAAATTTCGACCATTCTGAACACTCTCCTTTTATTGTAAGTAATTGCTTGTCTGGGAGGACCGAGTCAACTGATCTGCCGGCTGGAAGCTTCTTCAAGAGCAAGAACGTCGCCGGGTGCAAGATCTGCTGCCTGAATGCTTCCCGCAGGAAGCTCGATGACCGAGGCAGTACCTTTTACCTTTTTTCCGATTTTCCCTGGGCGCAGCTCTTCGTCCACCTCAAGCACTTCCATCTCCCGGCTGAGATAGAGCACATCTACAGGGAACTTCATCCAAAAGGTGTGAATCGATGGACAAGGAGAAATATGAAGGCCGGAACTAGCCGGGAAATGCTTTTTGAACATTAATCCCCTGAATCGCTGATAAAAATTGTATGCCCCTGTCACATTTTCCGCTATCACCTGTCTGGATTGAAGAACTACCAACTTCAAATGCCTGGCACCTCCTGTTAAACACGCTCACTTCTTTAGAATCAAGCCTTTTGGCTTATGAATTGATTATACCTCGTAAATTTATTGTAAAATATCCCCTTACGTTCCTGTTATAAGGTATATTTAATAGGTTATAACTCCTACTTATGCTCCTATTTTTACTCATTTTAAAATCCCTCGTACTTTACCTGATACGCTTTCGAAATAGCCCGGGCCCGGTCCGGCACGTCCAGCTTTTTGAAAATTTTCGTAACGTGATTTTTTACCGTGTGATCACTAATAAACAGCTTTTCAGCGATCTCACGGTTATTATCTCCTTTTATAATCAGCTCCAGCACTTCCTGCTCCCGGGAGGAGAGGGACGGTTTGTTTGGTACTGCCGGAATCGCCGGTTCTTCTTTCACCTCTGCCGAATTCTGAAAAAACAGCTCCTGGTCATTGATAAACGTTTGCTCCAAGAAATTCAGAAAGCTGTCCTTCCATTCTTCCGAGATGTTTGTCATTGCTTTTATTTCCCTTTGGTCCCCGCCTTCTGCATATACCATGGCCATGGCAAATACTTCAGCCTGTGCGCCTGTGCTTAAACGCGATCTGTTAACACCTTCCTTGAGAGTACGTCCTTCTTCCAACACTTCTCCGACCTGGCTGTCCGGCATTAATTCCTGGATGATCGCCGGGGAATAAGCAGCCAGCCTGCATGCCCCTGTGATGGACGATACAAAGGAAGCAGAAAAATTTCCATGAGCAGTATACTGCTCAGCAATTTCCGCTGCGCGGCTTGACAGTGCAAAGGCTTCCGGATCAAATTGTTTTACCGCCAGATGCATGGCATTGAGCTGCTTGTGCATGCTAAGGCCCGACTCCTCTCCGGCGAGCTTCATGGACACACCGCCGATTACAGAGAGAGCTTCCAGAAATTCCTCCACCTGCCGGGTTCTCACTTCCAATGTACCTACGCATAGTACTCCAAGTATTTCCCCCTGAAAAACTAAAGGGCATTCGAGTACCGGCTCCTTCCACGGCGTTTTTGCCTGCTTCACTTTTTCACGCTCTGTATCCAGTCCAGAAAAGTATTCTGCCGCTGTGCTTTCTGCATAAAGCTCCAGCTCCTGCCTTGAATATCCTCTTGAAATCATCCGGTATTTTCCGCGCTCTTTCTTTTTCAACAGCAGCATAGCGAAGGTTCCCTGACTCATGCTCAGGCTGGCATCTATAAGTATATAGCTGACTTTTTTTATATCCGGGCCGGCCGCCATCAGTCTGCCTATTTCGACCAGGGACCCCAGCTGTTGAATTTGACGATTATTTTCCTCTGCAAGCCAGTCTGTTTTCACTTTAGCTTCTATTACCGAAATCATGGTGAGCAAAAATTCTTTTCCCTTTCCGGATAAAAACCTGCGGGAAAAGCTCCCTCCAAAGATGACGGCGGAGGCTCCGTTAGTTTTCTGGATCGGCAGCGCAAAAAACAAGAGAGGCGAAAGTCCGTAGCGCTGCCAAAAATAACTTTGGGGGCGGTCTTTTAAATTTTCCAGAAACAAAGGCACCTCTGACAGCAGCACTTTGCCAAGCGGCCCTTCCCCGGGGTGGAATGAGAGACTCTCTAACGCCTCCCTATGCTTTCCCGTCACGCGCGTCGTTTCGTATACACCCTCCTCCCCCTCTTCAGCTATCCCCAGTACCTCTGCTTCTTCAAGACCATCGATGAGCAGTTCCAGTAATTCTTCCGTAGAATGCCGCTGAAGGGCCCGGTGCATTAACCGGGTATGATTTTCGGATGAAGACTGCCCGTCAAAGCAAAGCGCCAGAACATTTGCCGCCTTCTGGAAACGGTTAAGCCATTTTTCTCTTTCCTCGATATAAAAAGACGGTGTGTGCTTGATAATTTCTTTCCAGCCGCCTTTTTTTCCATACGCCGATTCAAGACTTGTTTCCACTGTTTTTTGTGCCCCTTCTTCAACCAGCAGTCCTGCCAGTAAAAAATGATTTGGACTTTCATTTTTTTGCAGCGGAACTACTGCTATATGAATCCCCGGAAAAAGATCGTAGAAAAAAGGCTCTCGTGCGTTTAACTTTCCTTTAAACATATGATTTATTTTATCTCTGAGCCCTGCCCCCGGGGCAGCATCGAGTGCTGCGAACAGTTCATTTTCCCCGTCGGTAAAAGCAGATTCGTTCCCCAGGCTGTCAACGACTAGCAATGTAACATTATATAAGGAAGTATACATCGCCTGTATTTCTTCCATTATCTCTGTACGCTGATCCCCCATAATACTGGCCCCCTATGCTTCGTTCTTGGCCCTGTGGCTGTCTATCAGCTGTGAAAAATAAGCTTTCAATAGGAACCAGGGACCTTTTGCCATGTACTGTAGTCCTAATTTCAATGTATACGAATTCTATACCTTTATCGGGGGGAATTAAAAGCTTTTTTCGGGATTCCCGGGCAATTCAAGAAGAATTTACCCTTCTCCGTGAATGCATATGCGACCAAACTCACTGGTCCTTTTACTTTGATTGCTCCTATGGATTTCGGTATGATGGATGCATTCATACCGTAGGAGGCAGGGCGATGCGCAAGACCATTTACATTCATGTAGGTTATCACAAAACAGCTACTACTTTTCTGCAGAAAAGCATTTATCCTAAATTGACGCACCAAATTACATATCTTTCCCGGGGGCATATACAGCCGGATTTGTACAAAATACGCCATAAAAAATTATCGGATAAAGCTACCAGTGATTTACGTAACGAATTTGAGTCAATGATGGAGACGGGAAAACCGCTCCTCATTTCGTACGAGGGTCTCTCCGGCAACCCATTGTCCACGAAAAAAAAGGTCAAAGACAACTACGCCATTTTAGAGGATCTCCGCCGGATTTTTCCTGAAAAAAGCTATGACGTGCATATTATTGTTGGAGTACGGCGGCAGCTTGATCTCCTCACTTCCCTTTACGTGCAGTATATTCACCAGGGCGGCTACAAGCAGGCCGCCGTCGTGTTTGAGGAGTGGGAGCAGCTGGGAGTACTCGACGGCTACTATTATTTCAGCTACATGGAGCGTGTCACGCAATTGTTTGGCAAAAACAACTATTATCTCATGCAGTACGAGCGGTTCCGGCAAAATGAAATGCAGGAAATTAAAGGACTTTTGCAGTATATGGGGATTGAAAAAATACCCTCCTACAGCAATACAAAAGTAAACCGGAGCTACGGCACCATGCAGGTGAAGGCTGCCAGAAAGATGAACTATTTTTTAAAAACTCCGTTTAATCCCGAAGCCCCTGTTCCAACAAAAAGAGGAAAGCCTCTATCCCGAAGGCTGTTGCAGAGCCGGGCAAGCTTTATGCTTCACCACCAAAAATATTTTCTCCCCGAGTCTCTTCAGAAGGTACTTCAGGCAAAGTACCAAAACGACAATCAACTGTTTTTTCATCATTACAGTATTGATTACACGAAGAAAGACATTTAAAAGACACAGTTTTCAACAACTGTTTTCCAACTTTCTTCTGTTTGTGATTAAACCGAACCTTTCCGGGGTAAGACTATTTAAACATCCTAAAGGAGGCTGAGATATGTATAAACGGGAATCCAGGGACTCAGCTGACAAGCCCAACCGTTTATTTTTAAAAATCACTAAAAAACCTCTTCTTTCTTCTTCAATTGTTTATGGTGTCATGCTGGCCACCATAGCGATTATTGGCATAGCTGGAAAAGACAAAAATTCAAATTAACAGTAACTCAAAAATAGTTAAAGGAGACCCGTTTGTTCCGGGTCTCCTTCTTTAATGTCCTGCCTGCCAAGGGCGCGGTGTCCGCTGTATGGTCCTTTGTTTTGCGGACAAATCCTTTTGCTGTACTGTTTTCGGCTGCATTCCGTTTTCAATCCTCGATTTTACTTTCGTATCCATCTTTGACAGGTTCACCGGCTGAAAGACTCTTCCGGCCACTGCCCCGCACATAGGGCACGGGGCTTCACTGACCCGGGCTCCTTTGGAGACAATCCAGCTTTCAAACGTACCGCACGTCCGGCATTCAAAGGTGAATTGGGCCATACTAATCAAGCTCCGGCAAAATATTTTTATAAAATATATCCTTAGGCAGGGCGAGCGTGCAGCAGGCATTCGGTATATCTACGACGCCTGCTACAGTGCCCTGTACCGGCGCAGTACCCAGGAGCATATAGGCCTGCTCGCCTGTGTAGCCGAGTGTTTTCAGAAAATCAATCGCATTCAGGCACGCATTCCTGTAAGCGACGTTAGCATCCAGGTAGGTCTGCGCTCCCGAGAACTCGTTCACCGACACGCCTTCAAAAACCAGAAATTCATTATAATGCGGCATGACTGGTCCTGGCTTAAAGACAGGATTGCGCTTAATACGGTGTTTTTCCATGCCGTTCTTTATCACGTGTACTTTCAGGTCAATCCAGCCGGGCATTTCAATGCCACCGCAGAACGTAATTTCTCCATCTCCCTGCGAGAAATGAAGATCTCCCACCGACAGCTTCGCTCCATCTACAAACACCGGAAAGTATACCCTTGATCCTTTCGAAAGGTTCTTGATGTCACAGTTTCCCCCATTTTCCCGGGGCGGGACGGTTCTTGCTCCTTCGGCGGCAACCCGTTCGAACTCTTCACCTTTGAGTTCACCAAGCACAACTGAATCCTTCGTTGGAAGATTCGCAAGCGGCGGCACCCGGTCAGGATTTGTATCCACCAGTTCCTTTTCCCTGCGGTTCCATTCAATCAGCATATCCTGTGAAGGAGCCACGCCGATCAGCCCCGGATGAATGATGCCTGCAAACTTTACATTCGGAACATGTCTCGAAGTCGCATAAATACCTTCAAAATCCCAAATGGATTTGGCTGCTTCCGGATAATGGTCCACTAAAAAGCTTCCGCCGTTTTCTTTGGCGAAAATACCGTTAAATCCCCATTCATGCGAGTGAAAAGTTCCGATATCCAAAATATCAACAACGAGCAGGTCCCCCTCCTCCACTCCATTCACGTGCACCGGCCCGCTTAGTACGTGCACACGATCGAGGTTCACATGTTTTATATCCGAAGGGTCATCATTGTTGCTGATCTGCCCGTCGGTCCAGTCCAGGCATTCCATACGGAATGTCTCTCCCGGTTCTACAGAAAAAGCGGCAGGAATATCCGGGTGCCAGCGGTTATGCCCCGGCGTCGTCTGCTGGTCCATTGTTTTATTGAGGTCTACTTCAAACAGTTTTTTCGGCATATAAAATCCTCCTGTTTATAAAGGTAGCCAGAGACACAGCATACGATGTTTAAATTTTCTGAATATATTAGATAAAAAAAAGGGGAAGGCTCTCCCCTTTTTTCTACTTCTTATGCTAAAGTAATCGACTCATCCGCATAGACGCTTTGCACAGAGCGGATAATCTCTATACCGTCCTTCATCGGACGCTGGAACGCTTTGCGTCCCATAATCAGTCCCATGCCGCCGGCACGCTTGTTAATTACCGCTGTTTTTACGGCATCCTCCAAATCCGATTCTGCAGAACCGCCGCCGGAATTGATTAAGCCAGCCCGTCCCATAAACGAGTTCATTACCTGATAACGGGTCAGGTCAATTGGATGGTCACTTGTCAGCTCTGAATAAACCTTGTCATGTGTTTTGCCGTAGCTGACAGCGGTGTAGCCGCCGTTGTTGGTCGGCATCTTTTGTTTCACAATATCAGCCTGCAGACTTGCTGATAAATGGATCGCCTGACTCGTCAGATCGGAGGCGGTGTGATAATCGGTGCCGTCTTTTTTAAAGCCAGGGTTACGAAGATAGGCCCAGAGAATGGTGCCAAGACCGAGCTGGTGAGCGCGTTCGAAGGCCTTCGATACTTCCTGGATCTGCCGGTCACTCTGCTCAGAACCAAAATAAATCGTCGCTCCAACCGCTACGGCCCCCATGTTATAGGCCTGTTCCACAGATCCAAACATGATTTGGTCATGTGTTTCCGGATACGTTAACAATTCATTGTGGTTAATTTTGGCAATGAAAGGGATTTTGTGCGCATAATCTCTTGCAATCGAGCCAAGTGCCCCGATCGTTGAAGCTACCGCATTACAGTTACTTTCCATCGCAAGCTTCACAATGTTTTCCGGGTCGAAATACATCGGGTTCGGAGCAAATGAAGCCCCTGCCGAATGCTCAATGCCCTGGTCTACCGGCAGAATGGACAGATAACCCGTTCCGCCAAGCTGTCCGTGATCAAACAGGCTCTGCAGGTTGCGCAGAACTACCGGAGAACGATCTGTCGATTTGTATACCCGGTCGACAAAATCAGGCCCCGGCACATAAAGGTTTTCTTTCGGCACCGTCTTGCTTTCATGATTTAATAAGTAATCCGCGTCTTGTCCTAATATTTCCTTCGTTGAAGCCATCATGATACCTCCTCACCATTTTAGGAAATTCTTCTTACCTAATTCCCTTTTTAGGGAAGAAAATAAACAAATTTTCGAAAGATTTTATGAAAGGATAAGCCTCCGAAAAATGTTTGTATGAATGATTTCCGCTTTAAGTATAAGACTTTTTAGGATTGTGACGATATATATAGCAAGTACTGCTTCTTAATTTAAACTTCTATAATGCAATCAACTTTTCCGCTGGAAAGGGCGTTTCTTATGAAAATAAATTATCTGTTTGTGATGTTTTTTTTGTATATGTTTCTCGGTATTTTCATAGGAGTCGGTTTTGCTGTTCTTATTCCGATGGTCATTCCCATACCCGGTTCTTTTTTACACATGTTTTATATCGCTTCGATTACAGCCGGTGTGGCACTCGGGCTTTTGAATTATTTTCTTTTCTTCAGCTTTGTACGCAGATGCATTTTTCACTTTCAGGCTGTATTGACCTCTGTGCGAAACGGAGACCTGAGCGCCCGAGCCTCCTTTCAAAGTACCGGAATGATCGGTCGTTTAAATGCTGATTTGAACCGTACTATCGCCCACCTCGAAACGACCAAAGAAATGGTTGGCCGCGACGATTTAACCAAGCTGCCCAACCGTGTTGCCCTGCAGCAGTTTTTTCAGAAAACCTCCGATGCAGAACTTCCTTATCTTCTTTATTTTATCGACATTGATCAATTTAAAACCGTTAATGATACTTACGGCCATGTGACCGGTGATCGTGTGCTTCAATTTACTGCCAGCAGAATTGCCAGCGCCTGCTTTCCGGAACAGCATCTTTATCGTTTAGGCGGAGATGAGTTTGTCATTATGGAAAGAATCCGAACAAAAAGCGGGAAAAGCACACAGCTGACCCAAAGCCGGATAGACCAGCAGCTCCGGGTTCCCTATACAGATGGGGAAAACACTTTTACGATCACCGTCAGCGTTGGAACTTACGAATCCCTGAATCAGCAGGAGGATTTCGCCGCCGTCCTACATAAAGCCGATCAGGCAATGTATAAAAACAAACGTCAAAATCAAGAAAATATACTTCCCTTAAGCGAGTAAATACGGGAAGCCTTATTCCGCCGAAAAATCCCTTCACAATTTCTTCATTTTTACAGTAACAATGACCTATACTTTTCAGCCTAATTTATATCGATAAATGTCTGTAGAGTTAATTCTTTTTATCTGCTTAATATTTCCATTCCATCATTCTCATAAAAAGCAGAAACAAAAGAACAGCAGCTGTATTTTTCGCAAGGGGGAAGTATTACTACATTAATTTAGAGGGGTGTATGGAATGAAGGAATGGTTTAACTTCAAAAGTCTTCGCGCAAAAATCTTAACCGGTTTTTTGTCACTTGTGGTGCTGGTAACAGCACTCGGGGTCTATAATTTTTACGCTAACAGTAAAGCGAATGCTGAAACAGAAGGTATCGTTGAGGAGCAGCTTCCGCTGTTAATCGCTGACGAAAAGCTTGCTTTTAATATGGCCCAGCGTGTTGCTTTATCACGTGGGTACGTTTTATTCGGCGACGAGGAATTCAAAAGCAGCTTCATGGAATATACCGAGGAGAGCGCTGCGCTGGAAGAGGAAACGCTTGCCAATTTCGAATCCGCTGAATTAGAAGCACTAACGGAACAAAGCATTGAATGGGAGCAGATTATTACCTCAGAAGTTTTTCCAGCCTATGAGGCAGGAAATGAAGAAGAAGCTAAACAAATTTTAAACACAGAAGCCAAACCGCTAGCCCGCGAGGTTATGAGCGGCTTTGAAGAGTTAGCCACAGAGAGAGAAGGATTAATCACCACCGCAGGTGAGGAAATGCTTGAAAGCGGCAGGAATATGATGACCACCGGCACGATTGTTTCCCTGCTGGTTATCATTGCCGGAGTGGCAATTGCCTTTTTTATGGCGCGCACGATTTCTGCCCCGATTAAAGCGGTTATGCAGCGGATGCAGTCCATTGCAGATGGAGATTTGAGCCAGGATCCGATGCAGACTACCGCACGCGACGAAACCGGCAAGCTCGTACTCGCTGCCAACCAGATGAATGACAACATGGCCCAGCTGCTTGCACAAATTAAAACGATGTCCGCGAACGTATCGGGTCAGAGTCAGAATTTAACCCATTCTGCAAACGAGGTGAAAGCAGGATCCCAGCAGGTGGCAGTTACAATGGAGGAGCTTGCTTCCGGGGCAGAATCCCAGGCCACAAGTGCCAGCAGCATTGCCTCCTTAATGAGTGATTTTACAGAAAATGTTTCTGATGCCCATACGAAGGGCGAAGACGTCCGCAATGCCTCGACTCATATTTTGTCTATTACAAATGAAGGTCGCGAGCTGATGGATAATTCGGTTCATCAAATGGAAAAAATCGATGCTATCGTGAAAAATGCCGCTGTGAAAGTGGAAGGACTTGATAAACAGTCCCAGGAGATTTCAAAATTAGTGTCTGTCATTAATGATATTGCTAACCAGACCAACCTGCTTGCTTTAAATGCAGCCATTGAGGCTGCCCGGGCTGGCGAACAGGGGCGCGGCTTCGCCGTAGTCGCTGATGAAGTGCGGAAGCTGGCCGAGCAGGTCTCTGCTTCTATCACAGACATTACCGGCATCGTGGAGGGAATCCAGAACGAATCGTCTTCCGTCACTGCCTCTCTGCAGTCAGGCTATAAAGAAGTGGAAATCGGCACCACCCAGATCCAGACTACTGGCGAAACCTTTAATACAATTAATACTGCTATTCAGGAAATGGCAGAAAATCTTCAATCTGTTACTCAAAATCTGGCAGCCATCTCTTCAAGCAGTCAGGAAATCAACGCTTCTATTGAAGAAATAGCTTCAGTATCCGAGGAATCTGCTGCCGGCGTTGAACAGACAGCGGCTTCCGTCCAGCAGACGAGCAGCTCCATGGAGGAAGTTTCCGCTAATTCGGAAAACCTTAACGATCTTGCCCGCCAGTTGAACGCTGAAGTAGATAAATTTAAGCTGTAATACGAGTAAGAAGGCCCGGAGATTTTTTCTCCGGGCCTTCTTTGTTATTCAAGATCTGTTTTACGCTTCAGCGGCGTTACTGCCGGCCCTTCAATAACTTCTCCGTCGTAGGAAAATCTCGAACCATGGCACGGACAGTCCCAGCTCCGTTCTGCATTGTTCCAGGAGAGATCGCAGCCCATATGCGTACAGGTGGTGTCGACAACATACAGTCGGCCCGTTTCGTCCCTGTAAGCGCCCGCCTTTCCGTCTTCTGTATTAATTAAAGCTCCTTCATCATTTTCCAGGTTCTTTTCTTTATCCCCTCTGTTGGCCTTTCCTTTAATCATTTCTTTTCCTACGTCCATGTTTTCGGAAGCAAAGGATTGAATGTTTTTCTTTTTCAACTCGGAACGTGTTGGATCAAAAGCCTCCTTATACACATTTTCATTACCGAGTACATAATCGGCGAGCATCTTCCCTGCTGCTTCACTGTTACTCATGCCCCACTTCATAAATCCGGTGGCAGTAAAAATCTGTTCTTCCCCGGATGTCATTGGGCCCACATAGGGCATTTTATCCAGAGTGATCATATCCTGAGCCGACCAGCGGTAAGGGACCGTCTGCAGACCGAAGTACTCTTCACCAAAGCTGCGCAGTGCTTCATACCGTTCGAACGTATTCGTTTCATTTTTTCCGGACGTGTGTCCTTCCCCGCCAATTAAAAGCAGTTTCTCCCCGTTTTCATCCTTTGCTGTACGAAGCGACCGCGAAGGGGAATCTACACTGATATACATATGCTTTGGCATTGTCTGAACTTTTGCCCCTATGATGTAGGAACGCTCCACATGCAGACGACTGTAGTATTTTCCCATACCGTCGTTAAAAGGGAAATGACTTGTTACCAAAAGGTAGTCACTGGTAACCGTGCTGTCGTTGTTTGTATTGACCACTACTTTCCCATTGGCTTTATTCACATCAGCTGCACGTGTATTCTCGTACACACGCCCGCCAAGGCGGACTACCTCTTCAAGAAGGACCCGGTAATAATGCACTGGCTGAAACTGAGCCTGATCGCGGATAACGAGAGCCCGCTCGACAGCGTACGGAAGATCATGTTCGTCAGAAGCATCACCGCCGTTTACATTTAATAACCGGTACGCCTCCGCTTCCTTCTCCATCACTTTTTTCTGCTGCTCGCTTTTCGTATAAATAAAAGCGTCCCGCTCTTCCCATTCACAGTCAATATTAAGCTCAGTAACCCGCTTGCGCATATCGCTGATCGCCTGTTCGTTAGCTTCAAAGTACTGGCTGGTTTTTTCCCGGCCGTGATTCTGAATCAGCTCATCGTACACCATTCCGTGCTGGGAGGATATTTTTGCCGTTGTATTCCCGGTTGTACCTTCGAGCACCCTGCCCGCTTCCAGCAGCACCACCTTCGTTCCGGCCTTTGCTAAATAGTAGGCTGCTGTGATACCGGCTGCCCCGGCTCCTGTGATAGTCACTTCAGCCGTGTCTTCTCCACTATGTGCAGGCATGTGTGTAGTTTCGCTTTCCTTAAGCCATAAAGAATTCGGATATAAAGGGACATGTTTATTGTTAGTCATTGCAGTTCCTCCTTATAGTTATTCAGGCTGCCCGTGCTTCTTGCTGCTTGGGACGGGCCGCTTTATACCAGTGCCAGCAGAGAATCACCATAATGGCAATATCCACCGCATCGCCCCCGTAATACATCAGCATCGAACCTGCCCGAGCAGCTTCCTGACCAATTCCGGGCGGCGGAGATGTATATAAATACTTGGACAAAATACCGTGGCCTGCAAGGGCTGTTACAAGCACCCCGGACCGAAACAGAAAAGAATACCGGTGCGGGGCCGGATCGATATAAATAATAGAAGCTGTAAACACATATCCCGCTAAGAAAATATGAATATGAACAGTGGTATAAACGAGCACGGACTCATGCATCAAAGCGTACAATCCAGTCGTATACAAAAGCCATAGGCCGCCAATATTTAACACCGAAGCCGTCACCGGATGAGATACTATCGCCACAAAGCGGCTCCGCAATAATTTAGACAGCTTTTTCGCTGAAGGCACTGGGAGAGTTCGGAGAGCAAGCGTCACCGGCGCCGAGAGCACCATACAAAGCGGGGCCAGCATACCAAGCAGCAAATGGCCGGTCATATGAATGACAAAGGAATCATGAGCCATCCGGGGAATCGGCCCAAGCACCGAAATGACTGCCGACGCTGTACCGGCAGCAAACAGCCCAATGCGGTATACCGGCCATCCAGTGTCACGAAAGGCCGCAGCAAGATACAAGAGACAGACAACGACAAAAGGGGCTGCAAGCACGCCTTCTGCAAAATAATGTGAAGTAATCATCAGTTTATACAGCTGCTCTTTGCTTTTTTATCCGCGAAGTTTGTCTCCATACGATTATCCCGGCAACAAGCAGTACGAACGCGCTGATGTTCCACACCAGATCATATGGCAGAATATCTACCCCGTATCTTATTTGATGGATGCCCATCCACTTATGATGAACGATCCCGTCATACAGCTGAAAGAAGCCGACTCCGGTTAACATCCCCCCGATCCACCGGCGCAGCCAGAAGCTCTGCCGGCGCCGGAGATCAGCAAACATAAACAGGGCAGCTACTGTAGCAAACCAGCTGAATGCGTGAAAAAAACCATCTGAAACGATCCCGACAGCCGTGGTCGATAAATCATAAAAATGATGCCAGTTCAGAAGCTGATGAAAAACGGCTTCATCTATAAAAGCGATGAGCCCGAGACCGAAAAGAAAACCGGATAACAAGTTTCTTCCGGCGTAATTCGCCTGGTTTCTCCGAAGCATAGCTTCGTTTTTTTCTGACATGACTAAGCCTCCTACGTTACATATCTGTTTTCACACGATTGCTCGAAAAAAGCACGTGCGTGCCCAGATAAAAATGAAACATATATTCTGCTGTTCCCATCAGCACAGCGGCTGTTATTGCTGCAAGCAGCACCGGGCCTGAAAAGGAAATTACAGCACCTGCAATTAAAATAATCACAAACACAAGAACGGCATCCCCAATCGCTGCGATCAGGCTTTTTACACGGGGGAGCAGCATTAGATCACCGAACGGATAGCTGATTGCGCCGATAATAATAGTGAGCACCAGCACACTCCATACAGAGACCCCGTTTGCGATACCGAGCACCAAAAATAACAGAGCCGCCGTCATCACTCCTTTTCCGGTTAATGCTTTAATGTGTTTCATGTTCTCCTCCTTTCTGAAGCCGGTTTATAAAACGCAAAAAGCCAGGGAAAGACGTATCTCTTTTCCTGGCTTACCGCAAGGCTTACTCCCGCGATTGCTGCCTTTTTTTATTCAGTTAATGCTGGGCTATCCCTCTATTTCCTTAAAACGCATTTACATAAACGCTCTTTTAATCACTCGAGCTAGCGCTTTGCGAGTGAGCACCAGGCTTAAGAGGTGGATATATTCTTCTTTCGTTCTATTATGACTGGAAAAGATACTGCAGTTTTTCAAGCGACTTTTCGGCATATTCATTAACACAATCTATTCTGGACTTTTTTTCTTCTGAAGGAAATACATTCAATTCCGGTGCCAGGCATTCTACTGTAATCGTTCCATCGTACCCAGTTTCTTTAATAGCCTCAGCGATCGCCTCCCAGGGAAGTCTTCCGTACCCGAGGCCCTGCCGATTAGTATCTGCCACATGTATATGGCTGAGGGCTGGGCCCAGATGATGAAAAGGCTTCTTCATGCTGCTCTCCTCAATGTTCATGTGAAAAGTATCGAGCATCGTCGTCACAAATGGATGTCCGGTTTCTTCCACGAGCATAAGCGCCTGCCATCCGGTATTAATGATACAACTTTCGTAACGATTTAACGGCTCAATGACCAGAGCAATGTTTCTTTCTTCTGCATAGGGAGCTATTTCCTGAAGTGATAAAACGGCTGCTTCCCATTCTTCCTTGCCGTTTCCTTCCGGCACTGATTTGCCCGGGGCACACGGGGAAAGCACCATATATTCTGCACCGGCCCGGTACGCCCGGCTAATCTGTTCTTTAAAATAATTTACAGCTGTTTTTCGCATAGTTGGATCAATCTGTGATAAATCTGTTTCTTTCCGCGGCCATCCTGCATCCGCACACAGGCCCCGGATACGGATCCCGAGGGCTTCCGCCTGCTGGATTAATTCCTCCCAGTTATAGTCCTTCGCGTGAATTTCAATTTCATCGTACCCTATGGAAGCTGCGTCACGCATTGTCTGTTCAATTGGCTGGTCTCCAAAGATCCAGCTGCATATCGAAAATTTCATCTCGTTCTCCCCTTCACTATTATGCCTGCCTTCTAATATATTCCTTACCCAGCTCTCCTGTAAGCATGTTTTTAACCAAATATAAAACAAAAAAACCAGCGGTTTGTCACCGCTGGTCCTACTTAAACGTCTTCTGAAAAAACATGTCCGCCGATTTCATAATCAACTGTCTTCGTTTCCCAGAGCCAGTTGTCTTTCGGCACATCTTCACTCCAGAAAAACAATGAATCCCCTACCGGCTCCGATCCATTCAGAGCCTCTTCCGTTGCTTCTTCTGCACGCTCGGAAGGGGATTCTTCTATGCTTCCGTTAGCTACTACCTGGAATTGATTTTCTTCGTAAATGACACTTTCGACATCGTCTGGGAAGGTTTCAGATTCAATGCGGTTCAAAATAACACTTGCCACGGCCACCATGCCTTCAAAAGATTCATCTTTGGCTTCTGCATGAACGGCCCGTTCAAGCAGTTCTTCATTTTCCACCTCAGGCACTTCGCTCGAGGCGACTCTTTCTTCTTCCGGCTCCTGTTCAGGTGCCTCTGCTTCCTGTTCTGTCTCTTCTTCTGCAGCCTGTTGTTTTTTTTCTGCTTCCTGCTCGGCTATCTGGCTTCGTTCGTGCACATTGTAGACTAAGAAGCCTAGCACAGCGGCAAAAACAGCTAGCGATCCCATTACGGTGTAAATAGAATACTGCCTGGACATCGTAATCACCCTTTATCAGTGAGGCAAGATTATTGTTCCTATAATGGCGGCAAATGACAGGTCTGTCATCATTTTACCACTTCTCTTCAAGGAATAATAATTTCCACTGACGGCGTATCCGGCTGTTTTTTGCTGTAATACGGGAAGAAAAGTCATAGGCACAGAAAGAGGCATTGTAATTCCACGATAAAGGCATAGACGCCTTCCTGCGTCTTTTTTAAGAGGAAGATTCCTCACGTTTTTCCGATTTCGCACGTTCATTGCGAATACGCTGACGGTAGCCGTAGGTCGCTTTGAGCACCGTTTCTTCACTTTCAAGCCCTGCCCCAAGAGCGCCTCCAAGCGTAGCTATCGTGCAGGCAAGCCAGGATATTTTCAGGTACGTCGCAAATGTTACGGCCCCCTGTAAATTCAGTGCCAGCTGAGAGCCTGGAATAAACAGCAGAGAAACAACTAAAAACATCAAAAATAGAATAATATAATAATGAATAATGGCAATTCCGATGGTAGAAGCTGTAGCTTTATTGTAGGAACGGACTAAAAATTTAGATTCTGCCTTTGACTCTTTTTCCCACAAACCATGGGCAGCAATAAACCATACAGTCATAGCCACCATGGCCGTAAACATAACAGCAAGAAAGCGCCAAAAGCCATAGGTGTCGCTCAGCATCCAGAAACTAGGAAAAATCAGCCCATAAGCTCCGGTAGCAAAAGCTAAAGCAATCACACGCTTAAAGGCCGGAAAAATCGTCCAGGGCCGGTTTGCCAGCACCATGCCGGAAAGCAGCCTCGTGCGCCCTCTCATATTCAGGTTAGCGTAGAAGCGGACATGCTGGCTTTCTTCTTCATTAGAATACACCGTCCGTTTAATTGGGGAAAAGCGCTCATACAAACGGCTGCCCATCAGCTCTCTCGATCCTCTTCCCCGGACCTGATAGGAATGTTCTTCTTCATGATCCTCAAGCTGCTCCTGATTTTCTGCGATACGCTCATTCTGCCGTTCGCGGTCTTCCTCCAGGCTTCCATGGTGCATTTCATTTACAAGCTGCATCATTGCCTCACGGACACGCTTTCTCATTGGCATTGCCCCTAGAGAGGGCAGGGAAATAAGGCCAATCTCCCGGTCTGAACTGGCATCAGCTATCACCAGTTTTTTGCCGTCTATAATTGGAAGGTCCGTAAAGCAGAGAGCATAATCCCATTCATTCTTTTGTTTATGTTTTTGTGCTTCCTCAATCACAGGCTCTGATTTTTCTATCACCCCGGCAAAAGGATCAAGAATCACTTCCACTTCCCAGCTTCTCCGGTCATCTACATAGTTTTTGAGCAAATCCGGCAGTTCTTCTGCCATCTCGTCGCAAATTTCCTTCGGCAGCTCCGGGGCGGCTATCAGCCCGAGTGTATAGCTGTCCGGCGAATGTTTGTTTTTTTTCGAAGCCATTGATACTCCTCCTTCCTCTGCACTGTCTTAGAAATAAGGCCAAAGATACAGTATCATACTTTCGCCTTTTTCCAAATGCACATATTTTTCTATTATGCACATGTTATAGATAAAAGAAAATGAGGAATATTTCTTTTAGGTTCAATATAATACAAGGAGGTGAACCGGAGCCAAGTGCTTCGGCCGCTATGAAGCTTACAGAAACCATTCACGTACTCGAGCTTTCCGTGCCCCGTGGAAAGGATACCATGGTATTACACTTAACCCTCATAAATAACGATGGCCACCTGATTCTCTTTGACACAGGCATGCCCGGATACGAAGAAGAAATATACGAATTGATACGACAGGAAAATTTAAACCCCGATCACCTTGATACTGTTATTTTAACCCATCAGGACATTGATCACATCGGGAGCCTCCCGGAAATTCTTCACGACCATCCCAACCTGCGTGTCCTCATGCATTCTGAAGACAAACCGTACGTAGACGGGGAAGAACCGTTGATTAAATTCAGCAGTAATGCCAAAGCAAACCTGATCGACACCCTTCCGGAGGAAAAGAGGGACCGGGTTGGTTATATGCTCGATAAGAATGAACCCTCGCTCATCAATGAAACTATGGAAGAGGGAGATAAACCTGTGGCGGGGCTGACCGCAGTGCATACGCCCGGACATGCTCCCGGGCATATCAGCCTGTATCACGAAAACAGCCATACGCTTATTGCCGGCGATGCTTTGACTGCTGAAGACGGCGAGCTTTTCGGACCCCGGGCAGAAGTTACGCCAGACATGGAACAAGCCCACCGTTCTCTAGAAAAACTGCTCGATTTCGATATGACGACCGTAATTTGTTATCACGGAGGCGTAGTACACGGAGACATTAATCAAAAAATCCGGGGAATCTTATCCTAAACGAAAAAAAGCACCTCCGCAGCTAGCGGGGGTGCTTTCGTTTGTGCTTTGATTAAGAGTTTTCGATATCCTCCCGGATCCGCTGCCGGCGCTCTTCTTCCTCCCGAAGTCTCGTTTCCTTGTAATCCTTTCGTACGGATTTCAGTAAGGAAATAGCGGAGATGAACAGGACAATAGAGAATGGCAGGGCCCCGATAAGAGAAACTGTCTGCAGTCCGTCAAGACCGGCACTGATAATCAGTACAGTAGCCAAACCGGCGATCAATGCGCCCCAGATTACTTTTAAGAGCATTGATGGGTTCGTATCCCCGTTGGATGTCATCATGCCCAGCACAAATGTGGCAGAGTCTGCTGAGGTTACCAGGAATGTAAACAGCAGGCATATCGACAGTATGGAGAGCAGAGTGCCAAGCGGTATGTTATCGAGCATGGCAAACATGGCCCGTGTCGTATCCTCCGCAACAATGCCCGCTATATCTGTGCCGTGGAATAAATCCAGGTTGATCGCAGTGCCGCCGAAAATACCAATCCAGATCATCCCGATAAACGGCGGAGCAACCATAACGCCAAGGACGAATTCCCGGAGCGTGCGCCCTTTAGAAATACGGGCTACGAACATCCCTACAAATGGAGACCAGGCAATCGTCCAGGCCCAGTAATAAATCGGCCAGTCCTGCACCCAGGTGCCGTCTGTATAGTTTTCCATACGCAGACTTGCCTGGAAGAAGTTTTGAACATAATCACCGAGACCCATGGTAATTGTTTCAAAAATAAAGCCTGTAGGACCGATAAACAATACAGCTATCATTAAAAACAAAGCCAGACCGAGGTTTACATTACTCAAATATTTTATTCCACGGTCCAGACCAGAGATGGTCGAAACCATAAAAGCTACAAACATGACGGCTACAATAGTAAACTGAGTCGTCGAGCTGGCAGGAATACTGAACACACTATTGAGGCCCCCGCTGATCTGCAGAACACTCAAACCAAGCGTAGTAGCCACCCCCATTACTGTAGCGATAACAGCAATGATGTCCACGCCATTACGGAAGCCTTTGCGGAGCGGGCGGGTGCCGTCCCCGATAACACCGTTCATTGTGTCACTGATAAGACTCCGCTCTTCCTGACGGTATAAAAAGTAGGAAATCGCAAGTCCCACAAATGTAAATGACGCCCACTGGTGGATGCCGTTGTTAAAAAATGCGTTCCACATTGCTTCCCTTGCCGCTTCCGGTGTCCCGGGATCTACGCTCGTCCAGGGAGGGGGAGTCTGAAAGTGGGTCATCGGTTCTGCCACACCCCAGAAAACGATACTTACACCAAATCCACAGCTGAAAAGCATCGCGATCCAGGTGAAAAAAGGGTATTTCGGCCGGGCATCGTCGCCCCCGAGTCTGACACGCCCGTACTTACTAAACGCCATATAAAAGTTAAATAAGATCAGAAAAAGCACAAACAGTAAATAGAACCAGCCGAACGTATCAGCAATAAAGCCGTATGTAAATTCGGCTTGTGCCTGCAGGGCCTGTGGTGCTAATGCCCCCCACAATGCAAATACAAAAATAATGATAAAAGAAATGAAAAAGATACTGTTGAGAAATTTAAATTTTTTCTCTTTTTCACTCATGATGCCTTCCTCCTTTCTTTGCTTAGGGAAACGAATTAACGAAACTTTAACATATAAGGCCTTCCAACAACAGTTAGTTCCAAAAAAACTCTTGGAAATAGTATTAGGATCAAAGAACTAATGTGAAGCAGCCTTTGGTTTGATTTACCCGAATTATCTTGCAAATAATACACAAATTCACTGATTTAAGGAATTTTTCAATGAATTTTCTTAATTTTCATGACTATTTCACTAATTATTCATTTATTGGCGTCGTAAATGTCAAAAATATCATGTACAATGAATATAGAATATAACTCATCAAAGAGCGGCATAAAACGAACTGCATTTGTCCTATTTCCTCTTTCCAGCTTTAGGTTTCAGGCAGGATACCCCTGCTAATTCACTATATTAGGAGGTTGTTCTATGCACACAATGAACGTTGTATTAGTGGCTGTCGACGGATCCGAGCAGGCTGAATATGCTTTTGAGACCGCTCTCCCTATTGCTAAAGCGCAGGAAGCCCAGCTTATAATTGCGAGGGTGATTAATAAAAACGCCTATCAGCCGATGAGCAGTTACGCTCCTTCCATTATTGAAAAAGTACAGGAGGATGCCAATGAACTGCTGGCAAAATACAAAAAACAGGCAGAAGAAGCAGGCATCACAGATGTAACTGTAGAGCTTTTATACGGATCTCCCAAAACGAAAATCATTCGTGATATCGTACCGAAATACCATGTGGATTTAATAGTTACCGGGGCGACCGGCTTAAACGCTGTAGAAAAAATATTCATGGGCAGTGTATCCGAGCACATTGCAAAAGCGGCACCCTGCAGTGTCATGGTGGTCCGTTCTTAAAATTAAAGCTTTTAAAAGCAGCAGGCAAAAATTGCCGCTGCTTTTTTTTGAAAATTTATGTTTATTCCTTTTGTGAGCGGGAACAGTTTAAGTGTCCCCGATAGATTGAGGGGTAAAAAAATATATGCATGGTGGAAATGTTTGGACAATAGCGCCTAAAACATAAGCCAGAAAAGACCTGTCTCTTTTCTGGCTTTTTTGCGTGCAAAAGCCGATTTACTCCTCTCCCGGGCTTATTGTTCTTTTGTTTTCGCTATGCATTATTTTCATCTTTTGTTCTATATGCAACCAGGCATGAAGCCGGTGCACAAAAAGAATCATTATTTTTTCCACATCCACTTTAAAGCGGGATTCTACAGCCCGCACTCATTCTGTATTTTAAAAATTTTTAGGAGGACTTGAAAATGGCAATCGATAAGTATCCATCCAGACAGGGCGATCATAAGGAAATCATGGACCGGAAGGACCCTGTTGTTCACGGCGGTTCGGATTTTGACGGCCCGCTGCAAAAGGAAGAACTGGACTTTTACGACGAGAACGGCTACCTCATGCTCCAGAAGCTGTTTACCGATGAGGAAGTTGAAATGATGAA